>JANLRK010000110.1:0-52664 GCA_031361585.1 Pirellula sp. | reverse complement strand
AGTTGTCGTCGAATCGGAAGTAGACGAAGTACGCGTCCGCGTCGTGTCAGACGGCAAAGAAGTTGACGACGTCCAGCTTTCTCAAGGAGCCAATTCGATTCGATTGCGGGCTGGCAAATACGAACTGCTCATCGACTCGCCAACCGATTCGATCACGATGACAAACCAAGCGTTCGTGTTGAAAAAAGGTGAGACGATTGTGGCAAGGGTTCGTCGAACTGAACAGCCTGGAGGTCAGACGAATCTTGGATCTCCGCGCTTAGTAGTTTCAACTTCCTCCCCCGATGTTCCAACTTTTAATGGAAAGTCACTACAAGAGTGGCTCGCAATACTCGATCGAGAAAGAGCCTTTGACCCGGTGAATGAAAGCCTCGGAGCGATCATTGGGCTGGCAACCAAAGAGGATCGCGAAAGAATTCGCAAACCGCTTAACTCGCAGATTCCTCGATTCAGCAATAATTCCGCAATCATTTTTCGAGTACTAGAGATCGAGAAGATAATTGCGACTAAGGACGAGTTTGAAATCAGGCTGCTCGCGATCTTGAGCACCACTCAGGCACCAGCAACTGACGTACTTGTGCAGCAGGGCCGCGACCTCAGAAAACTAATACAAAACGACCGGATCTACGCACAATCGCTAATGTTGCTAGACGCTAAAGTGTCAGCGCAAAGTATTAGGGTTGGGGTTGCAAACCTTCTTTTGGACTTACTCCTAAAGAATTCGGATTTCAATCCAGACGAATTGACCCGCTACTGTCATCGGGTTTTCAGCTCGAGGTCGGTATTTTGGCGTTTTATTGATCTGACAGAACAAAAGCCAGTTGAAGTGCTGCATGCCATGGATTTATTGGTTCTCAGAGTCTTGCAAACACAGGCGTCAACTCCAAGCGAAATAGCGGACGCAATGTACTATCTGCTCGATCCCGATTCGCTGGCGCGGGTCCGAAAAGAAGCTGTAGTCGCGATCGAGAACATCTTGATTGCCATGTCTAAACATGAACAGCATCGTCTTGCAGAAACTACTCCGCATTTTAATACCAATCGAGTCAATCAGATGATGAACGAGAGAAGTAAGGAATACAACTCAATTTTTCGAAACGCAGATGGCAACGTGCCGTGCGGAATTTTCATGCTCCGCTTCATCTCGGTGGCGAATCTTTCGGCGGATCTAGCTCAGCCGCTTCGCGAGTTGGCGAAGTCATGTTTGAACTCGATTCAGCCAGTTGCCCCAGAACTACTGACTATACGAATGAGCAGAATCGATGTGAATACTTGGGAATCGGACGTTGGCATATATTCTCTCAAAGCGAAACCTTTGGAATGGAAGCAGGACTTCTTCACTTTTCATGCTGCACTTCGACTGCTGCAATCAAACAAGCTGGCGGATATCAAGGACTTTGTACCCGACGCACAGACGGCATTTGACCTGTCCAAGTGGAACAGCACGGCCGGTTTGATGTCCCAGCTAGATACAGATCGTAGCGGCGATCTTGACAAGGATGAATTTGGGACGGGGGGTGATTTTTCTGTAGCCGACAAAGATAGTGATGGGTTTGTTACGGATGTCGAGTATTACCGCTTCGCAATCGAGTTAGATAAGCAACAACTGCTCCGTCAAAGGAAGTTGTGATAGAGTCATTGGTGACGGCCTTGAACGCCTATCAGCGAAATCATAGTATCTTTCCAAAAACGCTCGATGCACTTTGGACGAAGCCTGACGATTTTCCTAAAGGAGCAGAATGGGTTAAGCTTCTCCTCAAACCGATCAAAGTGGATTCTTGGGGAACGCCATACCAGTACACGACGGACGACTGAATAGCGATTTGGGATGATTTCGGGGTGGAATTGGCAATGCTAACCCGCGTTACAGAATCTCCCGAAGGTTTAGTATCATGCTGCGAAGTTCGACTGCATCGGGCTCATTGATTCGCAACACGGCAATCGTAGCTCGTCCTGTTGGCGTCAACCCTGTAAGGTAGGGTCCATCCCATACGAAATGCTCGATCCAAATATTTATGCGAGGATGAAAGAGTTGAACCGCAACAACTGGGTCACCTTTGGGATCAATCCCCGCAATATTTGGCCCTTTAAAACTGTTGCAATAGAAGCAACTCAAGGCCAAGTTGTCTTCATTGGTGGCGCCACCATGTTTTTCAGCAATGATGTGATCGACTTGAAATGGTAGCCATGCGAGATCTTCCGAAAAGTGACAATACTCGCACCGTCGATCTGCTCGAGACCAAATCAAATCGAGAAGTGTTTGCTTCACTGGGCTTGTTCAACCACCGACTTTGCACGAATTCGCAACATCTCGATCGTGCGGCCTGCACGTCGGTACTCGTCAATTTCCAACTGCTCTTCACTGGTCAGCGAATCAGCACGGGCTTTTGCAGCCAGATCGCTTGCTCGTTGCCGATCTGAATCAGATAGATCAATGCAGAGAAAATACTTCGCTGCGTCGACAGACATGCCCGACGGGATTGAGCTGAACGCTCGATCCAGAATCGTTCCTTGCGTATTGAAGATAACTTGTGACATGATGTCAATGGTAACAAAACCCTACTTTCAAGTCCAGTAAGAAGCGCTGAGAGCACAAAATCTGGTCAACCCATTCGTCGATTCGGTTTTGAACATCCTCCGACTGCGTACTTGTGAACTAAGTCCCTTCGACCCTTTGCTGCCACCGTTACTTCAACGTTGGCAGTGCGAAGCCCGTGTCAATTCAGGTCTCTTTCTTTTTTTGCCGTGACTAAAAAGAGGCCTGATCCCTTTTGTCACTACTCTGGATTGAGGGGCTTTAAGACTTGACTGGGAGGAATTGAATAGGGAATGGGAATGGCTGGAACGTTGGGCGATGGCGTTGATTGAACTGGAAAGGATTGAAGGGGGGGGAAAGGCCGAGAGTTGGGGAACTGGGGGCGAACTGAATAGCCCATACTCGGAGAAAAACCTCCCACGTGTGGTTGCCCTGCTAGATTTCCCCATGCGTCTGGAAACGACAATCCCGTTGCATCGTTCTCTAGTAGCTGCATCCGCAACTCAATCAACTTGTCTTGCGACTCATCGCGATTGGTAAGTTGCTTCTTTAGTTGTTCGACTTGCTTTTCCAGTCGTTCGACATGCCCCCGTCGCGAATCTTGGTCCGCCTTGAACTCAGCCTTCAAGTACTTTGCGACAATGTCTTTGGCTTCTTTTTTAGCTGCCTCGTTGGCGTCCGGAGACCTAATTTGAGAAAGGGCATTTTGCAGTTGCTGTTCTGCTTTCGCAATCTGCTGCATATCCTCTGGACTGTGCGGAGCTCCTTGCTCCTTTTCGATTAGCTCAAAATTTCCGTCTTTATTTTGAATGAAAACACGGCGGGAGTTGCCGTTCTGCATTGGATAGTTATTGGTTACCATTGGCTGTTGTGCCCAGCCGTTGACGGGAAGATTGTGAGAGCCTAAGGGAATACCTGAAGGCGAAACCACTGGGTTGAACCAAGGATCTGATTGGTAAGACGTAGCTGGTTGGTAAGACGTAGCTGGTTGGTAAGATGGAGCTGGCTGGTAATTCGAATTGCTATCTGGAACGAATTTGGCTTTGGGATTCGGTCCGCCTTGGCCATAAACGCGAATGGTTCCGGCTACGCTTGCGGCCAGCAATGTACCCGCGATTAAGTAAGTTACGAATTTTCGTTTCATGATTGGGCTTTCAAAAGGGTTTAGGGTTTAGAGTTATGCCAGACAGCAAATGGAAAATGGAAAATGGAAAATAGCTTAAGGCTTAAGGCTTAAGGCTAATCGCTTGCTTCATATGCTTTGATTTGCCATTCGATGCTTTGCACTTCGGATTCAAATTGGCTATTCGAAGGGACTATCTGGGCTGGTGGAGGCTGCAAAAGGAAAAGCAACTCTCGCTCAATCCGACTTGCTTCGGCATGGAATTGATTGTCTTCGAGAATCGCATTGTTCAACTGCTCGGCCATCGAACGAATGCTCAATGGCTTACTGATGATTTGCCGATAATTGGGTAATGCAAACTGCCAGATGACGATAACTGCTACCAATGCACCCAACAAAGCTGGCAGACCCAACGCAATGGTCAGCCTGGTAACTCCATTCGTAGTCATCCATTTGAAACTGGCTCGTCTCTTTTTCCGTTTGGCAATTGAAAAGCCACCACTTTGCAGGGCCGCTAAGAGCTTTTCGACTTCGGTTTCCACGACATGCATCGTATCGAATCGTTTGGCTGGGTCCTTGGCCAACAATCGATCTACGAGCGCTACGACTTCAAATGGCACGTCCACGTTGATTTGTTCGATAGGTCGGTGTTCTTCGTTGCAAATGCGATGCAAAACACCCATCGCCCCGGTAGCTCGAAAGGGAGTTCGACCTGTTAACATGAAATACATGACACTGCCCAGACTAAATTGATCGCTACGCGTGTCGATCGTATCGCCGCGGGCTTGTTCGGGCGACATGTAATGCGGTGTGCCAGCCACAACCCCCGTTCTGGTTAGCGATGCGTCGTCAACGGCTCTGGCCAAACCAAAATCGCTCAAAATGACTCGATCCACGTTCTCTTCTAGAAGAATATTGGCTGGTTTAACATCGCGATGCACAAGCCCTTGATCATGAGCAGCAGCCAGGCCCGCTGCAGTCTGTTTAGCTATTCGCAACGTATCGGTGAGCCCCAAAATTCCGCAACGATCGACTTTGGTTTGCAACGATTGGCCGGACACGCATTGCATGACCAGGTACGGGAGTTTCCCTTCCGACTCGACGTTGTAAATGGGGATCACGTTGGGATGCAGGACGGCCGCAGCTGCTTGTGCCTCGCGGGCAAATCGCTTGCGGGCCGAAGCGCTATTGGCGAGGTGCGCCGCCAAAATCTTGATGGCAACGACACGATGCAGTTCGGTATCGTGCGCTTTGAGCACGATGCCCATGCCACCGGTTCCTATCACCCGTTCAATTTCATATCGACCCAGACGACCGAGAAGTTCTGGATGGCTTGGCGCTTCCAAGAAAGACAACATGACCGTTTCAAACTCGACTTGCGAGTCTTCGGTCATCTCGCTGGCTATTTCGATGGAGACAGAACTAAGCGATGAATTCGATTTCGCAATCGGTAGTTCACTTTCGAGCCAGGATTCCTTTGCTTCCCTCCACCAGGGAATATCCATGGTCGACTTGTCCTCGAGTCGAGATTGGCATACTTTGCATTGTTCGATGTGCGCAATCGCTTCAGCGTAATTCGGACTCTGTTCGCTCCCATGCAGCACTAGCTCTAGGTGTTGGAACGAGCAAGGATGGCGGGACGTATTTTTCGCACTGGAGTTAGATTGCATCGTTGTGCTCCCACTGCTCGATGATCCATTTCATGCGAGCTGTGATTCGGCTTCGGGCTATGTAAATGGCGCCGTGAGATATCCCTAAGCTCAACGCTACCGATTCGATCGATTCACCAAGAACACTCGTCCTCCAAAACGCGTTCCAACTACATTCGCTAAATGATTCTCGAACATGAGCTGCTGCCAAGCGAAACATCTCGCGGCGGTAGTCGAGTTCCAATGCTTCGTTTTGCCTAGGCGAAGCGTCGATTTGGGCCAACGCATCCAAAACGGAAGTTCGACCGGAACCGCGGCCACGTGAGTGTTTGGCCACCCAATTGATCAGTTGATTTCGGGCGATACGAAACAACCATGCGCGGAATTTCCCACGTTCTCGGTCGGGTTGCCAGCGATCGACCGCTTTGGCGACCGAGATAAAAACATTCTGCGCTATCTCGCGTGCGTCAGCGTCTTGCAAACCGCGTCGGCGGGCGAATCGTATGACCAATGGTTCATATAGATCGATAAACTCCTGCCAAGCGTCCGCGTCGATTGCAGATGGCAATCGCAGGATCAGGCTTTCGCGTGTTTCTGGATTTGCTGGCATAGATTAGACTTGTAGGCAATTGGTGCGGGTGGACGGAATAGCAAATTTCTCTACTTGTAGACACAAGGCAACAACCTTTTTCTTTCTGGGCAATTCAAAAAAAACGCAAAGTCGAATAGCAGAATCGAATCGAATTCGTCTAATTGCTCGTAGGTCGACTCAAGGAATGTAGTTGCCTTAACCCATATGCAGCCGGCATTTTAGCCTCCTTCGCAGTGCAATGCGCTAAACAACGAGTTTTACACTGGCCAACTTCACGCATTTTAAATGCACCGTAGAATGCTGCTACTTTCTGAATGCGTCTAAAGAATTTCAAAGTCGATGTGAAACATGAAACTAGTTGAACTAAGTTCGCCCAAAATTGGTGCAATATCAAGAGCAACGCCGGTTATTATCCCGATTGCCGCTATCGAGCAACATGGCGATCACTTGCCGGTTTGGACTGACAGCCTTTTATTAGGCGAGATCGTCGATCGAGTCGAAAAATCGCTTAGCAAGTACATCCTGGTCGCGCCGCTAATGTGGCTCGGCAATTCGGATCATCATTTGGATTTTTTTGGAACGTTGTCCGCCTCAAGCCGAACCTACCTGGACATGCTCAACGACTTGGTCGAAAATTTTCTTTCGCATGGATTCAAACGGATTGTGCTGCTCAATGGTCACGGTGGGAACGATGTGCCTGCCAAGCATGCGCTCTTCGAAATACGGCAACGTCATCGAATTCGCCAAGACCTTTTGCTATTGATGGCGACTTACTGGGGGCTTGGTATAGAACCATGGACGATTGATCCTGCGATCGAGCAACGAGAAATGGGGCACGCGTGCGAATGGGAAACGTCCATGGTTTTAGCCCTTCGTCCCGAGCTTGTAGGCGACTTCAAAAATGCACCGGTCATCGAGCCAGGCAATGCATTCCGTCCAGCCAATCGCGCTTGGACCACGAAGGATCGGAGCAGCATAGGCCATATCGGCTGGCCTCACTTGGCTAGCAAGGAAAAGGGGGAGGTATTGCTAAATGCCTTTTCAGCCAATGTGGAAACGTGGCTCAGGGAGGTCATCGATTGGGATGGCAGCTCCTGGGAAGGAATGAAGCACATTGGCTTTCCGGTTTAGTTGGCGGTAGGTCGCACGTGCCGGGCGTGCCGGGTGCGACTGCGCGACTTTGCTCTGACAGTTCAGCTTCAAAATGCCTTACACCTTATTTCATTGCCGCGTGTAACCCTTTGTTGTAGCCTTCCGTCTCACATGTCGTACCGGTAGTGCACTTCGTCTATCCCGTCCTCGTAATAGTCGATCAACCGCCCGGAAGTCTTGAACCTAGCGGCCGTAACGAGCGTGGATGCGTTGGCAACATCCGAGGGGAACGCCATATAGATTGTCCGGCCTCCCCAACCCCTCACCTCGTCGAAGATGCGTTGAAAGTCCTGAGGTTTCGTCCCTTGCCCCTGTGCAACCAGTTCCCAAGCCAACCAATACGCGTCGTTGGTCTCTGGAATCTCGTCGACGTCTGTCAGTTTGATGTCGTCGAGGTTGAGTACTACGTTTACTACTTCGCGTGGCGATAAACGCAATCCGTAGACGAGCATCGACTCGCCTGGCGCATAATAATCCGGTTGCCGAATCTCTTGCGTAAACCCTACTTGCACGTAGTTATCTCGCGCATCCCGATAGACATCGCCCTCGTTTGGGTGCATATAGTCGCTTGCATGAACGAACACTTTGCGAGCGTCTTGCTCTTTCATGATCTCGACTATCCAATTGAGCATTCGTGTCCCTTTACCGGAGCGTCGATGGTCGCGTTGTAAAAAAGTCCAAGAAAGTCCGAATGAACCGTCGGTATCCGGGATGTGTTTCGCTCCAACCACCCCAATGACTGTACCGTTCTCACACAAACAAAACTGGCCTTCGATCCCTCGCTGATACGTTGCTTGGGCTTCGGCCGCATCGTCTTCGTCGTAGTCGTGAATGATGCGCAATGCCATTTGAATGTCATTTGTCATCATCGGTCGCAACTCAAGATTGCCTTCCGTGCGACGAAACATGGTTATGAATTCCTATTTGGTTTGGGAATGACTCAGGATACAAGTGACACGCAACGACTCATTGAAGTGCTCTAATCTATCAAGTTCCCACGTGTTAAATTGCGTTGTTCGACCTTTCCTGCCTGAATTCTCTCGGCAATGCAATCGATAGCAACTTGTGCATTGATTTTGTCGCTGCAGGAGAAAAGATCGAGGCATAGAACTTGATGTTCAGGCCAAGTGTGTGCGGCCAAATGCGATTCAGCAATAACAACGACGCCGGACAGCCCATGTGGTGAAAACTGGTGGACGCAAGTTTGTACGACGGTGGCACCTGACAATTCAGCTGCTTCAATCAGAATGGATTCGAGAATCAACGGATCTATTGGCAATTTGGAGCAGTGAAAGAAATCGACGAGCCAATGCCAACCTAGAACCTTGGTATTCATGGGGGACGGCTCGTGTTCAAAATACAAGATTGGATCCTGGTGGTGTGGGGAAGTGCGGATCTAAAGGAACGGGTAGAGTCAGCGAGGCAGTGGGTTCGCAGACAGAGCCAGGGAACCAGTTTATCCAGTTCAAGACACCGGTTCACGAGCCTGCGAGTCGTGTTTTTTTAGTAGCGTCGATGTTCGAGCCAACCAACGCGTCGAACAATGGCGATGCCATCAGCGTGGTGACTACCGCCATGATAACCAAGATTGCGAACAATGCTTCGCTGATCACACCTTTCTGGAGACCGATATTGATGATGATTAGTTCCATGAGTCCTCTAGCGTTCATCAAGGTCCCGATGCCAAGGGCTTCCCGATTTGGCAGTCCGGTCCAACGCGCCGCCAGCCAACAGGCGCCAAATTTACCGGCAACCGCGGCGACAAAAACCAATCCGCACATTCCCCAGAGATAGGTAGAATTGAGCAATCCAATCTTGGTGTTCAACCCCGAGTAAGTGAAAAATAACGGCAACAACAACGCGACGGACAGGGGCTGTATTCTAGCGATCAGGTCTCTGGCCATGATTCCACGGGGGATGCATGCACCCATGACAAACGCACCGAATACGGCATGCAACTGGATCGTGTCGGTAAACCATGAGCCAGACGTCATTGCCACTAGTCCTACAATGAAGCCTGCATCGCTCAACGTTTCGTCCGCTTCGACCCACCAATGTTTGCATCGATCGAGGCACGGACGTACCACTGCTACGGCCACCAATACAAAAAGAAGTCCTCCTCCCATACTCCAGGCCGCCCCAGCAATCTCGGATTTGAGGATCGCAAGAACTAGCGCAAGTAAACACCAAGCCATCGCATCGTCGATCGCTCCTGCCCCGATCGCGACTGTTCCCATGAGCGTCCCAGTTAGCCCCTTGAAATGGATAATTCTAGCCAACATGGGAAAGGCCGTAATGCACATCGATGCCCCCAAGAACAACATGGCGGCGACAAGCGTGGTTTGCTTGGGAAATAGCTCCGTGTAATGGAAGAAATACCAGCCGAGTCCAGTACCCAGGGCAAACGGTGCGATCATCCCGGCCAATGACACCGCAAGCGAACTTTTGAAATGACTTCGAACGATGTCGACGCGAAACTCCAAGCCGACCACAAACATATACAACGCAAGGCCTAGCTGCGAAATTGGATACAAATAGCTTTGTGTATCGCGCGTGGTTTGTTGGCGGTCCCAAGGAAAAATAGCTTGTTGCCACTCGGGCAAAAATAACCCGAACAGAGATGGGCCCAACATGACGCCGGTTATCATTTCCGCAACGACCTGTGGTTGCCCGAGTCGCTTCGCAAACAAACCAACGATGCGGCAAGCGATCAAGATCACGCCGATCTGGAAAAAGAACTGGACTGACAAGTGCAGATTGTCGGAAGTATTCATGTAGTTGCTTGTGTCTGCGAGGAAAGTGTTACTGCCAAGGATTCTTGTCTTGCTCATGCGGCTTACGAGCATTCTTCAAGAGTGAAACCAATTGATCGAGTTCAAGCCTGTCAAGATGACCAAGCTGCCTTGCATGGCATTCCTGCAATGGCTTCGCGATCTCATCAAGCAACCGCAATCCATTTGCGGTAATGTTGATAAGAACCAATCTTCGATTCTCAGGCGGTCGCGTTCTTTGAATGAACGAGGGCGATTCCAATTTGTCCAACATGCGAGTAATGTCCGGAGCTCTTGAGATCATCCGTTCTGCAATAGTCAGTGTGGGCACTGGCTTTGGGTGGTGTGCCGCCAGCAATCGCAAAACGTTGTATTGCTGCGAAGTGATTCCTCGTGGGGCAAACAGTTCATCTTCGATAGACCGCAGTCGATCGTAGGTTCGCCAAAGGTTGAGGTACACTTCTTGCTCAAGCGAATCAAACCTACTGGATTGTGGTTTGCTAGACTTTTCCGGTTTGTTTTTACTGGACCGTTTCTTCATCCCGCTATTATAGTTGTGCAAACGACTGTCGTCGAGACGAGTTTGAAGCAAGCGAAGGGAACTGAGCACTGACTCATTCGCAGACGACGTGGCTTGGCGAGGAAGCCCTTATCGCATACCCTGTCAGGATTGCCGTTCCAACGCTTGCTCGCAAGCATTGGTGGGAACGCACTTCAACATCGATCGACTGCAAGCCTTATGAAGATCTGGTTCATCTCTGATACGCACAATGAGCACGAGCAACTTGCGGTACCCGATGTCGAATTGGTCATTCATTGCGGAGATGAATCGGAATCCAGTGAACCGTGGACCAACGAACCGGAATCCAGACGTTTCTTGGATTGGTATTCCACCCTCGACATTCCAACGAAGATTTTCGTGCCTGGAAATCATTCGACCGCCATCGAGCATGGATTGATACGTGCTGCAGACTATCCAAACGTGATATTTCTGATTCATGGGCAGACTGAATGGGAGGGATTCAAGATCTTCGGTACCCCCTATACGCCAAAATTCTTCAATTGGGCGTACATGAGGGAGCGGTCGGAACTCGACGTCGTGTGGCAATCGATTCCGTGCGATATCGATATTTTGATTACTCATGGACCTCCGAAAGGGTTGCTCGACGTGACTCGCGATATGAATACGCGCGAGCCTGTTCATGTCGGATCTAAATCACTTCGGCGACACGTACTTGAACGGATCAATCCAAAGATCCATGCCTTCGGACACATCCACGATGAGAGATCGTTTACCAATTACGGAACCGTAACTCGCAATGAAACCATGTTCATCAATTGCAGTTGTTGCGACCTATCCGGCCGATTGAAGAACCAAGGCTTGGTGGTAGATGTCGATAATGCTAGTGGGTGGATTGCAAGTACGCTACCAAGAGGTTAGAAATCGACTTTACCTCGAGAAAATCCCCCTGCAATTTCCTTGCGCGAGGGTGACTGTCCGTGCATATTAGTTTTTTGAAAACACCGCTTTTGCGTATCTTCTCCAACGAATCACCTGGCAGAACACCGTGTGTCGCGATCGCAACAATTTCAGAGGCGCCTGCGTCTCGATAGGCGTAGGCCGCTTGGATCAACGAGCCGCCGGTTCGAACCATATCGTCATAAATGACAACCAGTTTCTTGTCGACTTTAGCACTGACCCCTGTGACTTGCGTTTGACGCCCGTCAAGACGTCGTTTGTAGACGAAAGCTGCCTCGACCCCCATATCATTGGCGAGAGACTCAACCCATTTGGCACGCCCAGCGTCGGTGCTGGCAAGGACAAAGTTCTTTCCAGCGAACGATTGGGCCGCATCTGAAATGATCTGTTTTGCATAGAGGTGAACAGGGCGTACGTGACCGTCAAAGTAAAACGGGATTCCCTCCGAATGGAGATCCAGCAAGACAATTCTGTTTCCACTACCTGCTTCCGGAATCGACGAAAGCAAACGTGCTCTCGACTTCGCCATAACTACATCGCCATGATGAACGACTCTCTCCATCGTCGAATAGCCAAAATAAGGGATCATTAACGTTAGGCTTCTCGCGCCGGCTGCAGATAACGCCCAGCCCAGATCAACAATTTCAAGCGTATCCCGATCAGAAATCGTTCCGCCAATCAAGGCAACATCAACATCCTCCACGTCGGAGGCAAGTCGATGATAACGTTCTGAATCTGGGAATTCCTTTTGTTCGAATACTCCTCTAGCGAAGCCTCCCTGCGTTGCAATTTGGTCTGCAAGTCCTGCGTAAGCGACGGTCCCGAAAACGGTTATGGCTCGCGTCATCCTAAATGGATCTTCCTGCTAAGCGTGGACACGCCAAGTACTGGCAATGAGAGTGTAGCCCATGGAACGGTAAAACTCCACCAAACGAGACACGTCAATCGCCGGCAGGGTAAACTGATTCAGGTCCATGGTTAATCTTTCCGTAGCGGCTTCGAATCGAATCGATTGCTCAAGGGTAGAAATAATTTGTCCTCTTTTTTCAAACTTCTGGCAATCATTACCACCTGAACTTCTTCACTCTTTTCACTAAACTTCCCATGACTACCCCCGGCCGTCGACCGAACTACGCGGTGATTCTGCAGTCGACTATATGGATTGCAGTGCTTTTCCAAAATTACAAGGTGATGGGTTCAGATTATGACCCATTGGCGATTTTGCAATCTGCTCCCGTCGAGTCGATGGACTTCAGTATTTTGGACCAACCCCGTGCCAGGAAGGTTCCAATAAAAGTCTATTTGCCGCCCGACCAGGGTAAATCGACACCGGTCATTCTTTTTAGTCACGGGTTGGGTGGGTCCAAGGAAGGAAACCGCTTCATGGGTGAGCACTGGGCCAGGCGCGGGTATTTTGTTGTTTTCCTTCAGCACGCGGGAAGCGACGAAACGGTTTGGAAAGGAGTTGAACTGAGAGAACGCCTAACAGCCATGCGAAACGCGGCTTCGCCACAGAATCTTTTTTTGCGTTGCGGAGACGTTCGGACCGTACTCGATCAGATTGACAAATGGAATCAGGACACAAAGCATCCCCTTTATGGAAAAATGGATCTGTCGCGTGTTGGTATGTCGGGTCACTCGTTTGGGGCTCATACGACACAAGCCACTTCAGGGCAATCGTTCCCACTCGTCGGTCAAAAGTTTGTCGATGACCGCATCGACGCAGCCATCGCATTCAGTCCAAGTTCGCCGGCCCGAGGAAATAGCAATTCATCTTTTTCATCCGTGAAGATTCCTTGGATGTTGATGACCGGAACTAAAGACGCATCACCCATCGGCGACCAGACCATTGAATCTCGGCTCGAAGTCTATCCCAATTTGCCTAAGACGTTAAATAGATTTGAGTTGGTACTAGACAATGCAGAACACTCGGCATTTACCGATCGAGCGCTGCCAGGGGACAAGCAAAAACGAAACGCAAATCATCACAAAGCGATCCTGGCGCTATCGACGGCATTTTGGGATTCGTACCTGATGGAGGACGCCAATGCCAAGATTTGGCTGGCAGAGAAAGCGAAATCGGTCCTGGAAGAAAAGGATCGCTGGCAATCACAAATAGCAGATAGCAGATAGCATGCAGAGAGCATGAAAGAGATCGAGGCAAGGATACTTGCGAAGAGTCATAACTTATCGACCAAAGTCAATTTCGAAAGCTCGTTCAAGCGTGTTTTTTGCCACGGTCGATGGGCTCTTCCATTTCATGATATTGGAAAGCGCATCAGGAGATAGCCCATCTCCGAAAATCGAGCCCGTGTTCGGGACCGCATTCAACACGGCTCTCAATCCAGCGGACGCTTCCCCCGCTATTTCGGCATTCAGAGAATCATTTGGAAATAGTAGTCGATCCAACCGAGGGGCACAAACTCCATTCAAGGCTGATTGATTCAAGTCGACGTGCACTACGATTGCGTTCAAAATCGGATTGCAAAGCAGCGCGATGACGCGTGCTTCGTCGTTCACGCAGCCCGTGTCGACAATGCGACCATTGAATCCGGCTTGACCGTGGCTAACCATCCCAAAATCAATATTGCGAAGTCTAAGTTGTTCTGCAAACTGCTGTACTAATGAATCGGAAGACTTGGATTTGACGATACCAATAGTCTTGATGTGCCCTTGTTGTCCGTGAGGAAACAACATGTCCACAATCGCATCGCCAACTTTTTGAGGTTTGCCATAGAGCGGCGATACATGCGGTGAAAGAGAGGGTCCCGCGTTTACCTCCACGACCGCCCCCTTTTGTTCGCTAAGTGGACGACTGATGTCCGTAGCCAATACGTCGAGGCCAGCTATATCCAACCCGACAACTCTGGCCGCGATGACGGCTTGCTCTGCGGTTTCGGGATGCACCTCATCCGTGCAGTCGGTTGTCAAATCGCCGGTTCGTCGCACTACGACCGTTCGACCAGCTTCTGGAATCGAATCAACGGTGAGCCCTTGTTTGTTCAGTTCGATAATCGCTGGTGCGCTAAGTAGCAGGGTCCCAAGCTGATCTGTGTAAGCCTCACCTCGCCTTGGATCCGAATTGACAATTGCAACCAGTTCTTTGATGGTAAGGACACCATCACCAATGACAACTTCGCTGTGTCCCTTGGCGGCAGCAACGAGTCGATTGCCGACGACGAGCAAACGGTGATGTTGGCCTAACGCAAACTGTTCCACCAAGATGTCCTCGGTTTCTCCAGCTTCCACAGCGAAATCATACGCTTGCATGATTTCTTCCTTGGTTGTTAGCTCAATCGAGATACCACGTTGATGGTTTGCGCTGCACGGTTTTACGACAACTGGAAATCCAATTTCTTGTGAGGCAACCCATGCGTCTTCCGCGCTGCTTACTGCCCGTCCATGCGGTACGGGCACGCCTACTTGACGAAGAAGCCTTTTGGTCAAGTCCTTGTCACTTGCGATTGCCTCGGCGATGGCGCTAGTTGCATCCGTTTCTGCGGTCCAGATACGACGTTGGTGTTTGCCTTCTCCAAGTTGAACGAGCGATCCGCTATTGAGGCGAGTGTAAGGTATGTTGCGGCGGCGAGCAGCTCGCAGAATGGCGCGCGAGCTTGGTCCCAATCGTACATCGTCGGCAAAGTCAAACAAGTCGCGAACTTTCGTGCCCAGTGGAAAGTCTAGTAACGATTCACGCGAATCAATCAGTTGGATCGCCAGTCGAAAACAACGCTCGCTGAGGGCTTGTTCCTCCATTTCCATTGCGAGCACCGTTGCAGAAAGCCTGCGTTCAATATGTTTGCCTAGGTCCAATGTTGGAACGCCAGCCATCGCGGAAAGCCAACGGGCGCACGCAAGCCAAAGCTCTGGGCCGGTCCTCAAATTGGGCATTTGCTCAACGATGCTCTTAGCATTCGCGACTGATTGAGGATGACTCGTCGCAAATTGTTTTGAATCAAGAAAACTCGAAAGTAGCTGGGATATCTGTTGCGAAAGCGTAGAACAGTCAGCGTCTGAAGGATCCCGGTAGTGAACTTCGAGCATGGCCGCAGGCGACCATCGATTGGGACCACGCAGGGCAACAAATTGATACGTTCGCATCAGGCAAAATGAAAAAAGCGGATGGAGTAGCGATATGCTTAAACCATCCTCGCATTCTAATTAGGCGGCGAGGATGATCGTTTGCTCGCTAGTGTAACGGAAATCCGCTTATTTGAGAGGCGTAACTGCCCGAAAACGAATCGCGCTGTTCTCAGTGGGTTCCGTCCTCTTGGTTTCAACGCCTGAAACGAACTGAATTGTGTTTCGATTTGATTGCGTGGATTCCAATGCCACTGCCGAAACTGCCGAATCACTTTGCTCTCGAAGTCGAATTCGACCGGATCGTTCCATTACGGTTCGATCATCTGGGTCCAAAAGGGTTGGAGTCCACCGTGGCTTGCTGTCAAAGTCGTCTGGGGCATTTAGCGGCTTCATGCCATAGTTTTCACGTGGTGTGAGGGTCTTTGGAATATCTTGCATTCCGTTGATCATGTTGGGCGTCAGTGGACTTGGCTCGGGCGCTACATCCCCCATCGCTATAGTGTCGCGTGGTTTAAGCAAACCGGCCGAATTGGGAGTTACGTTGGGTTGGTCATTTTGAAGTGAGTTTGACCCGCGATCGATTGCGACCATGGGCAAAGTCTGAACATTGTTGGATGCGCTGCTGCCTCCCAAGCTTGGCCTTCGCATCGACTCGGGGTCGACGTTTGGGTTTGAATATGGACTTGTGTTTGGGTTGGTATATGGGTTCGTGATTGGAGGCATAACCTGATTTGGCTGTAAACCCTGTCCGCTGGCCGGAAGGGTTCCATACGGGTTCGTAATTGCATTTGGATTTGCGTACGCCGGCGCAAATCCAGCGTTGGAGTTTGTTGACTGTCCGAAACTAGGATTGGGCGTTGCGGAATAGGTAGGCGGTCCTACGGGCATAACGGAAGCTGCACCGGGAACGTACGGGGTATTGAGTGCGTTCGTCGGCTGTGGACACATTCCATTTGGACAGGCCGTGGCTGAGGGCATCCAAGCTGCGGTGGGAACAACGCCAGATCCTATTGGTAGACTGCTCGAATAAACTGGATTAGAAACAACTTGGCCACTGTAATTCTGGCCATTGTAATTCTGACCGTTGTAAAACGACGTTGGGCCAAGATAGGGTTGCGGAACGTTGGGCAGACTATAGGCACCAAAGGCAGACGTGTATGGCATGGTGGTGATCGGCAAGGTCGAAGCGGGCATCCCGCTCGCAATACCGCCCCCACCCATTGGCGCAGAGTTGCTTGGCTGCCCAATCATAGGCATGCCACTCATTGGGATATTCTGGTATGGTTGCGCCACTGGAGCGTACGTAGCGGAATTGGCTAATCCGGTCGGGTTGTAACCAGGACCCGTAATCGAAGGCCATCGGTTAGCCTGCAAGCCATATTCGCCAAGCAACGGACGCGGTGCAATAACCGGTTGACGTTGAGCTTGATATTGATAGGACGTGCAAGGTTGCAGGCTGGTGACGGTGGTGCCATATCGCGGATCAAAAGCTGTGACTGGTCGATAGTAAGTGACTGGCGTGCGTGCCCACTGCGTATCATAGGCAGCAGTTGGCAAGTAGCCTGCGACCGTTTGCGGAAAGCCTGGGGCTAGTAATGGTGAATTGTTGGAGGGTGGCGAAGCATAGTTGCCATATCCGAGCGACTGGTTGCCATTCAGATTTGCGTAACTTGGTGGAACATAACCTAGTGACGGATACGTACCGGGTGAGTATGCTGCAATTTGACCATTGACGGGCACCGGTGATCCAACAGGATAAGCAGGTTGGCGATGTCCAAAAATAGAATCGAGCCATTGGCCAGCCTGCGTGGTCTGTGCAGTCGACGCAAAGCAGGCCGCAATTGCGACCACCAAAAGACCTCTGGTTATCAACTTCATGGATGACTATTCCTAATTGGACGTGTGGAAGGCAACTTGCCGTCGGCTAGAAAGTGGTCGAGGGAAAGTCTGCATTAATGAGATGCCATACCCCGGTCCTGGGTCAACAAAAACATAACCTTATTTTTCTGATTCGAGAAAGAACGACCGTTTGCGGGTCCGCATGTATCGAACCTAACGATTGCAACGACATCGATCATGGGCAAGTCAACTCCATTAAAAATCGAGAATCCGACACACAATCCTCAATGGGACAGATGGTCATATCGGATAGGTTGTCCCGTATGGGGCTGTCGTCATTGGTCGAATCAGATCTATCCCAATGGAACAAAAGCGGATGACTATTTGAGTTGGTACAGCCATTGCTTTCCAACCGTCGAGGGCAACAGCACTTTCTATGCGGTCCCCCAAAAATCCACATTCGAAAAGTGGCGTGACTCTTCTGCCGAAACGTTTCAGTTCAGCTTCAAATTCCCTCGTAGGATTTCGCATGATCTGCGACTACTTCGATGCGAAACGGAGGTTGCAGAGTGGCTCGATAAATTAAGCGTTTTGTACGAAGCAGGCAGACTGGGACCAACATTCCTTCAGCTTGCCCCGTCATTTTCTTTTGCGCATTTCCCCCAGCTTAAATCGTTTTTGAAACAACTACCGAGCGAGTGGCCGTGGGCCGTCGAAGTCCGTCACACGGATTGGTTCGACAATGGCGACAAAGAATCGAGATTGAATGAACTGCTTCATGACTTGAACATCGATCGAGTCCTATTTGATTCGCGACCGCTCAATTCAATGTCGGCCTCGGATGCTACTGAATCAGCGTCCCAAACAAGGAAGCCGAAAAGTCCTTTTCGAACGACCGTTACAGGACGGCGGCCTATGGTCAGGCTCATCGGCAGGAATGACGCCGCGGAAGTTTCGACGTACTGGGAATGGTGGTCCGAACAAATCGCTAATTGGATTCGGGAAGGGTATCATCCTTGGATCTTCACTCACGCTCCTGACGACGTTTTTGCTCCTGGCCTCGCACGCTTGTTACACGAACTTGTTCGATTGCATTTGCCTGAATTGAAAACGCTGCCAGATTGGAAAGGATTCAACACCGACATAACCGCGACAGGTTCCGAATTGAAGCAACTAGAACTTTTTTAAATGAATTCGCGGTCACGAATCGGGCTTTCGATTTTGCCTAAACGAATACCGACTCGATTAAAACCTACAATTAACCTGTTCTTAACATTCAGCGGCTAGTGATTTTCGTGGTTTCTGAAACAATTCCGAGCATCTTTAAGGCGTCAAACCCCGGAGTACTTTATGAAACCTCGACTTGTTCTTCAGATACTCGTGCAGTGCTTCGGAATCCTGCTGATGCCGATGTTTTCGATGGAGGACTTGTGTGCGGAGATCAAGGTCGATCCGAAGCTTTCCAAATACAAGCCGGTCGCCGGACTGTCAGGTCAGATCAAGTCAGTCGGGTCCGATTCGATGAACAGCTTGATGACTCAATGGACTGAAAAGTTTAAAGAACATTACAAAGGGGTTCGAACAGAGGTCGAGGGTCAAGGCTCCTCCAAAGCAATGCCGGCCCTGATTGAAGGAGCTGCCAGTTTTGGTCCGATGAGCCGAGATGCAAAGTCCAATGAGATTGCCGACTTTGAAAAAAAGTACGGATACAAGCCGGTACTGCTGCCGTCCTCGATTGATCTTTTGGCTGTTTATGTTAATCGAGACAATCCATTAGAAAGCATCACATTGGAGCAAGCCGACTCCATATTTTCCGGCACGCGGAAACTCGGAGGAGACGCAATCAAAAAGTGGGGCCAACTTGGACTCACCGGAGACTACCAGAATGAAGCGATTGCGTTGTTCGGTCGGAATGCTGCGTCCGGGACCTATGGCTTTTTCAAAGAAAAGGCGATGGGAAATGGAGATTACTGCGATCGTGTAAACGAACAGCCTGGTAGTACCGCTGTAATCGCGTCCGTGGGCGAAAATCGATTCGCCATGGGGTATAGCGGTATCGGTTACCGAACGGAAGCCGTAAAGCCTTTGGCGCTCTCGTCCAAGATGGGTGAACCAGCCTTCGAGCCCACCGAAGAAAATGCGTACAATGGAAAATACCCACTGGCCCGATATTTATTTCTTGCGGTCAACTACAAACCCACGAGCAAACTTGAACCGCTTCGAAAGGAATTCATCAAGTTTATTTTCAGCAAGGAAGGGCAAGAGTTAGCTGTCAAGGATGGGTACTTCCCGGTGGATGCAAAGACTGCGGCCAAAGCTTTGAAGATGGTTGGCATCGATCCTTGATCGGCTGGCTACAGTTTCGCTCGGACATTGATGCCACAATCCCTGTGACGGAGCAACTGTGAGCGATTCGCAATTAACGTTGTTCCGCCATCGGCGCAATAGAAACTCATCGTGGTGGGTCCGAGTTTCGGATCGTGTTGCGAAACAAGTTATCACAACCGGTGGTGTTGGCACCATTTTAGTGGTCATGCTAGTCGTTGTCGTGTTGCTTGCAAACGTATTGCCGCTCTTTCAAAGAAACTCGGCTATTTTCCTAACCTCGATTTCTCTATCGGACCTGGATCAGAGCACCGTTCACGCAACAGACACTGAGTTCATAACAGATACTGCAATACCTGTTGCGTGTGGAGTCGATGAGTATTCTGAGCTTCTGTGGGTATTGCATCGAGGAGAGTACCTAACGGTTCATTCCATTGCTTCTGGAAAAGAATTAAGCTCGCATCGTCCGAGCAAGGAGTCGAACCAAGAGCCTTTGGGGGCTATCGAATGCTGCACGGTTGCTGACAACGATGCGAGTATGTTGGCCGGTTATGCAGGCGGGGCAGTGCGACCAATCACGATGGTAATCCAAGTAGAATTCATGGCACTTGCGGATGTGCCTATGGAGGTATCGACGAAGATACAATCTGGGACTGCAACGCACGAAGGCTCCGTCTATCGAGAGATGTCGAGCGGTTTGATTCGAAAACAAGCGGTTACTTCAGTTGTATTTCATTCGCCAATATCACTTTTTAAAAACCCAGTGAAATGTACTGATTGGCGAAATCCCCAGGCAGCATCGAGCTTTGATGAGTCGAAAACATGGAGTTGGGGTGCATCCGATGGACATGCAATTTTCATGGGTACAATCGACAACAAAGCAAACAGTTTCTCGGGAGCGATAACACAAGAATCCAAAATTTGGTCGCAAGCATCGTTTGATTCAGAACAATCAACGGAAATCATTGGCCTTATGGTTGGTGCGCGTTCCGAACAAATTCAATCACTAGATGCCAAGGGGCGGGTGGTTGAGTGGACCACGTCTAGCGATCAGCAATTGAGGGCAGGCGTGCCATACCCTTCGCTGGCTGGTACCGAGAGCAAAGCGACAGTGTCCGTACCGCTCTTGGGTCGATCGACGCTGATGATTGGAAGCCAGTCTGGGCATATCGAAAGTGTAGCCAATGCGTCCACGCCGCATGGACATGAGTTGCTTTCGATTCACCGTTTCGCTGGCTTGGACGGGCCCATCGCAGATCTGGCAGCATCGCCAGTAAGCCGTATCGTCGCGGCCCAATTTCAAAACGGAAAGGGCGCCGCGTACTACGTCCCAAGCAACACGGAATTGATCTCTTGGAATTCGGCAGAGGATAGAGAATCCAGCTTTCGTCCTCGCATATTTTTTTCGGCGAATGCGGAGTGCGTTGGGCGACTAAAGGAGACCTCTGTCGATTTGTGGAGATTGAACGTCCCATTTCCTGAAGCCTCGTTTCGTTCCTTCTTCAGTCGTATTTGGTACGAAGGCTATGGTTCACCGCAACATATTTGGCAGAGCAGCACAGGAACGGTAGAGGGGGAGTATAAGTTCGGATTTTGGCCATTGATATTTGGGACGCTCAAGGCAACGTTTTTCTCGATGCTAATTGGCGTTCCCATCGCAGTCATGGCAGCGATCTATGGCAGCGAGTTCATGAGCAGTCGTTGGAGAGCTCGAGTCAAACCCATCATCGAATTGATGGCGAGCGTGCCCAGCGTCGTGTTGGGGTTCATTGGTGCGCTGGTCTTAGCACCCATTCTTAGAGACAATCTTATGTCGGTCTTGTTATCCGTTGTGGTGATCCTATTTCTGTTTCTGTTGTTGTCGCATTTTTGGCTTATCATTCCTAGTGCGGTGGCAATTCGTCTGCGGCATTTCCGATTGCTTATTCTGTTCGTACTCATTCCCTTGGGCATTTTGATTTCGGTCAGCACTTCAGGATGGATGGAGTCGGTTTTGTTTAACGGAAACTTGATCCAATGGCTATCCAATAATGACGGCTCGGGCTGGCCTGGCTGGTTTTGCTTGGCGTTGGCTCCTGCGGCGCTTGTGGTGGCTTGGTTATTTCATGGGCCATTGAGCAATTACAAACAGGCGATTGCTCGCCGCATGAGCCCATCGCGGTTTTCAATCATCAATTTGGGGCTTTTTGGTTGTGCTACGATTGCCGTGCTGATGATTTCTGCCATTTCTGCATGGTGCCTTTCAGTAGTTGGTTTTGATCCGCGAGGGTCGTTGCTTGGATCTTATCAGGAACGCAATGCTTTGTTGGTAGGTGGAATCCTCGGCTTTGCAATCATTCCGCTGATTTATACGATCTCGGAAGATGCTCTCCAGTCAGTACCACAGCATTTGAGAAGTGCGTCGCTCGGTTGTGGTGCTACGACGTGGCAGACAACAATTCGAGTTGTTGTTCCCACTGCAATGAGCGGTCTTTTTAGTGCCGTGATGATAGGGTTTGGGCGAGCTGTGGGGGAAACCATGGTCGTGTTGATGGCTGCGGGAAACACACCCGTTATGGACGTCAATCCCATGAACGGCTATCGAACTTTGTCGGCCACGCTTGCAACTGAGTTGCCAGAGGCGGCCAGGGGGGCTACGCACTTCCATGCATTGTTTTTAGCCGCGTTTCTGTTGTTTTGCGTTACGCTAGTCGCCAACACGATTGCTGAAATCGTTCGTTTGCGATTTCGAAAGAGAGCGTATCAACTTTGACAATACATGCTCGAGCGAAATCGACTGGTCAAAGCCTCATATCACAGGGTGAGCCGATGGTATGGCTCACTGGGGGGATGTTTGCAATCGCTTGCAGCATGATCTTTTCGCTCTTAGGACTGATACTTTGCAAAGGGCTTGCAACGCACTGGCAGCGTTCCTATGCGATCTATCCCTTGGCCAACGGCGAATTCGAGGCCGGGGAACTTCAATATCTGCAATCTTACAATATAAGCCAGCAGTCGCTGGGACAGCTCGACACCCACAGCAGAGTAAAGGCTGAAGATTTCCTAGCCGGTCGCCATCAAGCCGATTCAACGCAACTGTATCTCCGTACCGGCAACTACGACGTTAGCAATCGCCACTTTGCGTTCTTGCCGATCATTTCCATCAATTGCGAAACGGATGAGCTGCTCGCGGGCAAGGCTTTTAAGCCAGCTGATGTATGGCTATTGGAGCGTTGCGAGTGGGGCGTACTATATGGTTTTCCCAGTCGGTTCGAACAAGTATTTGCACCTGAATTAGATGCGGAATTTGCTAGCCTATCGACATTTGTTGAACGTGTGGAGGAGTTACTTCTATTGGTTAACGCCTCGACGGAAATGGATCCGATTACGGAATTGGGGAATGAGTCCGCTGCGATGCTTGCGCGCGTTCGGAGCAATCTAAGGGATCATTGGGAGAAGAGACTCGTGGGTGGAAAGGCATCCAATGATTCCATTCATACCACCACAGACGCGTCTTTGATAAAGGTCGCGGTAGAGGGTTCACATCGCAATCAATCGAGGTTGATTGGTAAAATTGAGGCTGCCAAACAGCGACTTGGCCGATTGGATCGTCAGCTTTCGATGCTCCGTGTGGGTGTGCGAAAAGCAGAGATTCGTGACGGGAGCGATCTACAATCGATCTCAGACGAAGCCACGGAAATGGCTGCGGCCAAGGCGATCGTGGATGCCGTTTGGTTGGAATTGAAGGGTTCCATTCAGGCGTGGAAACGAAGACTATCTGAACAGTCTGATCGGGTCAAGGAATTCGACCGAATTGAGATCGCTGCCAAAGGCCGGTACGACGACGAGTTGAAGCCATTGACTAATTCGCTTTCTGAGATTCAAGAACGACTTCGTTCCCAGCCATCCGCTTCGAAGAGTGCTATTGAAGCATTGATTGTGGGAACAGAGTCGGTCACGCGAAGCCAATATGGACTCAACTTGGAGATTGCAAGACTTGAGGCCGGACTACAGACCGATGTATTAACCATCGGGGTACCAAAGCTAGATTGGTTGGGCGAAGTCCGTTTGACTGACTCTGCGGATTCGCCAGTCGGCATTTCATTTCCCCTGAAGACATCCAATTCAAATATCAGTGATGAGTTGTCGAAACTTCTTGGACAGGAAGATCCGTTAACGTCCTCGAATCGTTCGTGTGTACAATCGCGTCTTAGTCAGACACAATCATTGATCACCGTGGCATTGCCTGAGGGCACAAAGCGATTCTGGCTAGTGGATGACTACGACAGGGAAGTTACGCGGGTAGCCGAATTGCGAGAGAAGGCCGTATTAGTTTCCGATATTGTCCGCTTTGTAGAACCAAACCAACTTGGCATCGTAGGCAAGCTTCGTCTATATGTCGCTCGCTGGATCGAATTCTTATTTGGGCAACCTCGAGAGGGTGGCATCGAGGGCGGATTCTTTCCAGCCCTTTGGGGCACAATCGTAATGACACTGATCATGTCGATGGCCGTAATGCCGTTTGGCGTAATCGCGGCCCTCTATATGCGAGAGTACGCGAAGAGCGGCTGGGTACTGAGCGTGATTCGCATCAGTATCAACAACCTTGCCGGCGTACCCAGCATTGTGTATGGTGTTTTCGGACTTTCGTTTTTCTGCTACACCATTGGTGGCTACATTGATGGTGGACCGATCAAAGCTGGATTTACCCCATGGCCATCGAGTCTGTGGTTCGTCGTTCTAGCAACGACCACCATGGCGGGAACGGGAGCGTTCTTTCTTGCAACCTTGGCCTCTGGCTCCCCGGCTCAGATGACACCCTTTCGCAATCGCGTAGCAAGTTTCGGCGGACTGTTTTGGCTGCTCAGTTTGTTCGGACTACTATGTCTAATAGCCAAGTCCCCGTACTTCAATGGATTCTATCAAGCGTCATTGCCGAATCCTACGTTTGGCAAGGGCTGTTTGCTTTGGGCATCGTGCACCTTGGCCTTGCTCACGTTGCCTGTGGTCATTGTCGCGACGGAAGAGGCCCTCGCTGCAGTCCCCAACTCGATTCGAGAGGGTTCGTATGCGTGCGGTGCGGGAAAATGGCAAACCCTGCAACGAATCGTGTTGCCGTACGCGCGCCCCGGGATCATAACGGGTTTCATTCTAGCGATGGCCCGTGGCGCTGGAGAAGTAGCGCCCATGATGTTGGTGGGAGCGATTCCGCTGGTAACCGAGTTGCCGCTCGATTTCGAGTTTCCCTTTTTTCACGGCTCTCGTTCGTTTATGCATCTTGGTTTTCAAATTTACTCACTCGGCTTTCAAAGCCAAAACAGCGAGGCCGCCAAGCCAATGGTGTTTTCTGCGACGCTGCTCTTGCTAACCATCGTCACGCTGCTCAATGTGACAGCTATTTGGCTCAGGGCAAGGCTTCGCAAGAGATTTCTCGGTAGCCAGTTCTAGAGACGCATCGATTGAATTTATGGACAGACTAAAAGCTATCGGCGAAGGAAAACAAGTTGAATCGGTTTTGCACGATGAAGTCATGCAGGAAGACCCAGTCTTAAGAATTGTCGGTTTCAATCTTTACTACGGACGCAAGCAGGCGTTGCACAACATCTCGATGCCGATCGCAAGGGGTAGAGTGACCGCCTTGATCGGCCCGAGTGGTTGTGGAAAATCAACCCTTTTGCGAAGTGTCAATCGCATGAATGACCTGATTGATACCGTTCGGATCGAGGGCGATATGCTGCTCGAGGGCGAATCCATCTTTGCGCCGGGGGTAGATGTGATTCAACTGCGCAAAAGGATGGGGATGGTGTTTCAGAAACCCAATCCATTTCCGATGAGCATTTACGAGAACGTGGTTTATCCGCTAAGAATCGATGGTGAGAGAAACAAAGAGCGATTGATGCAAGTCTGTGAGCAATCGCTGAGAGGGGCTGCTTTATGGGACGAGGTAAAGGACCGTTTAAAGGAAAGTGGCTTGAGTCTCTCCGGAGGCCAGCAACAGCGATTGTGCATTGCCCGAGCCATCGCCAGCGATCCCGAAGTCTTGCTTTTGGATGAACCCTGTTCGGCCTTGGATCCGCTTGCTACCGGCAAGATCGAGGATTTAATCGAACGGCTGAAGGGAGATTATTCTATCTTGATCGTAACTCACAACATGCAGCAAGCTTCTCGCATTAGCGACTTCACTGCGTTTATGTATCTTGGAACGCTGGTGGAGTTGGGCTTAACGTCCAGGATTTTCACCAAGCCGCAACTGAAAGAAACGGAAGACTACATTACCGGCAGGTTCGGCTAATCCGCAGCGGTCGCGGAGTGAAATGCATTGGCTTGTTCCAGGACCCACGTCCGCCTAAGGGCAGGCGGACCTAAGCGTCCGGCTGCTTCATGCCCAATTGCTTCATTTTGCGATAGAGGTTGGATCGTTGTAGGCCCATCTTTTCGGCCGCTTGTGTCACGTTGCGATGGCACGCCTTGATCTGTTCCTCAATGTACCGAATTTGAAAATCAGCCGTCGCATCTCCAAGCGATTGATTCAAATCCAACATCGTTCCTTGACTGTCCGCCGTCATCGATCTCGGTGAGCTGACGAAGTCGAGTTCGGATTCGTCAAGTGTTTCGCTATTGGTGAGGTAAGCAATTCGTTCGACAATATTCCTCAGTTCGCGAATGTTGCCAGGCCAATCGTGCGCCAGGAGCCGACGTTTTGCACCAGCCGACCAAGTTGGTTTGCTGCGACCTATCTTTGAACAGAACATCGTCAGAAAGAAATCCGCGAGATCCAAAACATCCTCGCCACGTTTCCTTAACGAGGGCAGATTCATCGTAACTACGGTCAATCGAAAATAGAGGTCTTCTCGAAACCTCTTTTGCCGAACCATCTCGACTAGATTTTGATTGGTTGCTGCGATCACACGAACGTTGACAGGAATAGGTGCTGAACCGCCTACCCGAACGACAACTTTTTCCTCGAGCACGCGAAGCAATTTCGCTTGTCCTGCCAGACTCATGTCTCCGATTTCGTCGAGGAATAGGGTCCCGCCCGAGGCCATCTCAAACTTACCGTTTCGCGTTTCATGCGCATCGGTAAATGCACCTTTTTCATGCCCGAACAACTCGCTTTCCAGGAGTGTCTCGGTGATTGCGGCGCAGTTGACTGCAATGAATGGCTCGTACCGCCGCTTGCTTTGGTAATGTATCTGACGCGAAACCACCTCTTTTCCTGTCCCGTTTTCACCCAGCAATAAGACTGCTAAGTCCGTATCACCGACCCGTGTAACCGTTGCCTTGAGCGTCTGCATCTCAGGCGAATTGCCGATCAATTGAACCTGTTGTTGGGCGTCTTGCGTTAATCGATCGCGAGTTTGTACAAGCCGTTGCATTTGCTGGGTGTTGGCCAGCGCCGCCGAAGCGTGCCGTGCGAGTTCGATCAAGTCGGTTTCGTCTTGAGTGTCAAAGCGTCCATCGGCATGATTGATGACCTCGAAGACACCCATCGGCTTGTTTCGAGCGTCCATAAGTGGCACTGCCAAAAGCGAATCGGTCCGATAGCCACTGCTCGAATCAACCCGACGGTCCACTTCATCGTTTGGATCGGACCGATCCCAACGACGTGGCTGCAGACTCTTAAGGACCGCCCCGGCCAAGCCTTTGTCGTCCGCGATGCGAAGCGGTTTTCCTTCCATGCCCAAGGCTGGATGCCCCACGAGTTCTCGAGCAGCCTTGTCCCAAAGAAAGATACTGGCGCGATCACAACGCAATAGCCTAGTGGCCGCTTGGGCAATGTCCTGCAACAACCGATCGAGGTCTTGATGGGAGTGCCAATCTGCAGCCACGTTGAGGATTTGGTTGAGCCGGACTACGTCGCGAGCCTTTTGCTGCTGCCGTTGCCAAGTATCGATCGTCAGGCCGACCAAACCCAGGTGCTCGGCGACGAGTTCCATCTGTTGTTGGCTAAGCACGGGTTGGCAACACAATACTAAGTTTCTATTAATCGTAGAGGGGATAGGCAAATAGGTCCAAAGAGCCGAATGGTTTGTTCGACGCCCATCCAGACATTCGCTTGCCAAATTCCAATCCGGCGGTTCCGCAGTGCACTTGCCAATTTGCAACGTTCGCTTCCAAGCTCCTTTGGACGCGACCATGAGAACGAGTCCCGTGACACGCCATGAGTTGACTGCCCAGTCGAGCGGCTCTTGTAGTAGCTGCTCAAGCGATCGAGCCCGCTCAATGGAGCCAAACAGTTGATTGACAAAGGGGGTAACGGATGAATTCATTCGTTAGTCCAGAACCTCGCCCTTTGGCTCTGGCAAAAAGAAACCAATGATAAATGCCAGCACGGCGATTACAGTGGCAACATAGCCGGCTGCCTGTGCCATAACCATCGGCGTAACTTTGTCCGCTGCACCGGCGAGGTAGGGAGCCACGATATTGGTAGTAACAACCGCCATGCTGGTTCCAATCATTCGACCGCCGACGTTGGTTGCAAAACTGCCGCCCGTGCCTCGCAAATGCAACGGGAATACCTTGGGTAAATACTCGCCAAAGTAACTAAACTGCGCGACCGTTAGTAAACCGCAAACACCGTAGGCCCAATAAAAATTCGAACCGCCTGATTTGTACAGGATGAAGTATGCTAACGGGATCATCAAGAGTGCAGGAACTTGGAACAGTTTCAATAGCATCACGCGACTGATCCCGAAGATGATCAAGCAAGCCAACAATATGCGTCCAATAAGCCCACCAATTTCCTGGAAAAACTGAACCGTATTCCCAACTTCCTTGACTTGTTTTTCAAATGGGTCCTGTTCCTTTTTGTTATCGCGCAGCTGAGTCTTGATGGCTTTGCGTTCCGGCGAATCGGCGGTAGTCTCATCGTAGGCCTTATTCAATTTTGCGGCTTCTGCTCTCAATGGCCTTAGGGCTTTGCTTTGCTCGGCCAGCTCAGGCAATCCTGGCGCGATACGTAGTGGAGTCAACTGCAAGGCTCCGAATGCAATTCCGTATGCGCAAGCCGATAGCATCGCCGTCACAATAGTCACTCGACGAAATTCAGGCGCGAACAAGGCACTGATATTCGGTCGCTTGAGAGTACCCGCGGCGCGGCGTTCTTTCCAGATTCGGGACTCGGGTACAAATGGCAGAAGAATTGCAATGGGGATGGCTGGCAACAAGCCAGTGCACAATAGGTACCGCCAAGAAGCTGGCTCTGAGCCATTCGGGGCAAGAGGCAATCCGAAATGCGGTAGGTCTTTGATGTTGGATAAGATCCAAACGTTGACAGCGGTCACAAGGATTCCGCCTAACGAGGCAAAAGCCTGAGTTATCCCCAACCATTTTTCTCGCTGCTTTTTGTCCTCAAAAACTTCTGCCAGCCAAGTGATCGCAGCGACGAACTCGACGCAAACGCCAATGAACGTGGTGCTTCGAAAAAAGATAAACCAAGGTAGTGTTGTACTATACGCAGCCAAAAACGGTGACAGCGAATAAACAAAGATGCTGGCTGCCATGACAAATTTGCGACCAAGACGATCGGTTAGTGAACCGCCAATCAAACCGAAAACTCCACCACAAAGTGCGGTGATCCATAGCAATCTACCGGTCCACAAAGTGACTGACGGATGGCTTGGTGGCACATCCAAAAGCTCTGCAATTGCAGGTGGTGCGGCTAATGGCGTCATCAGCAATTCGTACGTATCGAATAAGAAACCGATACTGGCGATCACTATGATCAACCAAGTTGTTACCGAGAACTGGCTTTTGTCTTCCATGGAGGCAGGCTTTGAGTGGGTCTTAGAGGGGCAAATGTCTATTCCGAAAGAGTATAACCTGGCGCTTTGCTACTAACGAGTACCAATGGCATAGGCTATATTGTGGCACGGCGGTCTCCGCCGTGATTTCATTGTGAAGGACCACCCATCCAGAGGACCACCGAGCCACAATCCTACTCGCAATTGAATTTTCCTGTGACAGCTTCCGTTCTTGTTACTGGCTACGGTGGATTTTTGGGTCGCGCGATCTGCCTCGAGCTAATACGCGGCGGCCATCGCGTCCGAGGTTTGGCCCGCAGTAAATATCCTGAGTTGCAGGCCATTGGCGTGGAGTGTATCCACGCGTCCGCAACCGACCAAGTAGCTTGCGAAGTTGCATGCCGCGGAATGGACGCGGTCATTCATACGGCCGCCTTGGCCGGTGTTTGGGGGTCGGCCAAAATGTATGAACAAATCAATATCGTTGCAACGGATAACTTATTGAGGGCTTGCAGAAAGTTCAACATAGGAGCTTTTGTCTTTACAAGCTCACCATCGGTAACTTTCGACGGCCTCGCACAACGCAACGCCGATGAAAGCGCCCCCTATCCCACGCATTGGCTATGCAACTACCCGCGTACCAAAGCGATTGCCGAACAGCATGTCTTGGCAGCGAACCAGTCCGGCAAATTCTCAACTTGTTCGTTACGACCTCATTTGATTTGGGGAGTAGGCGATCCCCATTTGATTCCTCGCGTGATCAAGAAATGCCGTTCAGGAAAGCTAAGGCGAGTTGGGGACGGTAAGAACTTGATCGACACAGTGCATGTCGACCATGCTGCCATCGCGCATCGAATGGCGATGGAACGCATGTTGGATCGTGACGACAAAGCGTCGGGCCGGGCTTTTTTCATCACGGATGGCGAACCGGTCGAATGTTGGAATTGGATTACGACCATTCTCGAGTCAGCTAAATTGACGCCGCCAAACAAGAGTATTTCCTTTCGTGCAGCGTATCGTTTGGGAGGCGTTTTGGAGGCGCTTTACGGTCTGTTACGAATAGCAAGCGAGCCACCGATGACCCGATTTGTGGCTGCCCAGCTCGGCGTAGATCACTATTTCGACATTGCCTCGGCCAAGGAACGACTTGGCTATGTTCCGATTCACAACCGTGCCGAGCGAGTTGCTGAACTGGGATTTCGTGGAGTCTGATGGTCCGGCTCGCGAATGAGCTGACCAAACAGTAGCAGCCTCGCCTATACCACAGGCTTTTCCTGCTGGAATATTCTGCTTCCCGGCTATGTTCCGTTCGTCTCTCGCCTAAGAGGCATCATTCTCGTTGATTCTATTAATCAATTGCCGTAGTCGACCGATGCTCCGGCGGTTGAAATGCAAGTACAGCCTCGGCAAGTCATTCAACTCAGGCTCGTTAGCTTCCTCGGGCAACGCCTCACGTTGTTCGATCTTGCCAGAAACCAGGATGTCTTTGAAATCCTGGTTCATGGAGGCTAGTTTAAAATCGGACAGTTTCGAGTTCATTCGAATGACGAGCAAATCGTTGACATAGCGCATGCTGTGGTAAACGTGATAAAAAAGAAGAATCTCGTCGACAGCCTGGTCAGCGCTATCGGTCACGTAGTACAAATGAACGTCTTCCGGGCTGATCAATTTTTGATTGAGCAACTGCTCCTTAAAGAATGATTCAAGGCCTTTCCAGAATATCCCGCCTGGCTCATCCAGCAAAACCAAGGGGAACATCGCTTGTTTGCCGGTCTGCAATAGTGTCAGTACCTCAAGGGTTTCGTCGAGCGTGCCAAATCCACCGGGGCAACAGATCACGGCGCTGCACTCCTTAACGAACATCAGTTTGCGGGTGAAGAAGTATTTGAGCGTAACGAGCTTGGAGTCGCCATCGATGAATGGATTTGCGGATTGCTCGAACGGGAGCATGATATTGAGACCCATCGACATTTCTCGTCCTGCACCTTTGTGACCGGCTTCCATGATGCCGTTTCCTGCGCCAGTGATGACCATCCAGCCTCGTTCTGCAATCTTTCGGCTGACGTCTACAGCTTGGAGGTAGTTCGGGTGATCCGGGGGAGTTCGGGCCGATCCAAAAATGGTTACCTTTCGTCTTCGGCGGTAGGGTTGAAAAACTTTGAATGCGTACCTTAACTCTCGCAAGGTGCGGCTGAGAATCTTAAGGTCGCCGCGAGTGGTCCCATCCAAATAGAGGCGATCGACCGTGCGACGCATCATGTCTATTAGATCATCGCTTTCGAGTGCTGACGGCAATTCGTCGGCGGGTTGTGGACGAGCCTTTTCGTCTTCACCGAACGCTTCGGGCTGGATGGGTAGTTCGGGGACTTCATCGCTCATGAAGAGTATCCTAGTCAATTTCCAAAATCAGGAACGACGATCCACGTCGTACATTCATGGCCGATACCATGATGCCTGCCATTGTAGTCGAATTCGCGAACACGAGCGTAACAGTAGCATGGCCCCCAGGGCCGTGCGTACGGTAGGTCGCACCTGCCGGGTGCGACTGAGAACCGAAAGAAAGCTCCACTGCCACTTCAAAGTCACTCTCGGCAAGAGTGACCTACGGTAAGTCACTCTCGGCAAGAGTGACCTACGGACTCTAACTTGACGTTTTGCTTTCTTCCTGCCTTGCAAGATCGATCGTGTCCCAAGCGGACAATACATTCTTGGGCAATGATTCTTCGACTATCTTTTGTTTTTCGGTATCCAAGAGGGCCATCTGGCTGATCGCATCGTCGTAGTTAGAGAGCCGCTCGCCCAGTACACGACCTTTGAGGTACCCCATCTCAATGGAAGCAATCGCTCGAATCACGCCCTCTGACTTAGCGTCCAAAACACTTCGGACTGCTTCCAAAGCCTGCGGATATTTCTGGTGCTCTATTAGCAGTCGAGCGGTCTGAAGCTTCGCTTTTAACTCATAGCTTAGGCTCATGGGATCTTTTGACGGAAAGTTATCGGAGACAGCTTTCCAGTGTTTTAAGTCGTTTTCAATCAAGGCCAATGCAAACTGCCTTTCAATCGTGGATTGACGTATTACACCAGCGGTTGACGTAACTTGGTTTTCAAGCAGATCGTCGCGAAGAAAATACGTTGTCAAAAGGAACCCGACTAGAACAGCTAAAACCGCAAAAACAATTCTTCGACCAACAACTATGAGCCGAGACGGTTTCCGGTTTTTCGAAACGCTGTTATTCCTGCTGAGTTTTTGAAGTTCCTGCGTGACATCGAGATTGCTGGGTTGTTGATGCTCGATAATCAATCCAGTAAAGGGTACCATTTGGTTCGCTTGACCGGCCAGGTTTTCATCTACCACCTCCTTCAACGCACGCGCCAACTCGACTGCCGATGCAAATCTTTCGTCGGGATTCTTTGCCAATAATCGATGAACGATGGTCACCAACGCCTTTGGGAGATCCGGCCTAAGTTGCTCCAGTCGCGCGGGTTCCGCTTGCAAATGCTGCATGGCCAGCGCCAACGCGGTTTCACCGGAAAAGGGAGGTCGCCCGGTCAACATGTGATAAGCGGTCGCACCCAGCGAATACAAATCACTCCGAGAATCGACAGACAGACCTTGGATTTGCTCCGGACTCATGTAAAGCGGCGAGCCAAGCGTAACTCCAACGGCGGTCAAATTGAGTGACTGGCCTCTCGCTCGCGCAAGACCAAAATCAGCTACCTTGACCTCGCCATCGGGCGTTAACAAAATATTGTCAGGCTTGATATCGCGATGTACCAATCCAATGGATGCCGCTTTTTGAAGGGCAGCCGTTGTTTGCCAAAGTATGGAAATCGATTCGGCTAGCGGCAACGCGCCGCGGCGTTGCACGTACGAAAAGAGATTGCTGCCAGGAACGTACTCTTGAGCAATATAGTGGATCGATTCATATTTGCCGACGTCGTAAACCTGAACGATGTTGGGGTGCATCAGCGACGCAACCGCCCGCGCCTCTTGCAAAAAGCGTTGCTCGTGATCGCTTGACCCCACGAAGTCGGCTCGCATGACCTTGAGCGCAACATGCCGATGAAGTGATTCTTGAAAAGCCAGATAGACCTCCGACATTCCGCCCACACCCAAACGGTGCAATATGGAGAACCCGGCAATGCTCTGGTTCGTTAAGTCGGTGGTTTCCGCATTGGTGTTCATGTTGACATCGTTTCGTTTCGCCCGGACTCCCATCGCAAGAGAATTCGGGATTGCTCATTCGCTTGCACTGCCACAACGACTTGGCCATCAACTACCGATAGTGTATCAAATTCTCGACCTTGGCAATCAACTCGCCATGCTTCTCCCACGCGTCGAAAGAAGCTTAGTCTAGCCGATCCAAACTTGCCTCGCATTTCACGCAACCAAATGCAAGCATCTGCCTGTATTCCAGACCAAAGGTCGGATTCCCCGGCAGGCAACCTATTCGGTTCCAAGACCGGACGAACGTCATCCCAAGCCAGGTTTACATGCGACAAACTGCATTGAGCTAGCCAAGCCCCTTGGTCTGTTTCTTGGGCCTCTAAGAAATCCTCAACTATCCAAGGCGAGTCCAATTGATCCATGGCGGTTTCATATGCTCGCGGCCAATCCAATCCAATCGCGAATCGCGATCGAGTGCTACCGTCGTTATCCATTGGAAGATACGAATTCAAGAAACGTGAGCCCGACCGACGATGCGCACTTAACCCTTGAGGGGCGATGCATATACGATGATCGGCGTCATCGATTTCGATCAGTTCGACCGCGCCTTGAAACGGAGCTTGCAACTTGCCTTTGATTCCTTGAGACCAGGCGGAAATACTGGCTCCTTCATTTTGCCAAGCTGTTCGCCACACACAGCTACAGGAGTCAAGCTTCAGGTTTTCTCCGACGATCTCAATGACAACCCAACGGGATCCTTTCCACAAGGTGTATCGGGTGGTGACTTGCGCCAACGTACCATCGACGTTTTTGGCCGATCCCGTTGCTTCGATAATGCCCACCAGGGGAGAGGCCTCTACCAACTTGAGGCGAATATCAGAAAGCTCGATACAGTCCGCGTCATCCCATTTGCGCTGCACATCGGATGATCCTCGTACCAGCGAAGTCATTCCACTCATATGGCTGCCTCGCTTGTTTGCTATGTAGACCGAGCGCAAATGACCCTTCTTAGGATCGATTTGGATTTCCATAAACTCATTTGCCAGTGTCCAATCGGACTGCGCGATGCCCGATCTCGCGCCAGCAACTCTCCTCCAAAAAGGTGGTTTGGTTAACGATGATCCTTCCGAGAACGGAATCGACTTCCCCGATTGCGATGCGCGAAAGCGAACAAAGCCAAAGGGTGGAATGTCGATGACTACGCGCGATGTCCCATCCCTTGTTTCCGAAGCAAAGATCCTGGTGCACGAAGCAGCATCAACGGTACCTGGAATGTCATTCAAAAAAACTCGCTGAGGAGCATTCGACGGATTGACCATCAAGTAGGCTCGACCGCCATGCAATGTCATGCCCTCTCGTTTCGAGTGCATCGGGCTAACTAAAGCCCGCTGTATACGAGCCATAAGGGTTGCACGGAGTTCGACAAGGCGTTCGGCTAGCCCATTGGGGTCAAACGACTCATCAAACCAACCATCGACTTGAGAAAGCAGATTCGCTATTTCAACTTGAGCCGCTTCTGTCTCATCCTCTTTGTTCGATGACTGATTGGCAACTTGACACCAAAGGTGATGTAGAGACCATAGACGCTCAACTTGACTCCGAATTTGTTCGTAACCGACCAATCGATTGTGAAGCCGATGCTGTGCCTGGACCGCTATTGGGACCGGAACTTGAAAAGCATTGCTTGGAAAACTATCGCTCGAATACGGTTGGTTTGTGGAAGCAAAGTAGTCTTCGACGGTGTGGAATTTTCCAAGAGCGGGCGTTCTGGCAATAGCACGTTGAAGATCATCCAAGGCTTCCAATCGAATTCCCGGCCAGTGCGCTAGAACCAAAGTCGGTGTGTGGTGGTAGTCCAATTGAGAGGATAGTTTTGAGGCCAAGTCGACATAGCTATCCGCATTCGCCGCGTCCAAAACGTGCCCTAGCACCGTGTCAAGAGACTTTCCATCATTCGAAGCCTGCCATCGTATCTTGGCCTGGTCTTTCTCTGGTACCGATTCACCCGACCAAGCAGCCAGCAACGCACCTGAGTATCCAAATTGGGTGAGCCAGATGGGCAATGAAGACAGGAATCCAGGTCGGAATCGTGTAAAGACCCTTGGAACTGGAAAGCCCCGTTCCAAATAGGATCTCAAACCACGTCCAAGTTCACGAACAATAGATGATGCGGACATGTAGGCATGAGGGCGTTCGTGCTCAAGGCCTCCGACGAGAGAGCATTCCTTGTTTGCGACGCGTTGACACAGTATCGTTGCTGCATCAGCATTCTTATCGTTCAGACTACCCAACAATTGCGAGGTGGTGATGATATTAAATGGATGCTCGACTTTCAGTTGTCGATCCAGCGATTGGCCGAGTGTGCTTGTCGCTAACAAGACTACATCGAGCAGGTAAGCCTGCTGTGAGCAATAGCGGTCCCTTTCCTGAGACAGGGAGTCAAAGCTCGCTTGAAGCCAACGCTCGGTCTCTTCGGCGTCTTGGCCAAGGGAAGCGCGAGCCGCCGAAAGCACTTGTTCCGTGAACATGATCCAGTCGATGTTCCAAGAATAACGTAGCTTTCTTGCAAGGATTTGGACCTGAAGGACTGCGTAACCAAGGGCGTAAAAATCATCGACAAGCAGCGGTACTTGTTGGTTCTCATTTGCTTGTCTATCTTTCGACGAACAAACGGATGCGATGAGAGATGCGACCAATTGCGGTCGCGTCATGAACTGCGACTCGATGATCGCGCAGTGGTTCATTTGCAGTTGCTCTCGAATCGGAACCTCTAATTTGGACTTGGATACTTCTGGGCAAAGGACGAGAGATGCATTCAAGTCCAAAGAACTGCTTTCGGCTTTTTTCCACTCAGGGAGCGTGCCCAGAGATTCCAAAAGTCTAGGATCCCATTGAGCGGTCCAGGCACACAGAAAATCGGTAGCCAACTCATGGCCCATTCGGGCCGGCAAGTCTTCCAAGGCGGAGCTTGGAATTACGAAGATCGATCGTTTCAGTTCGGTCATTTGCTTGTAAGAATACGAGTAGGGTTGTCAATGAACCATACTACCACAAGCACCCCGATTCGCAGCTAAAAACATGGCATTTGCGACTCGTTTGTTTAACCCGCTCAGCGGCGGGCGGGGCCGGATACCAATCGAGCAACCGCGTGGCTTTTGAGCTTGGGGATCGATCTTGTGACGCCCGCGATCGAGGCTTGAGGGCCTCGATCGGTTAAACATGAGAGCGATCGAGGCTTGAGGGCCTCGTATCTACTTGGACTAAACTACTTGGACTATTTGTCCTCACCGACCCAGACGACAGTCGATCGGTACATCAATTCGATTTGACGGTTGGCCGGTGCGAATGGCCCATCCAATTCCGGATAGACATCCTTCGGCGATTCCTTGGAAGTATCCAAAAACATGCGCCATCGAATTCCTCGCGTCTGAGGAGGGATTGCGAAAACTTTCGATTCCGGGGTTCCATTGAGCATGATGAGGATATCTCGTCCGAAACCGTCTGGGTCGTCCACCAAGGATGGTCGCCCGAGCCAGCAAATAAGTGTTCCGTCCGGCGCGTCCCAATGAATCGGCTTACCGGTCGATTCAAACCAACTTACATCAGGCACACCACGGTTGTCCTGAGGCCGTCCGGTTAAAAATCGGTCTCGCCTCAGCGATGGCTGCAGCTTACGAAACTCAATCAACGCCTGAGTAAATCGCAGGATGTCTGGATGAGCTTCCAAATTGGCCCAGTTGAACCAAGAAATCTCATTGTCTTGGCAATAAGCATTGTTGTTCCCCCTCTGGGTCCGTCGCACTTCATCGCCCATCAAGAGCATTGGAACCCCTTGGCTGAGCATTAACGAGGATAGCATGTTCTTGATTTGGCGTACTCGAATTGCTTCGATGTTCTTCTTCTTGCTGAGGCCTTCAACACCGTAATTGTCGCTGCAGTTGTTGTTGTCTCCGTCTCGATTTCCCTCTCCGTTCGCGTCATTATGCTTGTCTTTGAAGCTCACCAAATCGTTCATGGTGAAGCCGTCGTGGGACGTCACAAAGTTGATGCTGCAATACGGAGCCCTACCAGATTGTTCGTAGAGATCGGACGATCCACTCAGCCGAGTCGCCATCGCCCCAACCATGCCGGTGTCTCCTCGCCAATAGCGCCGAACATCATCTCGAAAGCGACCGTTCCACTCTGCCCAGCGCAAATCTCCAAACGATCCTACTTGATACGCGCCAGCTGCGTCCCAAGCTTCCGCGATGATCTTCGTATCCGCCAACATGGGGTCCTCCGCAATCAAATCCACCAAGGGTGGGTGAGGCATGAGATTTCCATAGCGATCGCGAGAAAGGATACTCGCAAGATCGAATCGAAAACCGTCCACGTGGTAGTTATGCACCCAATGTCGCAAGCAATGAAAAATGAGTTCGCGGCAAATCGGATGATTGCCATTGAATGTGTTGCCACAACCGGTGTAGTTGCTGTAGTGTGCGCCGCCTGAATTCAAGATGTAATAGACTTGGTTCTCAAGTCCCTTGAAGGTCAAGACTGGACCTCGCTCATTCCCTTCACAGGTATGATTGAAGACCACGTCGAGAATAACCTCGATGCCTGCTTGGTGCAAAGCCTTCACCATCTGCTTGAACTCGAGGACTTGTGCCCCGGGTTCTTTCGACGACGCGTATCCGCGGTGCGGCGCAAAGAATGCCATCGGATCGTAGCCCCAGTAATTTGGCCGCTCCGGCGAATTTCCATGAACGTCCAAAATGGGAAACTCATGGACCGGCATTAGCTCAACGGCCGTGACCCCCAAACTCTTCAAGTAGGGAATCTTTTCAATCACTCCAAGATAGGTTCCAGGATGTTCGACATTCGAAGACTTGCTTTGAGTGAAACCCTTCACGTGCATTTCATAAATGATGCTATCGCTTAGCGAACGGCGAACATGCCGATCTCCCTCCCAATCGAATGCATCATCCACGACAACGCATTTCGGAGGGCGAATGACACCATCGGTTGTATGTTGACAGCATCCAGCCAGAGCTTTAGCGTAGGGGTCAATCAATCGTGCGTTGCTATCAAACCATTGACCGGATTCTGGGTCAAACGGTCCGTTGGCTTGCAGGTGGTAAAGTTGTCCAGGTTCGAGGCGAGGCAGACAAATGCTCCACACGTCTCCCCATCGATCATTGCGTCGATCGAATTCGATGACTTCGGATGGTTCACGATCGTCTACGTGCTTGTATAGCAAAAGCCGCATAGCAGTCGCGGACCGACTGAAGATTGTAAACTGAACGCCACGCTCCGTGACGTTCGCTCCGTAAGGCAATCGATAAGCAAATTGTAGTTCAGGTAGCGGATGCCGCATGAGCATGTGACGATGAGTGTCCTTTCCAGTCCAGGATGGGCGGATTAGTTGACTAGGCAGACCAACCTTAGCACGCTGAAACTCAAAAACTGGAATGGAAGACGGAGGAAAGACAAAGAATTGTACCACAATGGGTACGCCTCGTTGGCGTAGCAAAGCTTTGCCTTTGGCACATGACCTTGATGGACAACCCGATTGTTCTAGAGATAACTGGCCTGTATATTCCCAGCCTTGCCTAACCGAAGAATACCGCAAACCTACTCGTCGAACAGATTGGTTTTCATGTTCGCGTACGAGGTCTATTAAGGCGGCGAACCAACCGTAATTAATTTATTTTCATTGCGTGTCTGTCCGAAGACAGAGTTGCGTTTGCCTTAAGAATCCAGCCGATGTGGAACCACCAGGTTTCGATCATCAAACCGGGAACGATAGGCATGGAAGGCCGACAGAACTTAGGCGGCGGTGTTAACCGCCGTTTAGTCCATCCCGAACCTGCGTGCAGAAGCCGATGCCAGACTAATCTTATTTCCCGGCCATCATTTTTTGAATCTCTTGCAGCGAGGTCAGGCCTAAAGCGCAAGCAAGGATCCCTTCCTCTTGAAAACCGAGATGCCCCTGCTGCTTTGCATATTGCCTAATTGCATCTGGATTGGAGGCTGACTTCATGATGACCTGTCGCATTTTGTCGTCTATGGTGAGCAACTCAAAGATACCCATGCGACCAAAGTAGCCACGACCATTGCACTTCTTGCAAATTTCGATCTCAATTGGATTCCCCTTGGCATCCACGCGTTGCTCAGGCGGGGGCGGGATAGTTGGCTGAAACAGTTTTTGAACACGGCCAGTAGGTATACCGAGTTTTTGAAGAAGCTGCGGAGTCGGCTGAAAGGGTTGTTTGCAACGTTCGCAAAGACGCCGGACGAGGCGCTGATTCAAGACGCCGGATAACAGCTTGACAATACTTTTGGCCTCGGTCTTGTACGTACCAAGCAGTTTGACAATTGCTTCGACTGAGTCCGTGGCAACCATCCGCGTGATGGAGTGCTTACCAAGTTTAGTGATTTGATCGATCACTCGATCAGCGATATAAGAATTGATTAGAGATGGCATTACCAAAACATCTGGCTGCCTAAGGAGCATTTTTTCAAACTGTTCTTCTGGACTTTCGCCAACGCCAGGTTCAAAAAAATTCTGAAACACATTGATGATCTCAGGATCTGGGTCCGCTTTGTTCTCAAGTGACACGTAGTCGCGAACATACTTGTCCGCTGACTCAAGGGAAATCCGCCAGGTTGTCGGCAATCCTTGGCCCGGCGGTCCACTAATTAGGACGATGCCTTTGTCGCCATTGAGCATCCGCCGAAAAGCTTCCTGCATGGCATCTCGCATGCCGAGGTCGGTCAGCGTCTTGATGGTTGGTTTCTTGGTGTCGATTTGAAAAAGGACACGTTCACCGGATTGAACGCCTGCGCTCGTGAAAGAAATTACCCAATCAATATCCTTAAAATTCGTTGCGAATTTCGCCTCTTGTTTGGCGCGGCGTTCCGCTGGAATAAGGCCAAACATTTTTTTATACACAACCAAAGCTGCATCACCGGTCGGTCGGTCCATCGCAGGCAGCGTTTCCCAAACGCCGTCGATGCGGTAGCGAACCAGGGCGCCCTGTGCAGAATAGTCCATTAAAATGCGGTCTGCTCTGGCCGAGATCGCGTTTGCTAAAACAACTAATGCGACCGGATAGCCTGGCAACTGACGAGCAGCAATCATCAACCCCTGGGCTTCGTCCTTAGCAACCCCGAACGTCTTGATTTCAAGGGATGGCAGTACCAAATCTTCGCCACCAAAGGAAAGTGGATCGTTGGTAGGTTTCGCTTTCTTTCTTCCGAATATCATGTTGACCGCTTATGCAATTCACTTCGCAAACGTGAGTGGATTAGTTGAGTATAGTGCGAGTGACACACGGCCCAGGGGGCCATGCTACGGGTAATTTTCATCCCGCCTATCGCCCTAGTTAAATGATACCAGGTTGACTGACGTTGATTCCTTTGAGCGCCATTTTGAGTGCCTCAGGATTCGGAGCTACCTCGAAGGCGGTTGGTCGGTCGATCAATCCGTCATCGATCAGCTGTTTAAGACTCATTGTAAAGTCCTGCATCCCGTCCTGAGCGCCGATTCGAATGGCATCCGAGAGCTTTTGATCCTTGCTTTCCAATATCAATTTTCGAATCATGGGTGTGAAAAGCATGATCTCACAGGTGGGCACACGGCTGACATCGTTTCGGATCGACGGAAGCAATTTTTGCGCTACGATCCCTTTCATGTTAAAAGCCATCGCGTTTCGAATAGCCGTGTGCATCGCCTCCGGAAATAGATCCAAGATACGACCGATAGTAGACGGGGCGGTGGAAGCGTGAATGGTTCCGAATACCAAGTGCCCTGTTTCGGCCGCGTGAATGGCCGTCATAAACGTTTCTTGATCTCGCATTTCACCGACGAGGATGATATCTGGATCCTCTCGAACTGCATGCTTCATGGCGATATTAAAATCCAAGACGTCCGTGCCTACTTCCCGCTGGTTGATCAGGCATTTGTCTTCCTTGTAAACGAACTCGATCGGATCTTCGAGAGTCAAAATATGCTTTCGATAGTTGCGATTGATCCAGTTGAGCATAGACGCAATCGTCGTACTCTTTCCCGAGCCAGTCACACCGGCAAGCAAGATCATGCCTTGGTCGTACTTGCACAAATCTTCGAGGATGGGTGGGAGAAAGAGCCCCTCGAAGTTAGGGATGAAATTGTTGATTCGTCGAGCGACCAACCCAGGCCGCCCAAGTTGCTTGAGCATGTTGACTCGGAATCGCCAATTTTCGCCTTCCAAATTAACGGTGTAGGAAAAGTCCGCTCCTCCCTCTTCCTCGAAGATCCGTCGATTTCGATCATCGAGCATTGGAATCAAAAGGCGAACCATTTCTTCAAGTTCGATAGGAGGTCGATTCAGCGTTTTGAGGTCCCCCTTGCATCGCACAATCGGTGGAGTGCCAACCTTCAGGTGTAGGTCGCTACCCTCGAGCTTGACGCAGGCTTTGAAGAGCTTGTCGACTTCTAGCTCCCGTTTTTCCACGAGCAACGATGCTGCCAAATCCTCAGCGCTCGAAACGGGGGCCGATTTACTCGGAGCAGATGGCGCTTTTGTGTGTCCCATAAGTCAATTTTCGAACCGAATACCGAAGAGAAAAAAGCTGCAGTTACTATCGTGACTCAAATGCGCAGTAATTGGAATCACAACCTGACTGGAATTCCACTTTCCGCCATCATGCGTTTGGTTTGCGCAATGGAAAACTCCCCAAAATGGAAAATACTGGCCGCCAGAACGGCGTCCGCTTTTCCAATCAAGATCGCATCTACCAAATGTTCTGGCCGACCTGCTCCACCGCTTGCCACCACTGGGATTTGCACGCGCTGACTAACAGCCGAGGTGATTGGCAGATCGTACCCATCCTTCGTTCCATCGCGATCCATGCTTGTAACGACAATTTCGCCTGCACCTAGGGCTTCGACTTGCTCCGCCCAAGCGACCGCTTCGAGCCCAGTCGGGGTTCGTCCACCGTTAATATGGACTTCCCAGAACTCTTTGCCGTTTCGCTGAACGCGCCTCGGATCGATGTTGACTACGATGCATTGAGAACCGAATCGTTCAGCAGCTTGCTTCACAAATTCAGGGTTTTTGCAGGCAGTCGAATTGATCGACACCTTGTCGCTGCCTGCTTGAAGCAGCACTCGAATATCTTCGAGAGTGCGAATTCCGCCCCCAACCGTCAGCGGCATAAAGACCTGTTCTGCCGTTCGCCTTACGACATCTAGCATGATTCCACGGTCCTCATGGCTAGCTGTAATATCCAAAAACACCAATTCATCGGCCCCCTCGGCCTCGTAGCGTTGAGCGATTTGAACCGGATCACCTGCGTCTCGCAAATTCACAAAGTTCGTCCCTTTGACGACTCGCCCCTGATGAACATCGAGGCAGGGAATGACGCGTTTGGCGAGCATCTCAAGCTATTCCTGATCTGGATGCGACCTGACGGTCCAAATCTCGCTGAAACTCATTGAACAAATAACTGCTATCGTGCGGACCCGCGGAAGCCTCAGGGTGATATTGAACGCTGAAGGCATCGACGCTCTTGTGACGAACCCCCGCTATCGTTTGGTCATTGAGATTGCGGTGGGTGATTTCAAAACAGTCGGGTAAGTCCTTTTCGTCGACTGCGAATCCATGGTTTTGCGAAGTGATTTCAACTTGGCCAGTGCGACAATTGAGCACAGGCTGATTGGCACCGCGATGGCCAAATTTAAGTTTGAACGTCTTTGCTCCTCCGGCCAGCGCCAGCAACTGATGCCCAAGGCAAATCCCGAAAATCGGCGTTTTCCCAAGTAAATTCTTGATCGTTTGAATCGCATACGAGAGCGGTTCGGGATCGCCGGGGCCATTGCTCAGAAAAACTCCGTCAGGCTTGCATGCCAAAACTTCTTCGGCCGTGGATGTTCCTGGCAGCACGGTGACTTTGTTTCCTCGCTGCGCAAGGTGCCGCGGAATGTTCCATTTCATTCCATAGTCCAGACATACCACGTGTGGCTGTGTTTTTGGAGCCACCGATTCGCTGCCGTTGATCGCCAAAGCATGGAGCGAATCGTTCCATTGCGTCGTCTCCAGCGGCATCACTTCTCGAACTAAATCCCGACCAGCTAAGCCTGGACTCAATTGAGCTTTCTTGACCAGGGAAGCATGATTCAAGTCGATCGTCGAGACAATTCCTTTCAATGCACCTTGGTTGCGAATCTTGCGAACGATGGCTCGTGTATCCATTCCCGAAACAGCAACAATTCCATGCTTTTTGAGGTACTCCGGAAGCGAGCCGTGGGAGCGGAAATTACTGTGAAGTCGGCTGCATTCACGAACGACGAATCCCGCAATTCTCGGGAAATCTGATTCTCTATCCTCATCGTTGACCCCAACATTTCCAATCATCGGATAGGTCATCGTTACGATCTGGCCGCGGTAACTCGGGTCGGTCAAAATCTCTTGGTAGCCGGTAATGGAGGTGTTAAATACAACCTCGCCTTCCATTTCGCCATCGGCACCAATGGAGACCCCCTCGTAGACTGTGCCGTCTTCAAGAGCGAGAAAACCGGGATTTCCTTGACGAAACAAAGCTGCCTACCTCCGTCGTAAGAGAATGACTTGTGCGGGTTCGAACCTTCAAAAATCATACCTCAACCCAAGCTTACCCACCAGCCTTGAAATCACATGATGCTCGCTTGCTCGGCACGCGCCGAGCGAATGGGCCCCCATCTTTTGAGCTTCACCGTCTCGCGGACCGAGCACGAGCACGAGCACAAAAACACAAAGTCCAATACCCCCCACTCTTCATTCTTGGTTTTTTGGCGTATCTTAATGCGGTTCGTCGATTTGAAACGAACCCGTACTTGCTTCGAAGCGTAACAGCCGAACCTTTCTTTCGTTTATTGAGTGTTCGAATTGCGAAAGAATGCGATATTTACTAATCCCCCTTTGATCCGGTCCGAGCAAATCTGCCATGGCATTTGATTTCCCTGTTCCCATGTTCGCGGCAGTTGATTTCTGGATGACGCGATGGCTGACCCCGATTTGGTTTTTGGGGGGCGGTATCATTTTGGGACTTCTCGTCCTGACAATATTCCTGATTGTTTTTTATGGCCTGTCCAAGGTCAAGCGATTGGAACAATTTCGACGAGATGGCTCGGCGCACTTGATTGCGCTAGTGACTTCGCTAATTTTTGGCGGGCTTTTCGCCGCCTATGCGATGTTTAGCGAAGAGGGCCAAGCTCTTTACAGTCTGGGCGGGAAATTCGCGACAGAGGAATGGGCAATGATTTCCATCGCTGCGACGATGATGATTTCCGTCGTAGTTTGGTCCGTTTTGTACTGTTCGTCTTCGCGATTCCTTGGCGAGTTGCGATCGCTCTTTTTCGAGGGAATCGGGCTGTACATGCTCTGTGCATTGTTGGGGATAGCACTCATTGCATTGGCATCGACTTTCTTAGTTGACAAGCCAATGCTTGCGATTCGAGCCATTCCACAACTTTTCGCCGTGAACGACAAAACGTTCCGATTCCCTGTCGCGGGAGCAAAGAAAGATGAATCAGAAGCAGCCTTCGAAAAAATCGACCTTCGTTACGATGCTGCTATTGTGGGTCAAATTGAAATAACTTCGAATCGCCGATTGGTCCTCACCGATGCTCCGACCCTCGGGGAGGTGAGAATCAAGCCGCAGACGATTGAGGCCAAGCGACCTATGGTTTGGAATACAAAAATGGGAGCAAATGATTGCCCACTACCCATGTATGCTGGGGCCGAGGTTTACGTACAGAATCAAGAGATTGATGCAGCCTCATTGGAAATCCGAATAATCTCAAACCCAGCGGTTCGCGAAGCCACCACCTTCGTTTTTGTAGGGATCTTCGTTACGATCTTCGGACTGCTGTTCATGTTGATGCAAGCCGTGTCGCCAAAGGTCGCAGCTATTGCATTGTCAGCTGCTAAAAGCGAATTGTCGCAACCCCTTCCAATTATCTTGATAATCATCGTCGCTCTGTCGATTCTACTTTTTGTATTCCTCCCCTTCCACACTCTTGGTGAGGACATCAAGTTGCTAAAGGACTGCGGAGTTACGCTGATCCTAATTGCTGCAACGTTTCAAGCCGTCTGGTCAGCAAGCACTTCGGTGAACGAAGAAATCGAAGGACGAACCGCGCTGACCTTGCTCAGCAAGCCAATTCACCGTCGATCTTTTATCATCGGTAAGATTTTGGGGGTGGTCTGGATCGTGATGCTAATGTTTTTGGTTTTAGGAACCCTCGAACTTTTGGCCGTAGCTTACAAACCGATTTATGAGGCCCGTGAAAACTCGCTCGATCAGCCTGGTTGGCAGCAATGCCATCTCGAAATGATGCAAACCATTCCTGGTCTGGCCTTAGCGTTTTTTCAGGCCGTCGTTCTTGGAGCGTTTTCCGTAGCCTTGGGAACTCGGTTCTCTCTCTTGGCAAACTTCACCATATGCTTCTCGATATACCTCTTGGGGCATTTGACTCCAACGATCGTGGATTCTGCTGCAGGTGGCTTGCCACTCGTCGAGTTCTTTTCTCAACTCATTTCAGCCGTGATCCCCAATCTTAGCCATTTCTCTATGGAGGCAGCCATTGATGCAGAAGTAAGTATTCCGTGGTCTGTAATCGCAAGCGTTCTCGTTTATACGACCGTTTACGGAATCGCGGCAACACTCATTGGGCTTTTGCTGTTCGAAGATCGGGATCTCGCTTAACAACGTGACAAACCTTGTTTACTGTTTTCCAACACAAGGCCGACACCGCGAGTGGATGCAGAACTCAGCACCACACGCAACTTTGATCGAAGCATCCCAAGAGACCATCCCCGAGCGAATATTCGATGCTGATATCTTCGTCGGACACGCCAAGGTACCAGTGCCTTGGCCAGACGTGGTGGCGGAAGGCAGGTTGACCTTCATTCAATCGTCTGCGGCTGGTCTCGACCACTGCCTGCATCCCTCGGTGATAGATTCGAGTATTGTCGTTTGTAGCGCATCGGGCCTATTTGCAAATCAAGTTGCCGAGCAAACCCTTGCCATGCTGCTTGGTCTTCTGCGCGGCATTCCGATTTTCTATCGGCAATGGCAGAATAAAGAGTTTGTCCGGCGCCCCACCGATGATCTACACGGCAAACGGGTTGGCATCGTTGGTCTTGGTGGCAATGGCCGTCGATTAGTCGATGTCTTGCAACCTTTCAACGTGACCATTCGGGCTACGGATTATTTTCCGGAGCACAAGCCAACCACGGTGGACGAACTCTGGCCGCATACAGAACTAGAGAGACTAGCGGCCTGGTCTGAGATTCTCGTACTGACCTTGCCTTTAAATGAAATGACGCGAGGCATTGTTAATGCCAAAACATTCGAAGCGATGCCGAAGGGCTCCTACCTCATCAATGTAGCCAGAGGCTCTTGCGTTAACGAAGCAGACTTGTGCAATGCGATAGCAAGTGGCAAGCTTGCTGGCGCTGGGCTTGATGTCACCGACGTTGAGCCATTACCTGAATCGAGCCCGCTTTGGGGGTTCAACAATGTCATTATCACACCTCATGTGGGTGCCCAAGCGGCAACTAGGACAGATGACACGACGAAATTGATTTGCGAAAACGTTCGTCGATATTTTTCGGACGAACCACTCTTCAATCTTGTCGACAAACGACTTGGATTCCCGCACCCCTCGGTGCTTTATAAGCCAAAGTAGGACAGTTGTCTCAACGTTGTTCCAACTGTTCCCGCCCTGCGTGCTCTGAGCCTGGAAGCAGAATAATCCACCTGGTCGCCGCCTGTATTGAAATTAACTGCCCACTACCCACTATTTTCATGCCCACCGAAAACGAAAGAGTTTGGATCGCAGCTTGGCGCAACGCCGGGCAAGAACTAGAGCGAATCAGAAATGAAGAGTTGAGATCGCTCGATGACGCGACTGCAACATAGCAGGCGTCGGCGTGGGCGGAACGGGTGAAGTGGGTGACGCAGTCGATTCACTTCTCGGAGTCACACCAAACGTTCGCAGGTACCGCGTCATGGCCCATGTCTCTTCCACACTGAGTGTACCTCGAAATGCCGGCATGCATGCGCCACGCCCTTCTATCGTCAAGCGAACGATTTGTTCATCCGATCGGCATTGCTGCCACCGAACATTCGTAAAGTCAGGGACATCGGGAATGTCCCAGACTCCCTTTCCGTCGACTCCGTGACAACGCACGCAGTAACGGTTGTACAACGCCAGCACGACTCTCTTTTCCTGCTCAGGGCTTCTTGACCAATGCCAGTCTCCGGCAAAGGCCCCGTTAGCGATAGGGTGCGTGCTCCGCGTGTCGTAACTTGGTGAACAACGCTGGCACAATTGATATAAAAACCCATCGGCCTGTGCGAACACGCTCGCATCTGCCAAGAATAACCATGCAGCCAAACCACCGCAGATCAGGAATCGTGCGCGAAGAAAACTTTTCATGAATACGTGTCCGAGATAAAATAGATCGTTGGAAGCCGAGGACTACTTCCCCGCTCGGAGCTTTAAGTTTTGGCCCCGGCTTTCTCTGTCTTTTCGTCCTCACCGTTGATTGGCACGATTGGGTCTGATTGCAACGTACCCTGTCGATCTGGCTCGTTGTAAAAAAACCGCTTCGGTGTTGTCTCTACTTCAGGTGTCGCAGGGCCGACGCCGTGCCAACGACGCATGTATTGGACTATCTTTCGGTATTCCTCCCCGGTCAATCCGGAGAAATCACGCATATGCGCTAAAGACACCTCATTTTGCGCAAACGACCGTTCGCCGAGTGGCCTTGCATTGTGACACCTACTGCAATGCTGCTTGTAAAGAGTTCCTCCATCGACTCGCTGATCGTATTTCAAGCCCTTCGAAACATTAGGGGCTTCGTTGGGGATCCGCCTCAATCCGAAATCACGTGACCAAGTGTGCGCCGAGTAGGGCCCAGCGCAGCCGGCAATACTAGCCACCATGGTAGCTAGGCTTACCAATGCTAGTTTCGTAAGTTTTTGCGCAAGGGAAATGATGATTACTCCTTTTTCGGCTTTTGGCTGGCCAATGCTATCAAAATCCGAGCGAAACGTTTGCATACAATCCTTGTGTGGATCGTTGCGAATGTTCGTCGTCAAAAATGTAATGCAGTTTGTAGATCAAACTCGGATAGGGATAAAAATTGATGCCGGCGGAGAACCGATTTCGATCGAGAGCGTTATTCGAGTTGGCCGCACTCGTTGGGATTCCTTTGAAGTCCACGTTTTCATATCGGACAACGTACTCAAGCCTTTCAACGACCGGATGGCGGCTAGCGAAATTGCGGTATGCAGCTTGTGCATACATTCCAAAACGGCGTATCGGAACGGTAGGAGTTTCCTGATGAACCGTCGCCAGCTCACCCGTGAAGTCCCAGTTCCCTTGTCGCAACGATGCATCTACATCGAAAAGTTCCAGTCCGAATTGGTTGTCGCGGTCGTACGCTCCATTGTGCATCATGGAAACGCCCGATATAAGTCCAATCGTTGGGATCTGAATTCCCAATCGACCTCCAAACGCCTTGTCGTTATTGATGTCCGATCCGAGCGCATCCATAGCACGTAAATTGGCGGCGACAGATGCATTCGAAACCGCGTCATCGGTTGAGTAACCGTTGGCTGCGAAGAAAGCATACTCGGCTTTGAGAGGAAGATCCGCGACATATCTGGCACCGCGAATCTGCATGCCCTGCAAAGAAGTCGTGCTCGGAAAAACCTGCTGGAACATGATCGGTTTGTCCGGTGTCTTGTAGATCCAGGAGGTGTGTAGCCGCTCGTTCATAAAACCAAGCGGAGCATAGAACCGACCGAAGACCAGCGTGATGTTGTCGTTCATGAAGTAATCGAGTTGAGCGGATTCGAGGTCCACTTGTCCACCGGCTGTGATTTCGGGATTGGACTCTATTAAAAAGTGCTCGTTTAAAAGCAAGTAAAAATGCGGTGACAACGTTTCCGCCGAGAACGTCGAATTCCTATTGTCCAAATCGGTGTAGCCACCGGAGAGTGTTCCGCCGAACCAAAATTGAGATTGATTATTCCTAAAGGTGTTGTAGGTCTCGCGCAAAGGCGCGCGGCTGTAGTCGGCGTCGCGTCGCGCGGCGTCTAACATCTCGCGAGTATTGTCGACTTCATTGCGAAGGCTTGCGTCGCGCTGGATCGATTCAAGCGTTCTTTGATCGAGGGTATCTGTTACCTCGTCATGGTGTTCAATCAACAGATCGAGGCGCGCTTGTAGAACTCCTAGCTGCTGTCGTAGTATCTCTATCTCGCCCTGTGATTGCTTTGGATTGCCCCCGCTACCTGGCTTAGCCAAATTGAGAGAGGGCAATGCCTCTTGCGCGTCGAGTTGATCTGCGTTGAATAGACCGAGGTGGAGTTGCGTGGCAGCTAATATTCCCCAAAAAAACGGCTTCCAACTGAATCGACGAAAACAATTTTCCATCGAATACCAATTCTAAAAGGAAGGAAATGAATCGGCATACTCGATATTCGATCCACCGCATCGAATGCAAGATCAGTTCTAGTCCATTCACTGGTTTGCAGTTGTTTTTTTGCTAAGACGATCGGCATCTTGAAACACGCCTTTCACGCTCTGGCGAGCGCAGCCCTGGTCGCCAAACCGTGGGCAACAAACTTGGAATCCACGACGTGTGGCACGCCAAAGCGCTAGCATTTTGATCGGTACGCAAACTAAGTATTGGTAAGCAATCAAAACTGCAACTCGTCATTTTGATTCGTTTCAGTACTGCCATCGCGAATCGAACGAAACCTATCCTCCAACTCAGCGAACCGTTCGACGAGTCGTCCGTCTGCTGTGCGATATCGACTAGATTTTTCGATTAGCGAAAATGGCTTGCCAGCGGGGAATTTGGCAATCAATACTGCCAGTGTTTCCATTTCGATCTTCGTGAGTACTCTGCTAAAGCCAGGCATCTGACCTGTCCCGCCGGAAATGCTTGCAATAACTTCCTGCTTGTCGTAGTCGCCCCAGGGCAATCGGCTGAAATCAGGAACCTCCGGCATGAATCGCTCGACTAACGCAGTCGGTCGACCATCCAATCCGTGGCAGTGAGTGCAATAGGCAATGTACTTCTGGTGAACATGCATGGGACTCAAAGCAACCTGGGGCGATGCCTTCGATTTGGATGAATCCGTTTTCCTGTTGGACTCGTCAAAATTCGCGATTGCTTGGGTTTGAGAAAACAGAAAAAGGAATATTGCGAATAGACTGAAAAATACCCTATTCATGAACCTCACCGGTGGTACTAAATAAGAGAACGAAGCCAAATAAGTTCGAAACTTATCGCAACGACGCGTTCCAAGACAGAGCCAGTAACGAGTTCAGCTTTGGTGGCGTTCAGGGAGAAGTGACCATATTTTTCGCCATTTGAAATCGCAATACGAATGCGTAAAGGAACGCTAAAGAACGACGTATCGGCAGAGCCAATTTTTTCACAGGCCAAGCGAGCACGAAAGCACATCGCTTGGTATCGTTTGGCATGGCGACAGCGTCGAAAAAAAATTCCTCGTCAACGTGCGAAGAAGTCTTGCGCGTTGGCGGCGCACGAATGCAGAAAGCGATACTATCCGGGCAAGGTCGATCAAAATCGGAATTTCAATCGACCTTATTTGGTAAAAACTAGACCCTTAGGCCTTTGTTTTTCGCTTGCGAATAGCAAAGACGCTCAGACCGACAGCACAGATTCCAAACAAAGCAATCGAGCTTGGCTCCGGAACAGCCTGCACCAAGAAGCCCCTCAACTCACCACCGCCGTTAGTAGCGGTGTGGATGTTAAGATAGTGTTTGCCTGCAAGAAGATCAGCCGCCTGCGCTGCAGTGTATGTTAAATCTTGGGAGATCGTTCCACCCGTTGCAAGGTTTGACGAACGCGTCAAATTAAATAAAACTCCAGCAGTCTCGGTAAAACCGTTGCCGTTATTGGTCAGCGTTGCGCCGTGAATGTGAGAATTGTTTGATGCGCTCGTCAAGTCAACAAACCCTTGAGACGTTCCCCATCCAACGTTGATTGAAAGGATGTTTGTGGCATCATTGAAAGTGATACCCGTTCCAATTTCTCCGCCAGTGCCTCCAGTTATCGCACCGGGCTCGTTGCCGGGTCGTAGTCCATCACCAGCAACCCCTTTCAGATCGAACTGAATAATCGCTGCCGAAACACTTGTTGGTAGCGCAATCGCAAGCAATCCAACAAACAAAAACAATTTCTTGTAAAGCATAATAAAACCCTCTTCTAAAACGAACGAAACAAAAAAAATGCATGGATGCACTGCCAAACAGCTTAGTAAAAACCAAACGGGAATGGCAACATTGCGACGGAGAAATGGCTAAAATTGTGAGAAAAAAGAGAAAACCGGAAAAATTCCTTCGTGTTTTGGCTCTATCAAACGTTGAATTTTTCAGAAACTACATGAAGTTACAAGCATGATCAACGTTGCCTTCTTCGATGTAGTTGAATCGCTGATTGACGTTTCAAAGCCCGTTCCAGGAGTCCTAGATGGGCTCAAAACCATTGCTCAGTTAAGAACGGCATCGGGCTCTCCACTATTGTTGGGGATCGTAACCAATTGCGTCATGCCATCCAAGCCGGTGACAGAGACAAAGATACGTGCACTCGAAATGCAGTATCGCAAGGTTGTTTTGGAGCCCTCGGGTTTGGCAAACTTATTCGAGCCTTTCGAAACGAAGGTTTCGATTTCTTCGCGGGCCGGATTGTCTTTGCCGAATCGAGGTGTCTTCGAGAGCGCCTTGGTTCGATTGCACTCGTCAGCATCGTTGGACGAGTGTTTATTCATTACCAACGAGGCGAGCCATCTTACTGAATACATGAGCTATGGCGTGATTCCGATTAGGTTCGGATCGACCATTCCAGGAATTCATTGTTTCTCAAATTGGTGCGACGCACCGCTACTCATCACAAACATCGTAGCACCCGGCGACATGCAGAATATCGCGATAGCCATAGTCCCGGCCTTGGCATCGCATCATGGACTAAAAGCTTTCGCCTCAACAAACATCCATGGAAATTTGATTCATGGACGAGCGAACCAACTTTTTCAACTCGTCGATTCAAAATTAGGAGATCTCGACGGCATTTACGTCGAGCGCCCGGCAGAAGTAACCGTCGCGATCACGTCGAAAGGGGGTTTAGGAAAAGTTCAGACAGCGGGGCCTGGTCCGGACGAAGTATCAGA
>JANLRK010000108.1:0-26085 GCA_031361585.1 Pirellula sp. | reverse complement strand
CCACCGCCGTCGTTGGTGTTGTCGCGAGCAAACATTTCCATTTGAGGGCTAATGGCGACTTCGAGAATGTTTCGAGTGCCCGTCGAATAGACTTCTAAACCCGTACCATCGGGTCGCACTCGGATGACTCCACCGCCACGGTGCGTTAGCTTTCGACCATCTGTGCCTTCGGCGTCCATAAATCCGAAGTCGCCCCCAGCAATGTACAACCAACCATCAGCACCCATGCTGACACCGTTCGTAGTATGGTCAGCTGGTCGCTTGTCGTAGCCAAAGGCGAGGTTCTTTACTAGCGTCTTTTGCTCGTCCGCAATGCCATCACCGTCCTTGTCAATGAACGCGCTCAAATGGGGCGGGTGCATGACATAGAGTCGATCGTGGTCCCAGACCAAGCCACGTGGTGCATCGATTTCACAAAACACCTTCGTCTCGTCTGCGCGCCCATCACCATCCAAGTCTCTCAATCGAATGACTCGACCGCGTTCAGGGTTTCGCCCGAGTGAGCCGTTGCCATCAGAACTAACATATAGCGTACCATCCACCGAAGCGGCAACAAAAACCGGGTAGTTGACAGCCGGCGGCGACGCGAAAACCGTCACTTCAAACCCCTCTGGGACTTGAACATCTTTCAGGATTGCAGCTTCCTCTGCCGCCGTTAGTTTTTCGATTCGGGGGATAGTGTTTCCTGCCTTGGCCAGCGAGTTGTCTTGCACAGGAACGAATGCTCCGTTTACGCTCTTGACGTCAACAGGCCATAGCGTTCCGATGCCCTCTCCTTTGATTTTAACTTCACGAATACTGCACCAACTACCCGCTGGAGCACCGATGCCCGTGATCCGCACGAATTGGACTGGCAGCTGTTCTGCAAGTTGTGCCTTACCATGTTTGTTGCCGTTGCTATCTGATCTGTCGAGAAGTGGCAACCAAGTTTTTCCATCGATGGATCCTTCGACACGGTGGCGATAGTTTTTGTCCGCGAACTCCCATACGATTTCTATGTCTTTCAATTGATGTGGTTTTTCAAACTCCAGTTGGAGCCACTCGGGAAAGCCGCCACCATCAGCACACCATCGTGTGTCCGCATTGCCGTCGAATGCAAGGTGGCTATCTTGATTTGCTTGAGTGCTGGACGCGGTGGCTTTGACTAGAGTTGCGTCATCAGGAGCCTTGGCTGTGCTAGGTTCGGTTGGCGTTTTGAATTTGGTCTTGTCGATGAATGTGACTTTGCTATCGCCTTGGTAAGGTCGCAGATAATCGGGCGTCAGTTTTCCGCAAGTCCACAATAGCCCGCGTGTCACCAATTCGAGGTAGCGCGCGTCTTCAACCGTTTCCGTATTATGGCCAATCGTGGTGCTGAAGCTCCTCGCTCCTTGAGATTCATTGACCCAAGCGACAACCGCCTCATCTATGCGGGCCCTGTTTCCTTTGCCAACGCTTTGTTTGCCAATTGCGAGTGGATAGGCGTCGAAGAGTTTGACGTTGTTGTAAAGTTCTTCCTTGATGGTTGTCCAATTGCCGAGGGTTTCCGTGATCGGGTGCTTGGTGTCAACGATTTGGATATCGATCGGTTCTTGTGGACCATGTCCGCTGGACTGAAGCCCTAGGTGTTTGAACCAAGCATCGGACCCGGTGCGGAAGCTGTGCATCGCACAGTGCAAGTGGACAGCGGGTATCTCCTGATGGGCTTGGACGATTCGATTTACGATTGCGGGATCTTTGATATCGGCTGCGCATTCGTCATGAATGATCACATTGTATTCCTCAGCCCAATTAAGCTTTGCATACAAAGGTAAGATCGGAGTCGTTGTTGAATTGTCCGTCCAATAGACGTCGATTTGTACGTTGGCACGCGACTGAATTCCCTTGCAAAGCGACGCTTGTTGTTTGGCATAATCGTGGCAACAACCGCCGGCGATGAGCAGAGCCCGAATGCTTTGCGACTTTGTGTCTTGTCCCAATGAATTGGTGGAAGTCAATGCGGCAAGGATGCCAAGTGCCAAAAACAATTGTTTCATATTACGCAACCTGCGGACATTCTTTTGTAGGCAAAACGGATTTACTACGATTGGTTCACTCGAGTTCTAGGAAACTCAAGTGAAGTTCGGCTTTCATGGGTTGCTGCTCGCTAAGCGTTTGAAATATGCTTCGATAACTTCACGGAAGTGACTTGGCAAATCCTTAGTGATGTTTTGCAGGGCTTCTTGGCGTTTCGCTGCAGGTAGATCTCCCCATCCGCTGCCGCTACCGATGTCCTTTTGGTCCACGTCGCCCGGGCCTTTCTCGCCCGCAATTTGGGTGTCTTCCATGGGTTTTCCCCCTTGATTCGGTTTCTGACCCTTGGCGTTTCCACCCCCCTTCTTTTGTTGTTGCTGTTGTTGTTGCTGCTGCTGTTGTTGCTGTTCCAGTTTTTCGATCATTTTGTCTAGCTTGTCAACGATGGCTTGCTCTTTGTCGCGAACGGTCTTTCCGGCTCGCCCCAAAGCCAATCGGCGTTCAACATCATTCATCATTCGGGCTATTTCGTCTAAGGAGTCTTCTTTGTATGGCTTAATATCCGCTTGCATTAAGCGAGCAGTAATCGCGTATCGGGTCGGTAGCTCGGTTTCACGTTCCAGTAGCTTTTCGAGCGTCTCCAAACATGCCGATCGCTGCATCAAGTGGTGTTGGCACACGCCCATACAGAACAGCCAAGTGGCTGGATCCGAGGTGGATTCTTGCGCAAGGGGTAAAAGCCGCTGCAGTGCTTCATCGTACAATCCGTTATGGACCATGTAACGGCAGCAAATTAACTGCAGATCAGCGCGTAGCCAAGCTGGGATGCTGCCGTTGGCCAATATCGAACTGAGCTGGGCATCCATCTTGACGAAGTTTTTCGACGATGATGGCGCATCGATGACGTCCTTGAGAGCCGCTGCGGAGGGCTCAATTTTGGCTGTCGAGTTCAAAACGAAGTCGAGGAGATCAACCCCTTTGAGGGCCACCGTTTCCGATCCAGCGGCCTGCAATTGTCCAACATCGATTCCAAGCTTGTTACTTTGAAGGTAAGCATTCAATTGTTGAACGACGCGGTTGGTTTCGGGCCAATTCCAGCTGGACTGTTTCTTAAGCAGTTGCGGATCCGAGCCGAACACCGCCAACGGGGATAGAATGATCCAAGCAACGACTAAATTTCTAAACATGCTTTTTCCGGCGGTTGCAGTTTGAGTTAACTAGGTACCGTTCAAGTATCGCCTTGCCTCAATTAACCGGAAGCCGAATGCAATGGTGCGGAAAACGCTAGCTGCGGCTCGTGGTCAAACGATTGGTGCCTGATAGACAAGTATACCGCCGCAAAAAACAGATTGCATATATCCGTTGCATTCCGCACATTTTCACAACGTTTTTGTTGGTTTGGTCGCGCCTCCGCTTGGACAGAGCCGCGGTTCTTTGGATTGAAATTTTCTTTTCAAGACGCAACTACCTGCTAGAAGCCAACTTAGCTTGAACCCCCTCTAGTGGCGGCTTTGCCTCTTGGTTTTCTGCGGCTAAGAATCAGGCTGACTGCACCGATAAAAGTCCGTTTCCTCAAAAGCGACCCCTCCGACCCCCCCTAATGGGCTGTGAGTTGCCTTTTTGCCAAAATCGATTTGAAGGGGAACGGACTTCAAAGCAGACTTGTTAGAGCAGGGATGCGACCCCAAACGAAGGCTGGCCTCAGTTGGAAGACTGATGGCTAGGCCCCAACCCTCAAAACGTAACCATAAGATCGCGTTCCATCATGGCCAATGTTGACCGTGCATACAACTCTGTTCGTCACGAGCTAGCCGAGCTTGGACTGTTAGCTGACGGTACTTACCTCGATACAGTTGAGCTGTGTATATCCAACGTGAAAAGCTCTGGCGAACGAGGCTATGTATTCGAACAGGTCGGTCATTATGGCAAGCGTGGCTATCGACCGGGTGTCATTTACTTGCCACGCGATTTGCCGCACCAACCTTATAAGCCTGGAATGACGCTCAGCGATACCATTCGCCATGAGTACGCGCACGCTTGGTATTACATCGATCCAAGTTTCTTTCGGCAAGAGTGGTTTGAGCGAACTTTTGGCGAGGCGTATCACAATTGCACTGCGACCCCTTACCAAACTTGGCGTCGCCATCTAAAACGGAATCCGGACTATCAAGAGGGCAAGCGTCGATGTCGGAGCGAACAGGGGAAACTGAAGTACTTTTATGGTTGCTTGTTTCAACAATTCATAACCGATTACGCGTCAACCAATTCGAGCGAGGACTTTGCCGAGACCTTTATGTTTTATGTAAAGTACCGTCGTTCGCTCTCGCGATTTCGAAATCGTCCGGTCGTTTACCATAAGCTCAAAATGGTTGAGCGTGCGGTTAACATTGCCAGCCGCAAAGTGAAGCAGTTCGCCGACCGAACTTATCGGAGTAGGACTGCGTAGACACTGGGCGGCTTTGAAGGGATGATTACGGCGGATCGCTGCGATCCCCACTGCCGAGCATAGCTCAACTCGCCCGTGGTCAACTCGCAGGTAATTTTCTGTCCGTCGGTCGTCTTAAAAGCCTAATCCCGCAAGGTCGTCCATGCCATCCAATCGCATTCGCGTTCTTTTGTGCACATCTTCGATGGATGGCGGCGGCAGCGAAAAGCAACTTCTGTATTTGCTTAGGGGGCTTGACCGCGAACGCTTTGAGCCTGTTCTTTACCTCCTATACGAATCTGGCGTTTTGTTAGACGAGGTACCCAAGGATATTCAGCGATTCGCATTCTGGTCGGAGAACTCCATTCCCAGGTGGAATTGGCCAGGTCGAATTCATCATATGCAAGTTCAACACTTAACTCAGTTACTAAAACGCGAAAAAATCGACGCGGTGTACGATCGACTCTTTCATATGACATTGGTTACCGGGCCTGCGACAGAACGTACCCAAACACCTCGCATTTCCACGATCGTTTCGCCTCCCCAGTTCGACCTTGCGCGTTCGGAAAAACATTGGCTGACGATGAAGAAACGCACGCTGAAAAAAGCTTATGCGAATGCGACGGCGCTGTTGACTGTGGGAGCTGGTACAGCCGACAATGCTGCACACTATTACAACATCCCGCGCAATGATTTCCAAGTAATGCTCAGTCCGATCGACATTGCATGGATCGATTCGGAAAGTCAAAAAGCCTGGACTGGTCTTGAGCTTCGACCCAATCGCAAACAAATCATCTCCATCGGACGACTGAGTGACGAAAAAGGGCATCGTTATCTCATCCAGGCCTTCGCGAAATACACAGCAGCAGCAAAAATGGATTTAGTTCCCGCGGCAGACTTGCATTTGGTTGGCGATGGTGTTCTCAGGAAGGAGTTGCAGAGTCTGGCAGCAAGCCTCGACGTTGCGGACAGCATCTTTTTTCACGGCCAAGTGTATAGCCCATTTTCGCTTCTCAAAAAGTGTGATTTATTGTGCTTACCCTCTCTTTACGAGGGCATGCCCAACGTGTTGCTCGAAGCCATGGCCTGCAGGGTTCCCGTTCTGGCTACCAACACCGCTCAAGGTTCAGGGGAATTGCTCCGTTCCCAATCGCTTGGAACCCTCGTTGGAAAAGCCAATGTCGACGAACTCGCAAAGGCGATACAAGATCGATTTCAAAGGCCAGCCGCTTGGCTCGATAAACTTGAGTTGGCTCGAACCTATGTCGAGAATCATCACTGTTTGCAACTTTGGATCGATAATATTAGCCAACTCCTAATGAGAATCGCGAAAAAGCCTTGAATGCGAACGGCGGAGTGACTCCAATAGCGGTCTATGTCCCAAAAAACTGCAGTTGTTCCAACGAACATACCTCAACCCGCTCGCCAACTTTCAATCGTCCTCCGAAATTTGTTCAAGATCCCTCGCGCTCAGATCGCTCCGCTGATCGAACAGGGATGCGTCACGGTCAACGGACGCGTTAGACGTCAGGCTTTCCTTGTGGTCGAAGTAGGGGATCAAATCAGTGTGGATATTGTCCCGCAACCCATCGCCGCGCCCGCTCATTCCAAGAACAAGCAATCCAATCGTTCGGTTGATTTCCTTTATGACGATGATGATATAGCAGTTGTTAACAAGCCTGCCAATTTATTGACCGTACCGACCCGGCACCGCGAGCCGCATACCCTCATGTCCTTGGTTGAGCGACAGTTCCAAAAATCGGTAGCTGGCACTCAGGCATTCTGCGTTCACCGTCTGGACCGAGGCGTTTCCGGGGCGTTGGTGGTAGCCAAGTCGCTTGACATGGCGGAAGCATTGCGAAACCAATTTGCGATGCGCAAACCGCAACGAAAGTACATCGCAGTTGTCGCGGGTATCCCAAGACCCTCGCGCCATGAACTGCGTAGTTTTTTGGCAACAGACGAAGACCTAAATCGATATTCCGTCCCGAACGCCGAACATGGCGAACTCGCCATCACGCACTACGAAACGCGACATGTTTGGCGGGACGCTGCCTTCCTAGAGGTGCGGTTGGAGACCGGTCGTCGCAATCAAATTCGGGTGCAATTGGCCGAAGCTGGCTACCCGATCTTGGGCGATCCCCGCTACAAGCCTCGACAAGCTCAGCATTGGGCTTGGCCCTATCGTCGATTGGCATTACATGCCGAAACGCTCGGCTTCAAACATCCACGCACTAGTGAACCAATTCAAATTCAGTCGGAGTGGCCGCAAGAGTTTCGCGACTTCATTAGACATCAAAAAAAACATACACAAACGAACGAAACGTCGTAGGGTTTATGGTTAGGGTGATGCGAGCAGAGTGTCCGGCTGAGGACCGCCGGACCTACGTGGGTGGAGTGTCCGGCTGAGGACAGCCGGACCTACGTGAGCGGCTGGGGACAGCCGGAACTGCGGGTGATTCGAAGGGACGGTAGCCTTTCGGGAGTGCGCAGGATCGTGCATTGACGAGCGGCGATCACAAATACAACGCCAATTGCAAGCGAGAGAATCGAGTCCTCTTTTGTCGATAACATCGAGTCCTCTTTTGTCGATAATTCCGTCGCTCCATCTGGCTCAGCACTGTATCCCATCGTCCGAGAAACATTGGAAACCATGTTGGTTGATCCAATGAATAGTTGAAGTATCTCAAAAGGGTTGTTGCTCGCCATGGATACCATCGATTGCTGAAGTCGCTTCGAATGGCCCTCAAATGTGTCACCGATTTCAATCATACCTTTCGGTGTTGGAAGATGATTCTTTAGCGTCCTGGTTTCTGTCTTTGAATAAGCGTTCACGGCAGGGTATTCATTTCGCGAGTTCAAAGCGATGGAGCGATCCGCTTTTTGTCGCAAAGTAAAAGTAAGCAGTCCGTTCTCTGTGGACTTGGTCGTCTCGGGTTTACTCGCTGTTACTATCAGGCTGGTCTGAAAGGATTGTTCTGAGGTCGCGGCAATGGACTGTCTTGCCGCGTACACTTGCAATTGCAAAACCGAGCTCTGAGGGTTGAGCAGAGCGACGGCAGTACCAACTCCGGTAGTCGAAGAATCTACGGGTGGAGCCGCGCTTGCTCCCCGTGTCGCAATCGAAGCAGAGGGAATAATCTCGCGAGTTGAGGATGGAATCAACAATCCATTCTGACCATTCTGAGGCGGATCTTGATTTGACACCACGGAACTTGAACTAGTGGATCCAACGTTAGGACTGGATCGCACGATGGCAGCGCTCGAATTGGCCGATTCACTTCTGAATTGATCCGAAGCCTGGGCCGGAATATTGGCGATTGCCGGAATATTGGCGATTGGGAGTGAAACGGTTTCACCCTCGGCCCGAGACTTCATTCCCACCTTGTTCCTAAACAGAATGGCTTCGAATTGACGAGGCGGTGCTGGATTGACGGGGTGTAGCGCAACGCTATTTTGTGGGACAATTCGTTGTTCATCGATTGTCGCAAACGAGGCATTGCGCGACTCAAAATGCACAACAAAATCAACAGCCCCGAGTTGGGCGGGCGCACCAGCATGCGAAGGATGCATATCGCCGTTCATTGCAATACGATTATCGAGTTGCTCGAATGAAAGTCGGCGTTTTGATTTGGAATAGAACATGTTGATATCTTGAACCTCGTGGTCGACAAGTTTATCGTCTACAGACATTCTATGTGCTGTTAGGCAAAGAAACTACAGTGAAGTCAAGTTAGCTTGAATTTGGCTTAATACAGCGGACTCATTGGTGTGCCCAGGCAACAGCTTACAAACGCGTAGTTGGTATTCGCTAGCCTTTCGAAAGGCTTCTGCCGCACTGGGTTTGTTTCCTTTGTTTTTCATTAATACCCCCAAATTATTCCATATACCAGCCGCCCGTTGCGAAGCACCAGCGTCGTTGATATCCGAATCGGCAGTCGCGCCAGCGATCGCAATTGCCCTCCTAAACGCCTCGTCGGCATCGGCATACCGATCGAGCGACGACAACGCCATTCCAAGATTGTTCAGCGAGATGGACAGCTCGAGACGCGGCGCTAAAAGTGGTGGCACAACTTTGCCTACACGATCAAAGTGGTCAACCGCCAGCTTGTAGGATTCGATCGCGTCTCGCGTTTTTCCACTGCGCCAAAGGACAGACGCTGAGTTACCGTACGCCAAGGCCAATCGCTTGAGAGCTTCCGGCGTTTCGGCTGCATCGGTAACCTTTCGCTTCAATGCAAAACCTTGTGCAGCTGCCCTTTCTGCTGGTCCGTTGTGCCCTGCCTCCCCGAGCATGACCGACAAGTTGATCAATGCATCTGCGAGATATCCATCATGGCCATCCGTGATCTCCTCATCGTCGTCGACAACGAACTCGTTAGCGACTGAAATACCATTTGGTCGAGCGGTCACGCTTGTCTCATCGAGTTTCTGCAAGATGGCAATAGACTCGGAGCTCTCCACGATCGCGCGCTCTAAGTCTCCTTCACGGAATGCAATAATGGCTTGGGTGTGATGGGATAGTGCTTGGGCGCGGACACGACGTGCCGAATCGGCAATGGTCTCGGCAACTTTTTTCGCTTCTGCCAGCAGGGGTTTGCTAAAGGATTGATCGCCTTGTTCGCTTCGCAGCAAGATCCATTCATGGATGGCTCGATGAAAGGTTAAGGCAAGACCTGAATTGGGTTTCAATCGATTGGCTTGACGAAGCGAATTGACCGCATGTTCATAAGCTGTATCTGCGTCGCTTACATCGCCGAGTTGTCTTGTCAGTCGAGCGATTTTTAGCTTGGTCTGCGCAACATCGCTAACGAGTCTCGGATCCTCGTTTGCCGATGCGATAAACGCTTCGTAGTAACCGAGCGTTTCTCCCAACAAATCCCGCTGCAATGCCTCGGTTCCAGGTATGGCACTCAGTTGCCCCGCAAAACGGAGCCCAAACGTATCCACCACCTGGCGGGCTTGACGGTAGTTGGCATCGGCTGATTGAAAGGCATTGTCGGCGCGTAATTTTTCCATCGCAATTTGAACGTTGTATATGCCGAGCGATAGGGAGCAAAGCAAAGCCAAAAGCAACGCGACAGCCAACCGACCAGAATGATTGGTCGCCCAATTCCTTGCGCGCTCAGTCAAACCAACTGAGTTCGCAAGTATCGGCTGGCCCTTTGAGAATCGAATGAGATCCTGTGCAACCAGGGAGGCAGATTGATAGCGATGTGATCTCTCTGGACGCATGGCTCGACGAATGATCGTCTCTAAGTCGCGAGGCAAATCTCGATTGTAAACCGTTGGGCGGAGGGGCTCAGCGGTCTGAATGCATTGCAAAATCAAGGCTCGATCCATCCCGCTAAATGGTGCATGGCCGGTAAACAATTCATATAGCGTTGCGCCAAAACTATAAATGTCGGAGCGAAAATCGATTCGCTCTCGCCGGCCCGACGCCTGCTCGGGGCTCATGTATTGGAATGTTCCAATGATATCGCCAGTGCAAGTCAGATTCAGTCCATCCTCAACATGAGCCAAGCCAAAATCGGTGATCCATATATGACCGGTCGAATCCATCAGGAGGTTGGACGGTTTGATGTCGCGATGGACGATTCCCATCGTGTGCGCTTCATGCAACGCATTAGCCACATTGGCCATTTCTTTAGCCAACGTTCGATAGTGCTCGATGGTTATTGGCAAATGGCCGAGCCCGATTGGGTTGCTCTCAAGTTCTCGTTGCGAACTGGGGTTGCGTTGGAACGAAAGGTCGATGCTGTGAGACAGCGAAACTCCATCGATCAGCTTCATCGTATAGTAATGCCTGCCGTCCTCGCATCCGATGTGATAAACGGGGACAATACTCGGATGATTCAGGGACTCCGCGGCCCGGGCTTCTCGGCGAAAACGCTCAATGCAGCCTTGATCGCGAACTCCATGCGATTCGAGGAACTTAATCGCAACCTCGCTCCCCGTCGATTCCATTTTTGCAGCGTAGACAACCCCCATCGCGCCACGCCCAAGCTCTCGTCCGATCTGAAACCCGTAAATTCGGAGTGACTGAGTCACCATCAGCGGATTCCCGCTGTTGTTAGTATTCGCATCATTCGATGCAATATGCACCTTGTTCAGCAGGCTGATGCTCTCAAGCGACGAACGAAGTTGCCCGGCCAGCTCAGGGTACTCCGCCAGAATCGAGTCCACCGAGGGGCGGCTTCCCTTTTCAAGTTCGACGAGATAGTCGTCGAGGATGGCAACGACTTTGTATTGCGTCGCCTCGTCAAGTTGATCGATCCAATCTGTTTCAGTCGAAATGCCAGACGCAAACACCCGAGAATCCTGCTTCCGAAGTAGGCTCATGAGGGACTCCCAGCAAAATAGATGGCTCGAAGTCGATTGATGGCTCGCAACCAAAGCAGCCTAACCGCCTGTGGCGAACGATTCATGAGCGTTGCAATCTCGTCAAACCTCATTCCGCCAAAGTTGCGAAGCGCAATCACTTTTTGATAGTCTTCCGAAAGCATGGCAACATAGTCAGCCATTCGCAATGACTCTTCTTCGCCAGAAACGATTTGACTTGGCGAAGCCTGGTAATGGGCAAGGAAATTTCCCATTCCAACACAACTCGACTCAAGGCAAGACTGAATCGCATCGATTGAAACTTCGCGACGCACGTCCCGCTTCCCGGCCTTCACGTTGAATTCTATCGCTTTCAAAAGACACCGGGAGAGAACGGTTCGCAACCACGAGCTAAACTCAGCTTGAGTCGTACCGTGGAAGTCGCCAAGATCGCGATGGGCCGCCAACATCGTGTCTTGAACAATGTCGGACGGACTAACTCGCTTGCCAACCGGGCGGCCTATTTGCGACGCCGCAAGCATACGCATGTAGTTGCGGTAAGGCTCCAATAAGTCTCCAACGGCATCGCTAGCCCCGGTGCGAGCCATGGCGATTTTCGAAGCGAAGTTGGTCATCGTTCACTCAAGATGCTCACCCGAAAAATCGGCGAATTCGATAAAATTCAGTAATGCCATTCGTCCACCAAAAACGATGGTTGCGATGTTCTAGTATACTCCAGTCCGTGGTCGGATCCATCGGTTTGGTTGTAGGAAAAGACTGAGTCGGTGGCAGTGTGTTCGTGACGGGTGGTGTGTTTGTCGCCGTTGGATTGGTTGCACTTGGGGTGGCTGTGGGATTCATTCCGCTGGCGGGCGCATAGATCGACAAGATTGCATCCACATCGTCTTGATCCAGCGCTGTGAAGTATTCGTTCGGTGAAACGCTCGGGGCAAGGACTGCGGACCCCTTGCTGCTATGGTCGAGTCCTAACGCGTGGCCAATTTCGTGCACCGCTACTCGAACCAAGTCGAAGGCCGAAGAGCCCTTTGCGTTGCCGATTTCCCAGTTTTCTGAACTATCAAATTGCACATCCCCTGCGATACGAGAAGGATTAACATCGGCCGGGAAATAAGCCTGAGCCAGTGTACCACCCGAGCCATCAATATTTCCAAAGGATATGTCGAGCTGTTTCGACAGTCCTGGCGTTTTCGATTCTGTGAAATGGACACTTGCAACTTTGGCCCACGCGTCAAGCGCCGTTTTGATTGCCGCCGTCACCTCGACTTTACTCAGGCCCGCTGGACCATTCGCGATATAATATGTCAAGTCCGCAGCACCTTTTCCAGGACCGTCCCAACCTACACTTGCGACGGCCATGCAACGACGCTCTTCGAGAGTTTCGAATCCCCAATTTCGCTTTGCGATGACTTTAGTTCGCTTCGCGATGGCTCTTCCACTCATATTTGCCTCCCGTTTTGTGAAATCTTTCTAACTCAAAAGTGCGGAATTGTTTTCGATGAGTCGATGCTTTTGCCGTTTTCGCGTCCCAACTGGAGATAGATGCGTCAAAGCAACAGCGCTCACGGTGAACGTCGACTTCTGTTCCACTCAAATCTAGGACGAAAATCCCAGTCACTGTTTCAGTAGAATGAAAAAATCATGGCGCTAGCTAAAGATAACCCGTGGATCCACGAGCAGATTGCAGCCGTTGTCTAACGTAATCGCGAATGGTTCGGCTAAGCTGATTTGGCTCGATCGATCCGTATAGTAAGATTTTTTCATCAAACTTAGCCATTGTATGGCGGGGAAAACAGGATCGACAATCAGATAGTGTTCAACACACTGGCTTTCATAAAGTTCTCTCTTCACCGTGCGATCCTTATCTGAAGTTGAATCGCTCAATACCTCGATTGCGAGAGTCGGTGGTCTTTCAAGATGACGCGGCGGTTGTTCACCACATACAACCATCACGTCCGGACGTACAACCGTATTGCATTGAATGATCCAGTCCAATCCAGCATAAACAACACATTTGCACTTTTGGATCGAAATAGCTAAATCAATCTGCGAAACGAATTTCGCGACTACTTTTTTATGTGGTCCAAAGGGCGAAGGGCTCATTGAAACAGCAGTGCCGTAAAGAAGCTCCCAATTGCCTTCCCACTGCATGTATTCGGCAAATGTGTACTTGGGATGGTATTGGCGAGCGGATGACATGATGGTTTGATTGGAAATATCAGATAGCGATACTACTGATATTGTATCCATTTCCACCAAACGTACAAAATAAACAAATGGCGGCTTGAGGCGGGCGAGAATCGCACAATCCATCGACCGCCTCAAACCTGCCAAACCCTCCTGGGGTATTTTTGTCGCAGCCCGGCTATGCTGCATTAGCTATCAAAGTAAAGGCAAATATTATCCATCGCGGTTTCGTATCGCATGTACCGCAGTTTCGTTCCGCCCAAACCAGAAATCGTGGTATCGTCCGTAATTGTTCCACTCAACCGAAAATCTGGGGGAAAATGAAAAGTCTCGCTGGTCGGCAAACTTTGCCTGTTTTATTAAGGCCGTATCCCCCAATGTGCCGAACCGTTAGATACTCCAAGTTAACTTGAAACTCGAACGCTCATTCGCTAGAAGTACCCTGTCGAGCTCGACTTTCTATACGATTGATAGCAAACTAGCATAACGCCAACGGAGGCAACGGACTGCCGTGTTGTTTCGAAAAAGAAATTCACCGAATCCGAGTTTCCAAACATCCATCGGACCGTCGGTCGTTATAGGGACTGGAGCATGTATCCTATTCTATGGCTCGATCTTTGCTGGTCCATTGGACTTTGTATTGTTTCGTCGCTATTGCCTTTGCCATCCGGTTGCTATCGCAACCTCAGAACTATTTTTTGTCGCGATTGTAGCCCTCTCAACAAAATGGTTTAACTCGACCTCACAGCACAGGATCAGTCGTCAAGCAAGCTTAGCACTTGAGGAAATCTCGTTGACGCAATCCGATACGCCAGAGAGTGCAACGGGCGAGCAGAAGGCATTGTGGTTTGAGACGCTTTGGCGAACGCAATCGGCCTGCGTCGGCGAAAGTTGGCTCGGCCAGCGGGTCGATGCCGTTTTACAACGACAGATCAAACGCAAAAATACAAAACAACTAGATCAAGACATCAAGGAGTTGGCAGAACGCGACGCAGACCAACAGCACGACAGCTATGGCCTGATCCGAATCGTCACTTGGGCCATGCCCATGCTGGGATTCCTCGGTACCGTTTTGGGGATTTCCGATACGCTTGGACAAATGGATGCTCAAGCTTTAGCCAGCGGTTCGCAAGACGCCATGAATAGCCTTACTGCTGGGTTGTATGTGGCGTTCGATACGACTGCCATCGGCCTCGTATTGACCATGGTAGCCATGTTTGTGCAGTTTGGTGTCAACCGTTCGGAACTCGCTCTCCTTTCCACCATCGACGGTAGGGTGTCCGATACGATGCAGATTTGTTTGACCGAACAAGAAAAGTTCAATGACACTAGTAACGTCGAGTCTGCACTCCAGCACATTGCTCAAGAGCTACTTCGATCGGTGCAACAGATTGTTCAAACACAAAGCGAACTTTGGCGGGAAACGATTTCCGTTGCGCATGGTCATTGGCAGAACCTGACCTCGAGCTCTGCAGATACGATCCAAGCATGCATGAGCGGCGCTATAGAATCTTCGTTAGCCAAACACCATGAATCGCTCGAAGAGCACACCGAGCATTTGGCTCGGGTGCAATCGGAAGGGGCCGTTCTCATAGATGCGCGATGGCAACAATGGCAGACGACGCTTTCAGAGCAAGCCAGGGCGATGCATCATCAGCAACGGGAAATGACGGCTCAAACGGAATTGCTCAATACGTTAATTGAAAAGCATGACGCTGTCCGTTCGATGGAAAAGCCATTGCAAGCCACCTTGGAGCGATTGACCGACGTGGACCGATTCCATGATGCGGCGATTTGTTTGACCGAAGCGGTGGCTGTTCTTGGTACCCAAATGGAACGCTATGGATATTTGGGGCGGCAACCACTTCGTCGTCGATCAGCCGAACCCGCGGAGGGGGCTGCCGGGGCGGAATCGCCTGCCACGCTTCCCCTTAAGAGGCGTGCAGGATGAGTCGTAGCAAGCGGCGTGGAGATAGCACGGCACCTGCATTGTTTCCATTCCTTGCAGTGTTGCTTTGCACGATTGGAGCCCTCGTGCTCATTCTGGTACTCACGGTCGCAAATTCGCACGCGTCTGCCAAGCGAGAGGCCGAGGACGCGATGACCCAGGTCAAGGACACTTCGGACATCATGCAGGTCGTGTCCGAAGAACTAGTGGCTCAGCGTGAGGATATTAAATCAAAGATAGAGCGTCGCCGTAGAGACTTAGCTGATATCGAAAATCACATCGCTCGCTTGGCCAAGACCCTAGACCAACTGGTGGATAAACTCGATCGTATCCATGCCCAAGCCGAAGCAAACGAGACGGACGATTCTGAGAAGTCCATTGAGATCGCTGAACTGCAAAAAGAAATCGATCAAAAGAAGAAGGATCTGGCCGATGAGATCGAGAAGCAAAAGAAGCGTAAGCCGGCCTTCGCGGTCATTCCGTACACGGGGTCCAATGGTACTTCGCGTCGCCCTGTCTATTTGGAATGCACTAAGCAGGGAGTCGTCGTGCAGCCAGAAGGTTTGCTAATTTCTACAAACGATTTGAAACCACCTTTTGGACCTGGCAACCCCCTTGACGCCGCGTTGCGTGTGTTGCGACTTACCTATCAACAAAAGGATGCAACCTTTGGTATTTCTTTGCCACCCTATCCTTTGCTGATTGTGCGACCCGATGGGATACACTCCTATGCGTTAGCTCGCGAAGCCATGAGCGGCTGGGATGACCAGTTTGGCTATGAGTTAGTCGATAGTGATATGGAACTAAGATTCCCTCAGAGCCCAGTCGGATTGAAAGAGCAGTTGACCAGTACGATAGAAATGGCAAAGCGTCGTCAACTGGCGCTCATCGCGTCCATGCCTCTGCGTGTTGGGCCACTAGAGCGGGACGACACTTGGGACGTAATCGATGCAGCCAACGATTCGCAAACGACGGGTGCTGGGAATTCGTCGCACAACGGAAGTAACATTGATTCGAAATCCGAAACCGGTTCTGGACTGCTCGTGGGGAATACCGCACAGCCGAATTGGCAGCTTGTTCAAGGGATGGCAAATTCCCAAGTTACTAGTGTTATACAAAAGAACGGCCTTGAATCATCCCAGTCCAACGGCTCAGCAAGCAATGCAATGCTACCCAACCAAGAAAACAAAACTGGTCCAAACGCTTTCTCCTCGAATGGGGCTGAACTCGCCGGCCAATACACGGCAGGTGATAGGCAAAACGCTGGATTTCAAACATCCGTGCGACAGCAAGGTTTGGCACAAGATCCCGCGAATGGACAAGGATCAATGGACGCCCAATTGCATTCTAGTACGATCGCGGAATCAGCAAACAATTCCAGTAGCATGAAAGAGGGATCTGCTGCAACTGCGCTTCCATCAGGTGCTTATGCCGTCGGTTCGGCAGCCAACGGCACCGCGGATATAGGCAAAGGCTCATCAAGCAGCAACATGCCTACACCGCCCGGCGCCAACGCGTTCTCGTCGGGGACCGCCACGGGGGGCGGAGCGAGCAGCATGTCTGCATCAGGAAGCTCGGCACAGAGCGATCCCGCAGCGCCTCAAAGTCTTTCGCTTTCCATGAACCAAAAGGCGGAGAGTCAACCCAAGGCAAAGCACGTACGCCCCGAAGGGGACTTAAAACCCATTTCGGTGAGCGCTGGACATGGTTGGGCCGCTTCGAGGGCAGAGGGCAAAGCCACTCCAGTTTCGCGTCCAATGAATATCGTGGCCTTGAAGGACCGATGGCTACTCCGTTCGGACACTGAGCCCAACAGCTTTGAAGTGAACGTAACGATGGAAGAGGGACCGCAACAAGCTGGGAATCAATTGGCCGTTGCCATGCGGAAACGGGTCGATTCCTGGGGGCTCTCCGTGCCAGGTGGTTATTGGTCGCCGACTCTAACCATCGAAGCAGCCAACGATGCTCAGCAGAGCGTCGCCCGACTGGAACGATTACTAGAGGGTAGCGGGGTCGAAATCAAAGTGGTTCCACTGACACTTCCGAATCGTCGCTAGGACTTTCAAGACATGAGCAAGCGACGAAATGAAGAAGCGGCGATCGGCGAAGATGCCTTTCTCGATACCATTGCTAACCTCGTTGGTATCCTGATCATTCTCGTGGTAATCGTGGGTTCGAGAAGCTACGCGACCGCAAAAATTGCGGTTGAAAACGAGCTTAAGCAGAAGGTCGATCTATTGGATTCACCGTTGGCGAAGACCAAGAGTTTAGACCAAGATTTACAAAAACAAGTTGAAGAACTTCGAAATTATGATCGTGAAGTCGTCTATCGCGATTCGGAGCGCATGGCCATCATGGACCGCGTCACGATGGCGGAGAGAATTGTCGAGGAGGAACTGCAAAGCGTCGATCAAACGACGAAGGCGAAAATAGAAAAAGACTCGGAGATGAGCGAACTAGAAAAGCAACTCGCCAATCTGCTCAATCAGCAAGGGGAGTTCCAATCCATGGAGCAAACTACCGCTGTTCTCCAACATTTGCCGACCCCAATGGCCAAAACAGTGTTTGGTCGCGAACTGCATGTGATGATGCGAGGTGGAAAAGTTGCCGTCATTCCGTGGGAAAGACTGATTGAAACGCTCAAAAGTGAAGCCCGGCGATCGGCAGAACGCAATTCACAAAAGGATCGGTTTGTTAATCAACTTGGACCAATCGATGGCTTTCTGATGACCTACGGTTTAAAGAGCCAAAGCGGCATTATGTCCAATGGCCAGTCCGCTCGACTAGCCCGAACGATTGAGCTGGAAAAGTTCGAATTGGAAGCCACGAGCGATGTTGTCCGCGAGTCCATTTCAGAAACATTGGGCACCGGCGGACGACTCCGTTTGGAGCTTGCTTCGTTTGCTTCACAACATACTACGGTTACGGTATGGGTCTATCCGGACAGCTTCAACGAATTCCGAGCTCTCAAAGAGCGGCTCTTCGCTGAAGGCTTTCTTTGCGCAGCGAGGCCATTGCCATTCAACGTCAGGATCGGCGCTTCACCTCGCGGATCAGCTAGCACCGCGCAATAGGTTATGTGTCGACAAACCTTCTCTATATCGAATGCTGAACTTGTTCGGCTTCCATTGGTTCGCACCGATAAGGCTGATAACCTAACATTTTGATACCCCAAGGACCAGACACCTCGTACTCGATCCCCCTCCAATTAAACCGCTTGAGAAACAAAACTCGAAACAGCGCCCAGATGTATAACCATTGAGTCAGCCAAGCGATCCACAACTTGGCAAGCCAACTTGGTCTTTTGAGCCATGAAACATCTTCGCCTCGCGCCTCCGCGATGCAGCACACGGCTCTTTCTATCCAGGGGAGCATGCTCGTTAAACCAACATGAAAAAGAAGAAGAGCTAAAAAAACCAAGCTTGCCCCGAGCATGTTTCCTTGTGCCAATAGAGTCAGGCAAGTCAACAATCCCCAAAGGATGAGAATTGCCGAGCTGACCCCTTGTCCTACAACCAGTATCCAAAATGGATGGTAGAGTCTGGCGGCAAGCAATTGCCGTTTTACCCAAGATCGGAAGGACACAACGGTACAGTCCTCACGATTGAACATCATGAGCGATGGAACAAAGTCGACTTTTTGGCCGATCATCGACAATTGCTTCCGAACCATCGTGTCTTCACAATATGCTGTCCGCCAACGATCCAAGATGCCGGCTCGCCGTATCGAGTCCATTTTGATGGCTAGCGTGCCACCCCATGCGATTTCATATAGGTACATTTGAACCACTGCAGCCGCATTCCAAACATATCGTATCAACGAGCCAGTACTGCCATGGCTCGGCATATACCATCGATTTCCAGTCGCCGCTCCGACATGTTTGGGAACTAGGGCAGTGGCTAATTCACGCAGCCACGTCGAATGTGGAATCGTGTCTGCGTCCAAAAGCGCAACAATCTCAATCGTATCTGCCAATCCTTCGACAGCCTGGACCAGGCTCGAACACTTTAGGCTGCACGTGGACAGCGGGGATTCCAAAACTTCGATGCGAAAACGCACAAAGGAGGATGCATCAATGGCCCTGTTTAGGATCGCCATGGCTGGATCATTGAAATGGTCCACCATGAAACGAACTTCATAGTTCGGGTAGTTCTGGGCAAGCAAACCATCTACACACCGAGATAAAAACGGATCACCGCCGCGCAAGCATAAAACCACTGCCGCTGGTGGACAGGAAGAATCTGGCAGCAATGGTCGCTGCCATCGTCGTAGTCGACGAACAAATCGTGCGGCGAAACTAAATTGAACGAGTAACGAAGCGATTAAGCATTCGAAAAGAGCGGCATGCATCGTGTTCATGTGACGTTGGCTTTGCCGTTACCGTTTGGGGATCAAAATACTCGTTCGCGATTGCTTTCCTCATGGGATTCAAATGACATCCCGCTCGACATTGGAAAAAGCTGATGGACAGCGTGACGCTGTTTTGATCCTAAGGGATTGGAGACCATTTCTTTAAATTCTGCCACATTCAATCGCAAAAGAGAGTCGGCATCATGATGTGCTCCGGGGCTGCAAACCAATGTACCATCCGCCATCAGTCCTAGAGTCCACTGGCCTCCACCCGGACCAACCAAATCGACAGCCAATCGACACTTTGTCGTTCCATAACTGATGTCATCGGCGACATGAAACTCGCGAAAATAATCGGCCGCCGACCAATGAACGATAGCTGGTTCGATGCGGCGCTTACCCCATCGATCCGCTTCACCGAATCGAATATAGGTGTGCAACATTGCTTCGTCGATGGCTGGACAAGGCAGGTCGCCTGCGAATCGCTTTAGGTTGGCGCAGTCGAAGGTTGGATCGGTGCTCTCATAATTGTTGTACATTGCCAAGCCAGGTAACGAGGCCGCTTCCAAATCGTTATATGTCGTTGGGTCGATCGGTCCGTAACCTACATACTCCACGCCAGTCGAGTTGAAAAACGTATATCCGGCATCGATCAGCTGTCTGGCGGTTAAGCAGTCGTCAGGAGCCATATTGAATGTCCGACCATGGGCTTCCGGATTGAGAAACAACTGAGTCATGACTTTGGAGACCCAGTCCACGGGTATGACATTGCGGCGTTCGTCGCCTTGCAGCGGCAACCTCAACCTCGTTATTCGCACCCCGTCTGGACCAACAGGATGACGGGGTGTCAAAAGAGCCATGAGTCGGAGATAAAGATAAATACCGTGATATGTATTGGTGTAACCAGTTTGTGAGTCTCCCGAGATGACAGCAGGCCGATAGACCGTTAACTCGTCGATGAAACTTGCGTCGCGGACCAACATTTCCGCTCGAAGTTTGCTTTCCTCGTAATCGTTTCGAAACGTCTGGCCACAGTCGACCTCTGTCTCCAAAATTTTCCCTTGTCGTAAACCGCAAACATAGGCAGTGGAGACGTAATGGAGTTTTCGCAACCCCGCCGCATAACAAAGCCCCAGCATGTTCTGCGTGCCGTCAAAATTTGTGTGCCAAGGCTCCCCAGTTCCGTCTGCGTGGAAAGTAAGCGAGGCGGCGCTGTGCATCATCGACGAACAATGGTTAGCCACCCACCGTCGATCGTTGCCACTCAGTCCGAGACATGGCTTACGTATATCACCCTCGAGCAAGACAGGGCGAGGTAAAGATTTGCCGGATTGACGCTCCCAGTGCTGAAGGATAGTTTCTACCCGTTCCGAGGCAGTTTCTCTTTTGGAACCGCGCACCAAAATGGCAAGCCGTTGGCCACCTTCTAAGAGATCTCGCATCAAATACCGACCGAGCAATCCAGTCGAACCCGTTAGCAATAAATAGCCAGTCAATTTTCACCTTTTTCACGATCACCAACCCGATAACAAGTTGGCGGCTTCTTGAACCTGGGCATCGGTTCTCAAAGCTAGATTAAACGAAAACCGCGTACCAAACGTGGCCCAAATCGATGCGAATCCTAACGCGTTAGGTGCGATGTACACGTAACGCCCCCAGATGTTACTCGGATACACCCCTATCTGGACAGTTCAAAATGCTTTTTTGCATTTTGCTGATAGAATTGTTTTGACGAAAGTTAAACACTGACGATTGGGGAAGCCTGGCCCGATGAAACAAAGGTTTTTAGCCTGCAGCGACTTACAAAATCACAAACCGAAGCGTGAAGAAGTGCGTCCATTTTGCAACGCAATTTACTCTAGCCTATATGAGCCAGCGATTCATGTGCGGTAGATTCACTCTGAAAACGCCAGTAGCCAATTGGCTAGCAGACCTTTTTCCGAACTGGGATGAGGTTGTTATGCCTGCAAGTGAACGATTGCCATTTGAATTAACGCGGCCACGCTACAACATTGCACCAAGTCAGCCGATTGTTGTGGTGCGAAGCAATGACGATGGAACGTTATCCATGAATAGCATGCGATGGGGGTTAGTACCCTCTTGGGCTACCTCTCTTTCCGCCGGCTACAACATGATCAACGCAAGGTCCGAATCGATTGCAGAAAAACCAAGCTTCCGTCCCTCGCTGATCGACAGACGTTGCGTTGTGCTAGCCGACGGATACTACGAATGGAAAAAACTGACACCTAAAGTCAAAGAACCCTACTGGATTCACGCGGCAGGTGAGCATGTCTTCGCCATGGCTGGTCTATGGGCGGAAAACCGCAAGATCCAGAATCCGGTCACCACGGGCAATACAATATTGTCTACAACGATTATCACGACGGCGTCCAATGCGGACGTTGTGAGTGTTCACGATCGAATGCCGGCCCTCATGCTGAATCAGGCTCAAATCGAAGCTTGGCTCGACCCTTCGAAAAACAACTGCGATACCCTCGACAAATTGCTTGAGCAATTGCAACCTGGTCCATTGCACGCATTGAAAATGCGACGTGTTTCGACGCTCGTAAACAGTCCATCCAACGAAGTTTCTTCGTTGCTTGATGCAGTATGACCGTGCTTCGTCAAGATTGAATCCCACCGGCTTGACCAGTGGTTTGTTTGGGCTTTTTGGCTACACACGGAGTTAGTTACGATTGCAAATAATCACCTGCATAAATAGATCTGATTCCGTCCCAACATAGCGATTGAATATCCATTGATGCTCCCCTAAAAAGTGGATAGCTCCGCAGAGTCGGCCCTCTTTCTTTTCGGTAAGCCAGCTTGAATGGCCGGTTGCAACATCGAAGATACAAATCCGCTGATCGCAAATAAAGCTGCAAGCGGAACCCTTCGAATCGATTGAAATCTGCCCTTCAATCGATTGTTCCAAATCGGTGATCTGCTCGACATTGCCTCCGGCCGTAGCCACGCGAAACACCTGAACAATTCCCCTTTCGTCGCGCATTGGAGCATATAAATATTTTCCATCGGGCGAGGAAACGAGCCAGTTGCGTGGACCTTGAACTCCAGGAAACTTGCGATCCATGGTACGCGTAAGTCGTCGTTGCGTGCATCCAACCATAGGTTTTAGCAACTCGCTAGGACCAAACTCTCCAGGCAAAGCCATTCGATCGCTAAGCTCCATCGCACTCAAGAGATCGCAGAGAAAGATCTCATTTATCAGAGTCCCAGTGTCACTGCGAACCGCTCCGAGACACGCTAGAGAATAAGCATGGCGTTGGCCCAGTTGGTCTACATATCCGTGGGACCCAACCCAACATTCTTCGACTGCTTGTTCTATGTCATCGCTGCCATTTTTCGCCGAAGCGCAGACGTTCGCCGCGAGGAATGCACCAAACGACCCGCTGAAGTTCTCTCCATCCAGAGCGTCTATAGCCCGAGCATGTATCTCAAATTGCATGCCAGGCACCATGAAACCAATCGTTCGCTGATCGCGAACGCTTGGGTCGGTTCGAGCCACGCGTTCAAGCCACGCGTCGTTATAAGTGAAGCTGAGCCAACCGTCCTGATTCCAGGAATGCGCGTGCGTTCCGCCGCTCAATGCACCAAACGCTCGAACCCGCTCGCCTTCGACTCGTGGGATAGAGCGGGCCTCCGCGTGAACAAATTTTCCGGGCGCTTCAATATCTACAATGGCGCCAAAGCGTCGAGCGGCCGAATACGGATTCTCTGGTGAACACGTTTCCAAACCATGAATGAAGACCACTCGACTTTCCAACGGATGGAAGGCAACAGCCCCAATGCCTGGTCCATGCAAGGCTGTGGTAGGGGTCTTGTAAAGTCTAACAATTTCGCCCGAATCGATGTTTACCATCTCAACGGAATCGGTCCTGGCAATGTGAGCATCATCGTTGCGAGTGTCGTACACCGCCCAACGCCCGTCAGGTGAAATTGCCTGACGGTGATTCAGAGTATGGCCGTAGTTGCCAAAGGTCAGTTGGCGTTCCAGAACAATCGAAGTAGACACTATCTCGCCATCTTCGGACGACCAGAAACAGTCTTATCACCAGCTTTGTTTGGCTGCGTGATAACCGGCTTCTTGCCGTCCGTCGCCGGGCTTTCGCTGGCTGCAGATTCGAGCGCTTTCGCGTCGAGCCTCGTAGGCCAATTGATGAGTTCAAACGAGTCGGCAAGCTGTGCGTCTTCCGCTGCAAACGCCTCGAGGTTGGCTTCGTTCAAAGTAAATGCCAGGACGACTCGCCGCCCTTCATCATTAGAAATGTGGTAGTGAATCCATTGGATGTTGACCCCTTGAGTACCGCCCCGCGATACCACACGCAGCAGCCTAAGCTTGTTGTAAGAGAGCCGTTCCGATGCCTCCACAATCTCTACCAATTCCTTGCCAACTGCATTTTTTACGTCTGATTGAAAGCCCTCAAGACTCAGCTGTCGGCCCGGTTCGTAGTCCACCATATTGGTGATATTGCACTGAGCGACGACCCGATTGTCGATTACATATCGCAACGTTGCCTCCTCGCCACTATCCCGATAAGTCGACCATTTTCGGTTTGCCACGAATCGATAGTAACCCAGGTCCGATTGAAACTGAAACAAACTGGCCGCTTCGATCGATCCCAACCGACCTGACATGGAGTCTAGGGTCTCACCCGTGGTGGTGGCGTCGATGGCGGAACGCAGGATTCTCAATTGAGCGGCAATTCGAAATCCAGGTAAGGCTTCGCTAATTTCGCGAGTCTCCGTAATATTGACGGCAAACCAAGAAATGTATCCGCCCTTGCGATCAAATTGCGCTTTGCCTTCGATCCTCAAGTTCGTAGCCACTTGTCGCACCGATGCGGACAGGGTTCCCTCAATTTCCAATTGCGATTTTTCTTCGTTTGTATCCACCAAACACACCACCAACCTACCATCCTGAATTGCATCCATATTGAGCAGACGGCACGCAACACTGCTGTCGATTGTCCATTTATCAGCAATTCGAACTTCTTTGTCCGTTAGCAATTGGTCGAGGAACATGGTGTTGATAGGGCCTTCGATCAAGTCCCTTTCGGCCGCAAAAAGAGGATTATCCGGACACGCGGCAATGATCCCTTGTTCGGTCCCAATGCGAAGAACTTCTCGACACTGTTCTCGCAAGCTTGTTTTGGTAATGTGTCTGTCGATCTGAATTTCCGAGCCGGACTCATGATAGTGTTGATAGGATTTACAGCCAATCAATTTAGTCGAGGTCTGATACTGTTCGTCGAAGTCGAGCGTGGAGCTGGCCTTGATGGGTGCCGTCTTTGCCGCAATCATTTTGCCGGCTTTGCTTGTCGCGTCGTTGGTCTGGCTCCTAAGTCGAATCTCACCGTTGATCTCGAGAACGGACCTAACGCGAAACAATCCAGAAGTGAATTCAGCCGGCTTGTCGATCGGTTTTGCCCAAGCAGACTTCGGCGAAGAACAGACCATGGAAGAAACAGCTGCGATGCTTGCGGCCATCCATTCCCGTCTTAATAGCTGATTTTCACTTACGTCCGTGAGCTGTGAGTCCATGCTCGAATCCCATTGTTATTTAGGTGACTGTTTGCCTTTATGATTAGCCGTTTCTTATCTCGTTTTACCCCCGGGCTGTAGGCGACGGCGACGGCCTTGGCCTTCGACGGCTTCCCACGTTGCGAGATCATTCGAGCGAACGGCTAGATTGTTGCTCCATCGGACCAGCATCATCGCAATGCTTAGCAGAACCGAACTAATCGGTATATCTTTCCTATTTTAACATCCGCTTATGGTGGAGATAAGCTAGCGATCCAGCTGCATTAGAAAAAACGCTTTTCCACCAAGAACGGAACGTCAAAGTTGACGCTTTCTATACACTTCCCGATAATGAGCAACTACCTTTGGGGGGCACGCCAGTTTTTTTGTTAGTAAGTGACCAATAATTTGAAGGTCATTTTTTGAGACAGTCCCAAAAGTACGGTTGCTTTATTGGGGCACATGCGAAACCTTGGTAATTATGTCCACGATCACCAATCATCAATTCTTGCTTCGAGAAGAGAAAAGCGACATCGTTTCTCAAAGGGATGCCCTTTGGGAAGCTTGCGCCTATTCGCGGCGAAGTCCGTTCAAGGAATCGTACAACGAAGATGCAGTAGGCATCATTCGAGTCGACGACGAAACGGTTGTCTTTGCAATTGCAGATGGTTGTGGCGGAATGCGTGGTGGCGAGCAAGCGTCAGGAATGGCTCTGCAGGTATTGACGGAGTCGATTGAACGCAACGAGAGTGGTCCCGACCGATTGCGGGTTGCTATTTTAGATGGTATTGAGCAAGCGAACATCGCTGTGCAAGACTTGAAAATCGGTGCTGCCTGTACGATTGCGGTCGTCGAATACCACCGAGGCACCATTCGTCCTTACCACGTGGGCGATTCCATGATCCTAGTGACGGGAAGCCGTGGCCGCATCCGATACCAGTCGGTCAGTCATTCGCCAGTAGGATTTGCAGTCGAGTCAGGAATGCTCGCCGCGGACGATGCCATGCATCATGTGGACCGCCACCTTGTTTCGAATGTTGTTGGCGATGTTCGCATGCGAATCGAAGTGGGGCCAGCATTGACATTGTCGCAGCGAGACACCGTCGTGATTGCAAGCGACGGGTTGTTCGACAATTTGAGCATCGACGAAGTCGTTGGCGGCATGCGGAAGGGCAAGCTATCCAACGCGCTCGCCGGAGTTACCGACTTGGCATATCAACGAATGCTAGGAATCAAGGACCAGCCATGCAAGCCAGATGACTTAAGTGTTATCGGCGTGCGCCCAATCTAGAGACCGCCCAACAAC
>JANLRK010000090.1:0-6777 GCA_031361585.1 Pirellula sp. | reverse complement strand
GTTTAAATTCGGTATTGGAAGGCTGATGGTTTTAACCTCGGTGGTTGCGATTGCCATGACGATTTCGATACGCTTCCACGCCCCTGTACTCTCTCAAGGTCTATTTGCAATCTATCTCATCACGCTTGCAGGATGGGTCGTCATACGTGGACCTAAAGTCATCGCAGATTTAAGGGAAGTAAATGTTAAGCGTCGCAAGCTTCAGGAACGCCGGTTAGAGCTTGAACGTGAGCTTCTACATCGCAAGTCCGCCGATAGCTCCGTTAATCCCAAAGACCGTTAACAAAGTTCGGTACAATGCGAGCATGACAGCATCTACAACCTCGCCGTTGGACAAACAGCCGACCGTAACCTTTTATGGTGCAACACAATCTGTTTCTGGCTCGATGCACCTTTTAGAGGCTGGACCATATCGATTTCTTCTCGACTGCGGACTTTTTCGAGGGCCACGTGAGGAGGCGAGGCTTCGGAACGCCAATTTTCCCTTCGATCCAGCCGCCATCGATGCGATTTTTCTTAGCCATGCTCACATCGATCATTGCGGCAATATCCCGAATCTCGTCCGTCAGGGGTTCTCGGGGCCAATCTATTGCACGCATGCGACTCGCGACCTAATCGATGTGATGTTGTCCGATTCTGCCCGTATTCAAGAGAATGAAATCGGCAATCGTGCTTTCTCTCGCAATACGCGTGGAAAATCTTACTCGCTCTATACGCTCGACGACGTCGACAGAACCATTGATGCATGTATTGGAGTGGATTATTTGGAGACGATCGATGTCAACGCAGATGTACAGATACGATTCATCGACTCGGGTCATATCCTCGGTAGCGCGATGATTGCGGTTCGGATCTCAATCAGCGATCAAGAGTATTCGGTTACGTTTACCGGTGATCTTGGGCGTCGCGGTGTGCCGTATGTTGATCAACCCTCGCAGGTGCCCGCAGCAGATCTCATCATCTGCGAAAGCACCTATGGCGGTAAGACGCATGATACGTTGGATGTCATGGCAGCCAAGATGACCGATCTTGTCACCAAAACGGTTGAGCGTGGTGGAAAGGTTTTGATTCCTGCGTTTAGTCTTGGACGCACGCATCTCGTTCTTTACTATTTGCGTCAATGGATGGCAGAGGGACTGTTGCCGCGAGTGCCGATTTTCGTCGACAGTCCACTGGCTCAAAGAATCGATACGGTAATTGGGGAGTACCGAAGTTCCTTGTCTCAGGAGGTAGAGGCGATCCCCTTCGAATGGCTCGAAACGGAAGACGATGCTTGGTTTCGGACTACTCAATCCGGATCCGCCATCATCGTTGCGTCGGGGGGAATGTGCGAGGGCGGACGCATCGTGCAACACTTGAGAGTCCACATAGACGATCCCCGTTCCACGGTAATCCTCGTTAGCTATCAGGCGTCTGATTCACTGGGTGCACAGCTCCTGTCACCTGTTCCAAGGGTGCGATTTCAAGGTCAATTGTGGAACAAATGGATCGACGTGGCAGAGGTGAAGGGGTTTTCTGGACACGCAGACAAGAATGATTTTGAGTACCTTCTTCGCGGAGCAGTCCAAGGCACAGGTAAAGTTCGACTAGTCCACGGCGAGCCACAGCAGATGCTTGCGCTTGGTGATCAACTTCGCGAGATGGGTTTTAATGACGTTGGTGCTCCGAATCGCAAAGAAGTTGTATCGCTGCATTCGTATGCAGGACAAAAATGAAGTTGCCATCCGAGATCATTTCGAGGTTGTGACCTCCAGCGTTTTCTCCTCTGAACCTCGTCGAATGCGCACTTGGACTGGACGTCCAACCTCCACACGATTGATCGAATGGACCAATAGGTCGGTTTCGCGAAGCAGATCCCTGCGCCCATCATATTCGATCAGGACGTCCCCTTTTTGGAGGCCGGCTTTCTTTGCCCGATCATGCGGGCCAAAGGCTCCAACGTGTTGGATCATGAGCGCCATATGACCATCTACGACGCCCAGTTCCATTCGTTCTTCGGGTGAGCAAGGCTTGAGGGCCATGCCTCCAAGCCCCATCTGGCGTAAATTCCATGACGATGCTCGCCATGAAATGTCTTCCTTCGAACGCCAACCTAATGGCAGCTTGAGTGTCAGTTCCAATGGTTGATTGTCGCGTTCAATAGTCGCCTTGACCTCGCCACCCTCAGCAGGAACGTGGTGCAGCACCCATTGTACGTCCGCGATCGAGAGGATGGGTTGGCCAGCCATCGACCTGATGCGATCGCCGTTTTGGAAACCGCCTTCGTCCCCTACGCTTCCTTTTACGACGCTCTTCACGTTGGCGCATTCGGTTGGTTCCAGAATGAGTCCAATCGTTTTGGGATGCGGATAGGAGAATACCAAAGTCTCTGGAATCTTTCCTTGTTCGTTTCGGAAATGTGCCTTGAGACCTTCGCCAATCATATGGCAGTGAATGCAACTCTTGACCGTATCTCCTTCGTAGTCGAGCTTGTCCGTATATCGATTCGCTAACGAAGGAATTTTTTCTGGAGATGCAAATAATGGCTTGTCCGCTTGTTTGCCTGCTAAGCTCGCATTGTTCGAAGGAAAATTTAAGTGAAGCTCTAAGGCTGCTTCGAGTGCTTTTCCGAGCCCTTCCACAGAAACATCATCTTTCCATTCGGTGCGACCTGAACGTGTGCCGTAGCGGCCATAAAGTGTCCCATCTGCATTGAATAGGAATGCAGCAAACGACTGGTCCGTATCGAATTGGAACAACGAAAGATCCAAGCCGTTCGTACCGACAATCCTTATTCGAACAAAGGATTCTAAGAGCTTTTGCAGCTTTGGGTTGACCTCGATGAGGTCGTCATCAAGCTTGACGCATTCCTCGCAGGGGATACAGCGTAGCACAACCAGGACGGGCTGATTGTGCCGTCGAGCGGTGTCAAATCCTTTTTCTATATCGTTGTAGAACCACAATCCGTTCGCTTCAAACTTTAACTTGTCCCCCAAGACTTTTTGCTGTCGCGTTTGCGCCTTCAAATCAACTTGAAGCATTGGAAGGAAGAGGAAAAGTAAAAAGCTGAGCAATGCAGACGTTAAGGAGTTAGTGTGAGTCATACACCGTTTCTTTCTCTTAAGGGGAGGCAGTACTCCAATTTACAAACGCATGAGCTACGCCAAGATTGATTGCGGTTGGTTGGTTCAACTTGGAATCGTCTTCTAGCATATCAACTTCGGCAGGACGGGCGGGAAGCCTGTCCCACTTTTTTCTAGACGAAGGGATGCCTATCTGGTCGCAGGTTTTGCTTTCACCAATGAAAGGAATCCAATCACCAAGAACTCGGCCAGTAAGTTCGCGATTCGAAACGCGATGGCCGCGAAGAGCGCTATCGGTTGAGGGACGATATGGCTGAGCAGCCAAGTGATTACAAGTTCGCGTATTACCGCTCCTCCGGGCAGCATCGATGCAAATCCGACCACCGCGCCAAGAGACACCGCAGCGACGCAAGCCGCCCAAGCTTGAACCGTCCAAAGGCCCGCCGTAGACTGAATCCCTGAAAGCACAAGCCAGCCAGCGGTCCCATGAATCAACCAACCCAGGGCCATCCAAGCGCATGTTCGCAACATCATCCGCCACGTGAACGCTTCGCTGACCGAACGCGGCATACGACCGATCTTGCTTTTGGCAAGTATGGCCAACAATGCACGAAATGTGTGGGGCAATAGGAGTACTATCGAACAAGGAATGCAAAGTGCCGCGCTGAATGCCATCCAGCGCGGCGGGAACTCGGCACCCAGAAAAATAAAAATACAGCCGACGACGGCTCCAACCGCCACGCTTGTCAGCGTTTCTACAAAGATACTCACAATCGTTGGTTTGATTTCGATACCCAGCGGAGCTAGCCTACCAACTCGCAAAACAATGACCATGGCTTTGCCCGGCACGTATTTTCCAAGGTGTCCGAGGAAATAGGCGTGCATACCCGCCCAAAATGGAACGGACTGGCCAAACCCTCGCAGAGTTTGCAGCCAAGCGGCTGCGGCCGGCATCATGCCAATTGCATACGCAATGACGCCAGCGAACAGCCAACGCCAGTCCATCGCATAGAAGTCGAGATGTTCACGATGTTCTAAAACATCTAAAGAGGCTCTTCGAATAGTTAATACTAAAAACACAAACACCACAAACGCAATTGCCCACTTGATGACTGGCTTATATCGCATCAGCCCTTTTGGAATTTCCTTTTCCCGGATTATTGATCGAGCGTCGATCTGCTTCGTCTCGTCAATTCCGGGGATTACCATCGTTTGCTCTTGTTGGTGGACGAATACGAAAAGGAATGCCTGGTAGAGTTCACTCCGATTTTGCGATAAAATCGCAAAGGAAATCCTGGCATAGAACTCGACTTTGTCCAGGTCTATACGAGAAATGCTGTCTAGCATTTACACCTTTTACCAAAAACTGGCACGATGGCTCGCTATATTTCCTTTGCCGTTCTGATCGCCATCATTGTGGTAATTGGCGCATTGTTTTACAAAGTCATGATTGGGTTCTTTGTTCCCGTCTTTCTGGCTGCGGTGCTCGTTGTTGTATTCAGACCCTTGCACCGTTGGGTTTGCGTAAAAGTTGGGGATCGAGAGCATATTGCGGCCGGTGTTACGACGACGCTCATCGTGTTGATTGTTCTTATCCCGACAGCTTTAGTACTCTCCATGGCCGCAGTCCAAGGTGCCCATCACTATCGAAACTTCGACGCATCCAGCATCAAATTTGGATTGGCGAAACTGCGATCCAACCGATTGCTTAATCTCGATTTTCCATTTGCAAAACAGGTTCAAGAGATCCAAGAAAAGGTAAGCGATATCCAGGTTCAAGTCGCGAAACAACAGTCTTACCAAGACTTGGTCAGCGACAAAGGACTTCTGCGCAGCGATGCAGTCGAAATCGGCGTTTTGCTAACTCAATTGATACCCCGCTTGGTCGTATCCAAACAAGTTGACTTTGCTGGAAAAATCGTTCAATTGCGGGACAAGAGCACTCCTAGAATTGAGCATTCGGAAATGTTCGATAAGGAAGTCTCCGAATTCTTTGAAAAAGTCGGGGACGAACTGAAAGGGCTGATTGCTTTCCAAGAAAAGGACTCGGATGTTGACTTTCGAGCTGAATTGGAGATCGTCCGGGACAAGCCAGGGACGCCACTGAAGGAATTGAACCAAAACGAATGGACAATGGCACAGGATGCTAGGCATACTCTCATTTCCATCGGGCTCGACTGGAATAAAGAGATCTTGGAAATGAAACGACGGCTTGTTGCTGTATCTCCAACCTCAGACACGACTATGTCCCAGCTTCAGCGAGCCGTGGTGGACTTGGTATCGCAATGGCAACAGGTTCGCGAAACGATTGCAGGCGGTTCCTGGTTGGCCGCATTGAAGGACCTCGCCAACCCTTCGGATAGGGAAGTTGACCTGGCAATCAACAATGTTTTCCTCACTTATATTCAACCACGGCTTGTAACATTAACGGTGGATTCCGCGTCGGTCGTGCTGTGGTTCTTGATACATAGCTCGATCATGCTTGTGTCGCTCTACTTCTTCTTGTACGACGGTCCAGGCATGGTTCGAACACTCATGGAGTTGAGTCCATTGGATGATCGATACGAACTTGAGCTTTTGGCTCAGTTTGATCGCATCTCACGAGCCATTGTTTTGGCGACGTTGTTGTCGGCGCTGCTGCAAGGGCTCGTCGCCGGGATTGGGTATTATTTTGCAGGCATGCCGTCGCTCATTCTATTAACAGCTCTTACGGTGACGTGTGCCTTGGTGCCCTTCGTTGGGCCTGCCATCGTTTGGGTTCCCGTCTGCTTGTATCTCGCTGTCTATGAAGAAAACTTGATCGCGGCCGGGTTGCTCGCTCTCTGGGGGATGCTGGTGGTCGGAACCGTTGACAACTTAGTCAAAGTCTTTGTGCTGCATGGCCAAAGCCAACTGCACCCTTTGCTTGCGTTGCTTAGCGTGCTGGGAGGAATTCAGTCTCTTGGGCCAATCGGGATTTTGATTGGTCCAATGGTCGTAGTGCTTTTACAAACACTGTTGGGGATTCTGCGAACCGAGTTAACGCATTTCAAAAAGGCAGAGGATTCCACAACCGAATCAGGCAACCCATCCAATGAGACGAAGTCGTTGAGCGGCTTAATTCGCAAGGTGAAAGGCACTGTCGTTAGTGAGCCAAGCAACTTGCCCATTCCCGAATTGAAGAAACCGGAAATGGGCTTGGAAACAGAATAGTTTAGCAGGACCATCCTGTCGGTGGGATTCGCATTTGCGGAGACCATCGTCTTTATCGTCGAGGCTGAAATTGGACAGAACTGGTGACCATCGCATCGCGTTGATCGGTCAAGGAGACGAACCAAGTATTCGCATTGGCGGGCGGCAATTCTGTTGTCACGGCGTCGTTGCCGATCTCGCCTGGAATCGATTTCCAGACGCGTTCAGAACGCAATGTTGTATCCGTTGTGTAGTGTAGCGCGGCGGACCTCAATGGGATTGAGCTGGTATACGCCAATCGAACGCAGTTGTCGGCGACCTCTAGTTTCCCAATGGCCGGCAGCGGTTTTGCATCTGTGCAAAGTGAATCAATAAACCATCCTATCTCTTGCGGTGCCCATCCAGCGGAGTGGCCATGTCGCATTTTGACTTCAATACGAATTTGCTTAACGCCCGGAACAATATCGAAACTCTTTTGATAACTATCGAGTGGATAATGGACGTCGTTGGTGCCGTTGACAAATAAGATAGGTACGCGGCAATG
>JANLRK010000089.1:0-9368 GCA_031361585.1 Pirellula sp. | reverse complement strand
CCCTTCGAGACACGGAGCGTCGAGCAATAGTCCCAATTCAACTGGAGTTTCATTCATGTCATCCCCGATTCCGCCTATGGCCAATGTGCCGCGTCGTACTTTGATGGGGCCAGGCCCTAGCGATACGCATCCTCGAGTTTTAGCGGCGTTGGCTCAACCGACTGTCGGGCATTTGGATCCGTTCTTTTTGAAGATCATGAACGAAGTCCAAGCGATGCTTCGTGAAGTGTTTCAGACGACGAACCCGCTGACTATCGCCGTCAGCGGGACCGGTTCGGCTGGCATGGAAACGTGCGTCAACAATTTGGTCTCACCCGGAGATCGTATGGTGGTCGGGGTGAACGGGGTCTTTGGTGGTCGAATGAAGGATGTTGCCGAACGGGCCGGAGCAGTAGTTCATGCCATGGAACGACCATTCGGTGAAGTCTTTACGCTAGAGGAAATTGAAAAGGCAGTTAAGGCTCATAAACCACACGTTGTCGGCATCGTGCATGCCGAGACCTCAACAGGCGCATGCCAACCCATGGAGGGCATCGCCAAAATCGTCCATGATGCCGGAGCCGTGCTGATCATGGATTGCGTGACATCGCTCGGAGGTCGACCTGTTTGTATCGATCAGTGGGGTGTCGATGCGGCATACAGCGGAACGCAGAAGTGTCTGAGTTGCCCGCCAGGACTGTCGCCATTGACCTTTGGTCCGCGGGCCTTGGATAGACTCGATGCAAGAAAGACCAAGGTACAATCGTGGTATCTCGATCTCAGCATGGTCCGAAACTACTGGGCAGAGTCATCTAGAGTGTATCACCATACTGCGCCTATCAACATGAACTACGGGCTGCACGAAGCTCTCCGAATTGTTTTAGAGGAAGGCCTAGAAGCCCGCTTCGCACGGCATCTGAAGAACCACTTCGCATTGCGGGCGGGTCTGACCGCACTTGGGATCCAATTTGCTGTAGCGGAAGAACACCGATTGCCAATGCTCAATGCCGTCCTTATTCCTCAAGGTGTCGACGACGCGGCCGTTCGGGGGCGTTTGCTCAACGAGTTTGGAATCGAAATCGGCGCAGGCCTTGGTCCAATGAAGGGAAAGACGTGGCGAATCGGATTGATGGGTGAGACTTCAAGTCCTCGAAATGTTCTGAATTTCTTAGCCGCACTTGAAAATTGTTTGGCAGCTCAGAAGATTCCCTTCCAAGCTGGCGCAAGCATCGCTGCAGCCAACGCTTTGTATTTATGATCAACTGTAGCATGGCCCCCCGGGCCGTGTTGTGTAGCATGGCCCCCCGGGCCGTGTAAAGTATTTTGAAACTTTGTTGACAGTGCAAGGACACTCTCGGCAAGAGTGACCTACTCGTTGCGCCAAACTACTCAGCCCCGGTCCATTCATGGTATCGCAATTTCTTTCGAAGCTTGCCTCGATCTATCCTAGCTCGCGACTGCTTACGCATGATGCCGGCCTCGTGCCTTACGAAAGCGATGGGCTAACAGCCTTCCGCGAAAAGCCGATCGCGGTCGTATTGCCCGAGAGCGCTGCTGAGGTCATTAGCACGGTTCGATGTTGCTTCGAGTCAGATGTTCCGTTCGTCGCCAGAGGCAATGGGACGAGCCTTTCGGGCGGTTCGCTTCCCGTGAAGAACGGAATCGTCATTAGCTTAAACCGGATGAATCGAATATTGAGTCTCGATCCAGTCGGACGCACCGCGGTCGTTGAGCCTGGTGTTATCAATCTCAATGTTACCAAGGCAGCTGCACCGCATGGGCTTTTGTACGCGCCCGACCCGTCGAGTCAGACGGTCTGTACGATCGGAGGGAACGTGGCGTTCAATAGTGGAGGAGCCCATTGCCTCAAGTATGGAATGACAAGCAATCATGTGCTTGGACTAAAGATTTGTCTTCCCGATGGTAGCATCGATCAACTCGGTGGCCATAGCTTGGAGAGTATTCAGCCGGACTACGTTGGGATGTTTGTAGGCTCGGAAGGATTGTTCGGGATTGCATTGGAGATCATCTTGCGATTGATTCCCAAGCCTGAAGTCTATCGAACCGTGATGTGCGCTTATCGATCTATCAAAGCGGCGGGCGATGCAGTGAGCCAGATCATCGCTTCGGGGCTGCTTCCTGGAGCCATGGAGATTATGGACAACTTGAGCATCCAAGCGGCTGAGGCTGCGGTCCATCCTGGTTATCCACTGGATGCGGCCGGCTTGCTGATCGTTGAGTTGGAGGGAGAAGCGTCGCAAGTGGACGCAGAGTTTGCCAGGTTAATGCCGCTGATTTATTCCTCTGGTCCCTACTTGGTAAAGGAAGCCAAGGATGCATATGAACGCCAACAAATTTGGAAGGGGCGCAAGAGTGCCTTCTCGGCTGTCGGCAGATTGAGCCCTGACTTCATTGTGCAAGATGGCGTCGTCCCACGAGGGCGACTTGGTGAAGCCCTCGAAGAGATCCATCGGTTAAGTCAATTGCATGGTATTCGAGTAGCTAACGTTTTTCATGCAGGAGATGGCAATTTGCATCCGCTCATTTTGTACGACGGTAAGGAATCGGGAGCTTTGCACCGAGCGGAGTTGCTGGCTGCCGAGATCATCGAATTGTGCATTCGGTTTGGTGGCTCGATAACTGGCGAACACGGTGTGGGGATGGAGAAACGCAGCTTCCTACCAAAGATGTACCAGCCAAATGATATGGAATCCATGTTTCAAATTCGGCGGGAGATTGACTCAAAGAACATTGCCAATCCCGGCAAGATGCTGATGGACGGGGAAGCTCCGGCATTGACCACGTCAGGTTTGCATCCGTTAGAGAAAGCCGGGGTGATTTCTCGTGAATAGCTTGGACGAGTTGCAAGATATAGTTCGGCACTCTGACAAGGTTCATGTTTGCGGATCGCAAACCAAAAGTGGTTTCCATCACCTGGACGTTGGCGTCACGCACGTTTCGACTCAATCTTTACAAGGGATTGTCAATTACGATCCACAAGAGTTTGTGATGACGATGTTGGCTGGAACGAGAGTTTCCGAAGTCATTTCGATACTAGGAAAACAAGGTCAGTATCTTCCCTTTGATCCGTTGTTGGCAGATCGTGGAGCCACAATCGGCGGGACAGTTGCAAGCAATGCAGCGGGGTCGGGCCGTTTTCGATTCGGCGGGATTCGTGATTTTTTGTTGGGGGTCCGCTTTGTTGATGGCCGGGGAAAGTGCATTCGAGGCGGAGGGCAAGTTGTAAAGAACGCAGCAGGGTTTGATTACCCCAAGTTACTAGTTGGCAGTCGAGGCAAGCTCGGTTTGATCTACGAATTGACCTTCAAGGTATTTCCGCGTCCAGAATCCTATGCGACATTGATAAGTCGATTTGTCCGACTGGACGAAGCGTTGAACTGCATGAACCAGCTGGCGTCGTCCGCAATGGATGTAGAATCGCTTGATTTGATTCCAAACAAAGGGAAAGCAATCGGATACGAAGTTGCAATTCGCATAGGCGGCATTGCGACTGCGATTGCAAGCCGACTGTCGCGTTTGCAACAATTCGTACCCGTATCCAACGTCCTTCGCGATCAAGAGGATGACCTGTATTGGCGGGCGGTCTCGAATTTCGAATGGGCTGGCGAAATAAAATCATTGCTCAAGTTGCCCATAACACCGAACTCCATTCCAGTGCTCGATCCCCAATTGGCAATCGACGACATCGATCGACGGTATAGTGTGGGAGGGAATGTTGTTTGGATTGCGATGGAGTGGACGACGGATTGGATGAGCAAGTTTGGGGCTGCGCAGATTTTTCTCGGCAAGACCAGCGGATACGCTACACCAACCGAACAAGGCCCTTTTGGCCAAGCCATCAAACGCGCTCTCGATCCCCAGATGAAATTTGTTTAAACCAATTCAATCCTAAGTAAAGAGGCGACGACAGCACGTCGACGAATGCAGCTTTGGCGGTTCGTGAGGGGTCGCTTACGTCTCGGGGTTGAGCGGGGGCAACACGGTGGGGACGGGGCAACACGGTGGGGACCACCGTGCCACACTTATCAACCCATCTTGAGAGAATGCGATGACCCGAGCACTCCATAATACTTTCAAATCATACCAACAACGGCATTAATAGATGGAACACAAAATTGATATCCAATCCATAGGACTACCGCAAGCCGATGCGATGGCGAATGCGATAAGCGCTTGTGTCCATTGCGGTTTTTGTTTGCCCGCATGTCCAACCTATCAGGTCCTGGGAGAGGAAATGGACTCGCCGCGAGGGCGAATCGTTTTGATGCGAGGCGTGCTAGAAAAGAGTCTACCGTTGGATGCCGCGACCCCTTATCTGGATCGATGTTTGGGGTGTCTGGGGTGCGTTACCGCTTGTCCCTCGGGAGTTCCTTACGGCGAATTGATTTCGAGTTTCCGGGCGTATTCGGAAGGCAAACGGCATCGTCCCATTGTCGATTGGGTTGCAAGGAAAATGGCCAGCCAAACATTGCCATTTGCTAGCCGATTCCGATGGGCGGCTGCATTAGGTAGAATGGCTAAGCCGTTTGCAAGCGTATTCCCAGCTCCGCTTCGAGCAATGCTTGGTCTCATTCCAGATCGACTACCGGACGCAGTTCGACTTCCTGAGTTCACTCCCGCCCAAGGTGAACGTCGAGGCAAGGTCGGGCTCTTAGCCGGCTGCGTGCAACAAACTATTGCACCGGAGATCAATGCAGCGACGATTCGGGTGTTGGCGGCAAACGGATTCGACGTCATAGTGCCTAAGGGCCAGGGATGTTGCGGCTCGTTGAGTATGCATACTGGCGAAGCCGAAGCGGCTCGTTCGTTCGCGGCCGTCAATCTCGACCTGTTTCCACAAAACTTGGTCGCGATCATTACCAACGCCGCCGGCTGTGGCAGTGGCATGAAGGAGTATGACCTGCTCTTTCGCGGCCATCGCTTGGAGGCAAAGGCAAAGGCTTTCTCACATCGAATCCAAGACGTCAGCCAGTTCTTGAATTCGATCGACATGGTTCCTATGAAACCGCTCCGAAGGTCGATGCGGGTCGCTTATCACGATGCATGCCATCTAGCTCACGCACAGGGGATCCAGTCAGCACCGAGAGAAATCCTTCGCAAAATTCCAGGGCTCGAATTGTGCGAAATACCCGACGGCGAAATATGTTGCGGGTCTGCCGGAACTTACAACATTGAACAACCGGACATCGCGAACACGTTGGGTAATACCAAAGCGAAGAACATTGCAGGCTTGAACGTGGATGCAGTCGCGATGGGAAATATTGGTTGCATGGTCCAAATCCAAAATCATTTGCAAAAACTGAATTTGTCTGGGGAAACGATCCCTGTTTTGCATACGATTCAGTTGCTCGATCAAGCATATACTTAGGCGCGCTTGGCCAGTCCAAAGTCACTCTCGGCAAGAGTTCTCCTACGGTAGGTCGCACCTGCCGGGTGCGACTGAGATCTGCAGAAAGAGCTTCACTGCCCTTGCAAAGTCACTCTCGGCAAGAGTGACCTACTTTACGTCGCGGTGTAGAAACCCTTAATGGGTCGGAATCATTTGAGGTAAAATATATGCTTGCGTGGCTACTAGAACGCCAACCAAGATTGCAAGTGCGATGCTATGAAGAAATACGTATCGGAGAATCGTGCCCTCCTGTCCATGCTGTCCCGTTGCAATTCCGGCAACGACAATCGATTGTGCGTCGATCATTTTGCCCATCACGCCACCGGAACTATTGGCGGCGGTGGCCAGAATGGGTGAAATCCCAAGACGTTCTGCCGTTATTTGTTGTAAGTTTCCAAACAAAACATTTGAGGAAGTGTCGCTGCCAGTCAATGCAACGCCAAGCCATCCGAGCAATGGCGAGAAGAATGGGAATAGAAATCCGGTACTCGCGAAGGCCAAGCCCATTGAAGCGTCCAGGCCACTATATTTCGTGGTGTAGCCGAGCGCCAACATGACTGAGATCGTAATCAAAGAAACGGTGGTACGCCGCAATGTCCCAAGGAAAAGAATGGCTAACTTGCGTGGAGAAAGACCGAGCAAGGTACCCGAGATCAGGGAGGCGAGGAATAGGGCTGTTCCGGTTGCGGACAGCCAGTTCACTTCATAGATGGCTTTCTCTGGTGTTGGAGTTGCGACGACGGGCGCGTCGCGTACAACTTGGAGATGCAACCCAGGTACAGGACAATCAAACTTGGACCAGGCGTTCAACTGACTTTTTGCTTGAGGCAGTCCCCATACGAATACCATTACCGAAAGCACCAGCCAAGGAATCCAAGCGATACAAGCTTCGCGAAAGGGTGGAGCGACCTCGACTACTGCGGCTGATTCATCTGCGAATCGCCACGTTTTTTTCGGCTGCCAGAATTTTAGCAAAGCAACCAATGCGGCAATGGAAACGATGGCGCTAATGACGTCGACCAACCAAGGGCCGTGGTAATTGCTTACGAGAAATTGCATGATTGCAAAGCTGAGGCCAGCGGCGATACAAGCTGGCCACACTTCGATCATGCTGCGCCATCCGGCCATCACCCAAATCAACCAGAAAGGGACGATCACCGAAAACAGTGGCAGTTGCCTCCCAACCATGATACTGAGGGATTCCAACGGAAGCTCCGTTACTCTTGCCAATGCAATAAGAGGTGTTCCAAGTGCTCCGAACGCTACGGGTGCTGTGTTTCCAATGAGAGCCAATCCAGCGGCGGGCAACGGTTTGAATCCAAGACCGATCAACATGGCGGCAGAGATGGCCACTGGGGTGCCAAATCCGGCCGCCCCCTCGATGAAGGCTCCGAAACTGAACGCAATGAGTAGCACCTGAATGCGTCTATCGTCAGCTAGGGCTGCGATGGATCGTTTCAATACGTCGAACTTGCCAGTCGCAACCGAGATGTCATAGGTGAAAATCGCGGTCAACACGATCCAACCGATGGGAAAAAGACCATAGGCTGCGCCGTTGGCTGCCGCAGTAAGTGCAATGGCTGCAGGCATCTTGAAAACCAAGATGGCAATCGATAACGCAACGATCAAGCCGACGATGGCCGCATAGTGTGCTCTAAAGTGAAGCCCCGCCAATAGTCCGAGCAAGACAAAAATCGGCAAGGCTGCGACCAAAGCGGATAGAAAGATTCCTCCGCAAGGATCGTATTGTTGAGTCCATGGGGTCATGTTTGTTCGATGAAATCATTGCGAGGTGCCATGTTTTGCAGATCTCAGTCGCACCCGGCAGGTGCGACCTACCGTAGGTCACTCGTGCCGAGAGTGACTTTGCGCTGATAGTGCTGCTTCAAAACACTTCACACAGCCGAGGCGGCCACGCTACAAGTAGATAGGCTACCGATAACTGAATGCACTTTGTTAAGCCAGTTTCCAAGCTTGAATGAGTTGTTCAGCGCCTGGGCTTAAGCGTCGAAGTTTATGAACGATTTGTGCCTTTTCCGTCTTGTTTGCTTTTTCACACTTTTTGTGCAGTTTTTCCAGTTTCTTCGTTCGATGTCTGCGCTTGCGAAGTTCACGTTGTCGTTCGGTTCCGGCCATTGAAAACTCTTTCTAATGAATTAAGTGTGGGCAATTGGCAATTGATTCCGTTTAAGTACGGAGAACAGTAACGAAATTTGCTTAATTCGTCAATGTTGGGGCTTCTCAGCGATAGCGCCCTGGATAGCTTTCAAGAACTTTGGCAAGATGTGTTGCTTATAGCCGAGTTGGACAACCTATGTCAAAATCGGCTAATTCTCTTGAGTCGATGATTTTTGGAGCCCTTAATGACTGAAACAACAGCTGTCGTCCTGGCAGCGGGAAAGGGGACTCGCATGAAGAGCGAGTTGCCTAAAGTTCTTTTTCCAGTGCTGGGCCGAGCCATGATCCACTGGGTTTTGGACGCCTTGCAGTCGGCGGGGATCCGGCAAATCATCGTCGTTGTTGGCTATCGCGCTGAGCTGGTACGGCATGAGCTTTCGGGTAGAGGGGTTGATTTCGCAGTCCAGACGGAGCAATTAGGGACTGGGCATGCCGTTCAGATATGCAAGCCTCAGCTTGAAAAAGGAATCAACCCGGTGCTAATCGTGGCTGGAGATTCGCCGATGATTCAAGCGAGTTCGGTGCGTGAATTAGTTGAAGAATTTGGGGCAGGTAGTTTTGACTGCCTCTTGGGAACATTGATTAAAGACAATCCTTACGGATTAGGCCGAATCGTTCGCGATTCGCAAAATCACTTCTTGCGTATTGTCGAGCACAAAGATGCCTCATTGGAGCAACTTCAAATCGGCGAGGTCAATATGAGCACTTATTTGTTCGATCGTCAAAGTCTTTTGTGGGGATTGGACAATCTTAAGAACAATAATTCACAAGCCGAATACTACTTAACAGACTGTCCGGAATTGTTGCTGAAAAATGGCAAGAAAGTGGACGCACGTCCAGTATTGAAGACTTGCGAATCGCTGAGCATCAACACCATTGATGAGTTAGCAATGGTCGAATCGAAGATGCGAGAGATGGGTTACCAATGCGCGAGTTAAAGATTTTCAGTGGCCGAGCCAACCCGCAATTGGCTAAGGACATTTGCACTTTCTTGCATTTGGATCTGGGCTCCATCACCTTAAGCAAGTTCCCTGATGGCGAAAACAACTGCAAGGTCGAGGACGATGTGCGTGGCCGCGACGTCTATTTGATCCAGCCGACTTGCCCGCCCGTCAACGACAACTTGATGGAACTTTTGATTATGATCGATTCCTGCAAGCGGGCTAGCGCAGCGAGAATTACAGCCGTCATGCCGTATTACGGCTACGCAAGGCAGGACCGCAAGGACGAGGGCAGAACACCGATTACCGCCAAGTTGGTCGCGAATGTGATTACTAGAGCAGGTGCGGATCGAGTTCTCGCAATGGACTTGCACGCTCCGCAGATCCAAGGGTTCTTTGACGTCCCCGTCGATCACTTGTACGCTGCACCGGTCTTCACTACGTACTTTCAAAGCCGCATGCTTGATCCAGCAGAAATCGTAGTGGTCAGTCCTGACGAGGGGAGCATCAAGCGAGCGATCGGCCATGCTAAACGACTTGGGGGGAAACTTGCAATCATCGACAAGCAACGCGATAGTGCGTTAAAGACCCAACAGAAGTACATCATTGGCGGGCCTGTCGAGGGGAAAATCTGCCTGATGTTCGACGACATGATTAGCACGGCCGGTTCCATCTGTGGTGCCGCAAATCTGGTGCATCAAGCCGGAGCCAAGGAGATTCATCTGGCGGCAACGCATGGCGTACTTTGCGAAAACGCAATCGAAAACTTACGTCGATCTCCGATCAATAGTTTGGTGATAACGGACACAATTCCGCTTCCGGCGGAAAAGCGATTGGAGACCATTCACGTCCTAAGTGTG
>JANLRK010000201.1:0-5362 GCA_031361585.1 Pirellula sp. | reverse complement strand
CGCGGGATGCTCCCTGTTGGCAAGTTTCACTTGTTTGGCTGCAATCCTACCGCATGGATGGCCATTGCTGGCGGTACTGCTAATCGTTGGTGCTGGAACCTTGGGCTTGTTCCCGTGTTACTATTCTTTTACGCAAGCACTTTCTGCAGCAAATCTTGGGAAGGCAACTGGAATCCTTTCCTTTCTGGGCTGGATTGTGACGTCCCCCTTGCATCGCGTGCTTGGGGGATACGTAGATCAGACAAAGTCGTTCGACCTTGGAGTCGCTTTGGTCGGGTTAGCGCCACTCCTTGGGCTCGCGGCCATAATTATTTTGTGGCCGAAAGAAAAAGCCTAATTGCCTAACTACTGCGGTACCAAAACCATCAAGCTTTGTTTTATTTGGAGTGGTTGCCACGACTGGTGGATTCTACGGATTTCGTCGACGACGGAAGCAAGACCCTATCCGTCCCTATGCTTGATTTCGTGCGCCTTGCGTTGTAAAGCATGAGAAAGGCTATTTGGCTACCATTGCCTGCATAGACTCCAGTTTTTTTGCGAAATTGCTTACCGACATTCGATCGCCATTGTTTTTGCCGACGTATCGAAACAGTTCTTTTCCGTTAGTGTCGATCGCGACGAGCGCTGGGTAGTGGACAGTTTGCCCGTGAAATTTGTAGCCATCTGGAATACCGAACTGCTTCGCCAAACGTGCATCCGTGTCTTGGTAGACAGTTGGTAATGACTTAAGACCCTTGGCATCCAAATGGCTTACCCATGACTTGATCTCGGCTTCGCTATCAGGCTTCAAGAACACGTGGACCACGTCAGGTGTTCTTGCTGCCAACTCGGCATAATCTCGCGTGTATCGCAAGCAGAAGGGGCATTCAGTCTTCAATAAAAAGTGCAGAACGACTGTTTTGCCTCGATTCTCTTCGAGGCTAAATCGGTTTTGATCGATTGCGGACTTCACTGTAAACTTCGTTGGGTTTTCAGCCCTTACGGTTGAAAAAGCAAAGAGACTACCCGCGACGAACAGACAAGCGATTCTATTGAACATGTGTTAATCCTGAAAAAGGAGATGGTACCAAAAAAAGGGATATTACTTGAGGCGAACAATCATCATGCTTCGATGACCACATCCGAAGTTGGATATGCTTGGCAAGCAAGAATGAGTCCAAGCTTTCGCTCGGCCGGGCTTATAGCGTCTTGCGTCTCCATGGTCACCGTTCCCGATAACAAGCGAACCTTGCATTGGCCGCATATACCGGAGCGGCATTCGAATGGTAGCTCGATGGATAGTTGTTCCGCGGCTTCCAAGATCGACATGTCGCAAGACACATCGCAATCGTTGTTGGATGTTTTGAATTGAACGCGTCTAGTTTCGCTTTCTCCTGGCCAAGAATGCAGGTCGGGACTACGTGCGGTTGCCTCCATTGACTCCATCTGACTCTTGCCCGCGGGCGACACAAACGCTTCGGTATGAATCAGTGATTCTACGACACCAGCGCCGAGCAACATAGTACGCGTTGCCGCCATCATTTCGTCCGGACCACACAGGTAGACTGGTGTGTTGATGTAATTGGGCATAAGTTTTTTCAAGAGCGATTCACTTGCTCGCCCCTGTTCGCCTCGCCAATCATCCCCAGGCTTGGATCGAGTCAAGGTCGTACAAACGTGAAGCCTGTTGAACCGCCCTTGGAGCAATGCCAGTTCATCCTTAAAAATGAGGTCTAGTTCCGATTTGGCAACAACCAGAAAATAGATGTCCCCATTCCATGAGCGATCCGTCAAGTAGCGGACAATGGACATGAGCGGCGTGATGCCAACACCGCCGGCAATGAGTAAAACCTCGTTCGACTCCGAGCCAGTAAAGACAAACCTGCCCGCTGGTGCGCCTACCTTGATCGTATCACCAATTCGAAGCGTGTCATGCAAATAGCGTGAGGCGAGTCCTTTCGCTTCTCGTTTAATGGACAGTTCACACGCGTCGCGGCGTGTCGGCGATGAAGCGATGGTGTACGATCGGTTGACCGTTTTTCCGTCGATGTTCAATTGCAAATTCATGAATTGGCCGGGCAAAAAATCGAAGGGCAATTCGCCACCGTCCATTGCAGCCAGACGAAACGTCTTCACGTCCGGTGTTTCTTGGAGCAAAGAAATCACCCTGAGTTCTCCCTTCCAGAACTTGCGAACCTTCCGCGGTTGACTCGCTGAGAAGGTCGGTGCGGTTCGCTTTTTTTTGTTGGCTGCTTGGCGAGGCTCGAAATAGTAATGGGCTACGCGAGCGCCAAGCAATACAGCCAAGGCAAAAGCAAAAGCGACGGGTTGACGAATATCCGACTTGACCAAGAGGTAATAGTGAGCCACTCCAAGAATAGCAACGAAGTAAGCGCTCCGATGAAGCCGTTTCCAATTCTTGGGACCGACCCTTCGGATCATGGCGTTGGTCGAAGTCACCGCCAAAGGGATCATAAGAAAAACGGCTGCGGTTCCGACCTGCAGAAAACGACGCATCCATATCTCCTCCAGTGTGCTTGCAAGACTCAAGCTGCGATCAAATCCAATATAGATTGCAACATGCAAAAGCGAGTAGACAAAACCAAAAAGGCCGAGGGATCTTCGAAATGCTACCCAACCGCCCCAGCCAGTTATCCACCGCATGGGAGTCATCATCAACGACAAGAACAGAAAAACAAGCGACAAGATTCCGGTGACATGCAAGGCATAGTTAACTGAATTCGCACCAAGTTGTCCTCGATAAGCATCCCATAGCAACACGAACAAAGGTACTGCGGCATTGACGATCACGAGGTATCGGTAGAAATTCAATGAACCCATTGCAATGGCCTTCGACGTAGTACAGGCAGCCAGCCCGCGATTCCAGTGGTCCAACAGGCGGCAACCTGTCCTGCGATAATACTAATAGTGCTTACGTAGATCCATTCCCGAGTACATTTCCGCAACCTGTTGCTCGTAGCCGTTAAAAAGGAGGGTCTTTCGTCGGCCAGATTCACCGATTCGTTGTTCTGTCGCTTGGCTCCAGCGTGGATGGTCTACGTGCGGATTCACGTTTGCGAAGAACCCATACTCGTTGGGCGCGAATCGCCCCCAACTCGTGGTCGGTTGATCCGACACAAGATTGATTTTAACGATCGACTTTATCCCCTTGAATCCATACTTCCAGGGCGTTACTAATCGTACTGGCGCTCCGTCTTGCGGTGGCAATGCCTTGCCATAGATTCCGGTCGCGAGCAGCGTTAGAGGATGCATTGCCTCGTCCATGCGCAACCCCTCGATGTAGGGCCATTGGAGAACGCTGCTCTTTTGCCCAGGCATTCGCAATGGGTCGAGCAAGGTTTCGAAGGCAACGTACTTTGCATTCGACATAGGGCCAACTGCTTCGATCAAATGGGCAAGCGGTACGCCTACCCAGGGTATCACCATCGACCAGGCTTCGACACACCGCATTCGGTAGACGCGTTCTTGCGGGCGGCTAATCGCGTGAAGTTCCTCGATGGAGATCGTCATGGGCTTACTGACTAGGCCATCGATGACGATCTGCCATCCATCCGTTTTGAAGTTTGCAGCCGCCGCAGCTACTGCCTCTTTCTGCGTCGTGAACTCGTAAAAATTATTGTAGTTCAGGATATTTCGCTCGGACGTCTTTTCTTCATTGACGCGCCAACCTCGATCGAGCAATTCCTGTTCGCTTTCAACGACCTGGTCGACATCAACAGTTGGACCGGCGTTCTTTTCAAGCACGCTGGTTGGATTGAACCATCGATAAATGCTTGTCGACGATGCCACACTACCAACGGCAACTCCCGTTCGCATAAAATTGCGACGATTGAAATACACGCTGGGTGGAGTTACTTCATGGTCAGGTATTCTTCGGAAGTCATCCACGGGGCAATGTCCTTTCTCGAATATTTTTGTGCAAGGCTGATGAATGGTTGTAGACGTAGCCAAACTTGGAAACTTACGCCAACAGAAAACATTTTTGAAACTTCTTTGGGACGGCAGTTTGCAAAGTACCGTATTTGTAAATTGGAGCCTGAGGCGCTGGGAGATTTTCCCACTTTCGAATGATTGCAAAAAACGTGGGGCTGTTCGCCTTGTTTAGCTTGGAAGCAGAACAATCCAGCAGGACAAGCCTGCGGTATTTCTGAATCCCACCGGCTTGACCGGTGGATCGTTCGGCAGCGAGAGGTATCACATTTCTTCGTCTTTACAGTTCCTCTGCCGCTTGTATTCCCTCGATCAAGGCTTGGTATTCGTATGCGCAGCATGGGCATTGTTGCAAATGGTTTTGGACCAGTCTCATTGAATCCGACAAATCATCACCACGCTTCTCTGCGTCGACAAACTCAGCCACAAGTTCAAAACAGCCATCGCATTCTAGTGAGTCGGGGACCGTAGAAGAGATAGCTCCAAGGAGCCGTATAACCTGACTATATGATACACGCATTGCTTATGTGCCTTGCGCTAGTAGAGCTAGGATATCTTCCGAAGTGACGCCTGCTTTTTCAAATCCCTGTTTCAATCGTAGCCTAGCATCGTGCACCAGCTTGTAGACAGCGTTTCGATTGCTATCTAGTCGATCCGCAATCACCTCTATGGACAACCCAGCCAACGTGCCTCGAATTGCCATTCGTTGCCGATCACTCAAAGAGTCCTCGATGAGTCGCTGCAACAGACTAATCATCGTCTGCTGCTCTTCTTGATTCATGATGTTATCTGTTTTGGTATCGGGTGTGTCGAATTGCACTCCATCATCTCCAGCCAAGGCCCCTAATGAAACGGTTCGATAGAACTGCTTTCTTAGCTCGCTAATCCCCACACGAATGGCGACGGACATCGCCCACGTCTCGAATTTGCTGCGACCGCCGAACGAATCAAGTGAACTCAATATTTTCAAAAGTGCCACTTGCGCCACATCATCGACATCGACTCGTCCACCATAACGATGCGTAAGAGATCTCGTAAGGCCACGGATTAGGTATGCCCGTAGATCTTCGATCGCTCGACTGCGAAGTGCCTCAGAACCGTCCCGCAATCGATTGGGCCAGTCCTGGATTCCTTTGGTTTCACTTTCCAACATTTACGGTCCTGAGAATGATTACAATCCGTAGGTGCCCGAAGGATAACATCGGACGATTCGATTGGGGTAAGTCTTACTTGGTAAAGTCCTTCCAGGAACGAAAAAACGAGGAATCGTGGGAATTGGGATTGCTTGGCGCTGGGCGATTTTTGCATCGGTTCAGTAAGACCCATTCCTCCTGCACCAATAAACCTGACTATGGCTGAAACTTTGGAACCGCATTCTAGCAAACCACTAGGCTTGATTGGATTTGGAAGTTACATTCCTTCGACCCAGTTT
>JANLRK010000792.1:0-3828 GCA_031361585.1 Pirellula sp. | reverse complement strand
GATCCAAGGACTGATCCAGTCAATTTCAGAGTTCCGGCAAATGTGCCGTTGTCGCCATAAACATGTGACGCAGTAACCTGGACTTGTTGATTAATAAATTGCCAGCCGATGTCTTGCATTCCAGCAAAATCCAATCGCGTTGGTAGCCGGCGTTGCCCATTTGCCGCTTCTGGCGACATCAAAGCAGGTTGGCCATTGTTAGTCGTACCAACTGCCCAGTGACTTACATCGTTCAAAGGGACGGGTGATTTGCCAGCGATAGCAACGGAGTTTGCGCCGGTAAAGCCTCCTGCAACTTTTTCATCCCAACTATTGGCTAACCCGAATCCAAGCGAATGCATAACCTCATGGGATGCGATAGAAACAAAGTCGAATTCGTTTGCGTCTAAACCATCCGTAGTAAGTCCAAAGTGCCAGTTTGCGGTCGATGAAAAGGCGACAGAGCCACCCCAGGGGCCAAAGTCGGTTTCTACATTCAATAAAGCGCCCGGTTGACCGCGAGCTTGGACCGCATCTATGAACGCTTGGCTAGTTGAGGATGCGCTGAACCCCCCCTTTTCACCGATACCAAGTTCACCTGCACTTAAAGAACGAGCACCCGCAAAAATTAAGATTTCGTTGGTCGGAATGACTAAATTGGTACGCGTGTCTTGAGCGCCAGTCGCAGGATTCACGAACGTCGCTGTCCACTGGTCTGCTCCAGTTGGCCGAATTGACGTCAGCTGATCGGAAAACTTGCTGACGATGGAATTTGCTGCGAATTGAAGACTGTTTCGTCGCTCTTGGCTGGAAAAAAAACCTTGAGAGTCCAGGGAATAGTCAAAGCGGATAGAAAGTGGTCCGGCGGTTGGGGACACGCTGACTATGGCTGGGCTTGACGTGCCGTCACCCCAGAGTACCAGACCGCCAATCGCTCCCCCAATTCCAGAAGTATCGATGGTTTGGTTGATAGAAAAAGTCTGCCCTTCGGCAGTCAACGCAATACGTGCACTCAGACGCTCAAACTGAAGCGATCTCAGGTTGCTATTGGCCTTAAAACGATTTACCTTTTGGAAGAATCGCTTGAAAAATTGTGTTGTCATAGTGGCAGGAATTACCGCGCAGAACAGAGACCAGCGCACTCAACCAACCTGACGTTGTAGAGGCAAAACAGCAGCGGCGAAATCTCGCAAGGTTGTATGTGGCCGCTTCTCTGATGGACTCACGGCCGATTCAAGATCGATCTCGCACGTAGCTTGAAGCTGTAGCTCGCCCCGAACAACCTTGACGTCCCGCGGCGCTTCAATCCCGAGTGTGACGCGGTTGCCGCTCACCTTAGAAACAATGAGAGTGATGTTGTCGCCAATGGAAATCCGTTCGCCTTCTTTTCGACTTAAGACTAGCATGATTCAGTTCTTCCTTGATGTTTGATAGCAATGATCGGCCAAAGACAATTTGTCATTTGATGTTCGAGAATCCCAAGAGTGCGAACACCGTTCCAAAGGTTCGCAAAACTTATCCCATTCTACAAAAGTTCGAAAATACATTTATGTTCTTCGTTGTTGAGTGGCAATAGGTTGGCGAATACCTGATAAAAGTTGCAATAAAGAACGCATTATTTCAATTAGGTTCAAAACCCTTGCTTTGCGATGAAAACGCAAGCAAGAAAGTCTCACTTCGAGAAAGGATTTGCGTTCTTGGAAATGCATGCTTTCGTTTTTGTTAGAGTTAACCTCTGTGCTTTTACTATCGCGTAGTGCATTGACACCTTTGGTCAAAGCAAAATGGAGACTGCCGTTTCGACGATCTTTTTTATCGCGATTTCTGAAGGAATCGATTCGGCTCACTGATTAGAAGGGACGTCAGGGCACGGATTTGTTTCGATAATAACGACACATTGGCGAAACAAGACTGGCGAAACAAGACTTTGTCGTCGAAATCCGCAACGCCAGGGATTGAGCTATTTTCGACCTGTATGGTCTCAAACCGATCGACGGATCTTTTCGCGGGCTCTAGAGAGAAATGGGCCTACGCTGTTTTCCGACATTCCGATGTGCGATCCGATTTCCGAATAGGATTTTCCCTCGAGATGAAACATGCGCACAGCCTGGGCTTCGTTATCGGATAGTTTCTCCATGGACGCTTCTAGTTGCTCGAATTCGTCTCGGGTGTAACTATTTGTTTCGCGAGCGAGTGGCTCAGCATGAAGACCCTCAAGCGACAATTGCGATTGTGGCAGCCGCAACTGCGACATACGGCGCAAGACGACTCGGCGTGAAACAACTGCGAGATACGTGGCTAAGGAACTCTTTCCTCGAAAGCGTCTCAAAATGGCAAAATCTTTGTCGATCCATGACAGGAATACATCGGCAACGAGATCATCTCGCAAATCTTGTGACAATGTTACGTTTCGTGCGATGGCGGTATGACTGATTATATGAATCACAAGACCCAAAAATCGATCGCTCAAATTTTCCCAAGCGTCGGGGGATTTGGCCAAGCAATCACGCAGGAGTTCTCGATCAAGATTGGAAAGAGCCACTTTTTGTTGCTTGCTTGGTGGATTGCATTGGTGTCTGGAAAGCTGGGAGTCGAGGTCAACATCTTGACGCCCGAAAACATCTAGCCGGAATCCCTCAATATTAAGTGCAAGGGGAGCCGACAGCAAGCAGATTCGGGTTGCTTGACACTCCAAACTAGCATGCCTACCATGCCGTTGACGAAGTTTGGGTGTTTTAAGGGGGATTTCACTCCTGACGATTTCCAAGTCTTATTCGGACGAGTTGCTTCGAACATACGTTTTTCCTTCAAAATTTAGCCATCTGTAGAAAGGTTTTTTCAGCCATGGCCCACATTGTTACCCAGCCTTGCGTTGGCTGCCGATATACCGACTGTGTCGTGGTTTGCCCTGTTGAGTGTTTTTACGAGGGCGAAAAGATGCTCTACATTCATCCAGAGGAGTGCATTGACTGCGAAGCATGTGTGGCAGAATGCCCTGTAGAAGCCATTTTCCACGAAGATAACGTGCCAGACGAGTGGAAAAACTACATCGAGATGAATGCGGAAATGGCGTCGCAATGCAAAGTAATTACCGAAAAGAAAAAACCGTTAGCAGACTCGTAATAACGAATCGGCTCGCTTCGAGGGACGAAAATCGACTGGATTGTGCTCAAGTCAAGGTATCTGCAGGCCGATACTCTCGGGCCGCCGCAACGGAAAACGTTGCTCGGAAACAGAACAAGCGTTGACAGTGACGAACCATGGGTTACGATGTTCCGCTCCAATTTCATAACGTCGGAAACGGCTAGAAAGAGGATTTGCGCGTGTAGCTCAGTTGGTTAGAGCGCGTCGCTGATAACGACGAGGTCCCCGGTTCGAGTCCAGGCTCGCGCACTTAGTAAACCTAGCGGTACGGTGTTTCCGGAAAGCAAACAATTTCGACTTTCCAAAACGGATAATTGTGGTAGGTTTTAAGCCTAGGCGTTTGCTCGACTTGTCGAGTTCTCGCAAATTCGGGGGTGTAGCTCAGTTGGGAGAGCGCTTGCTTTGCAAGCAAGATGTCATGGGTTCAAGTCCCTTCACCTCCACTCGGAAATCAATCTGAGATTAACTTGGGAAAAGGCCTTGCGGCCGATCCTGAAATCTGGATGATTCTCGCTCCCGTGACCGGGATTAACGCTTTGACGTTGCGAACGGTCAGGGGGAAATAGATCTTTGACAACATGGTTGGATTGGTAGATGGCATCTTAAAGTTCATCAGCTCAGGGCGGTTTAAGCGGTTCGCTGCTTAGCTGGTTTTGGGAGTGGATGGACAATGCAATTTAGTTTGAAACCGGTTCTGTGTTCATC
>JANLRK010000005.1:0-13789 GCA_031361585.1 Pirellula sp. | reverse complement strand
CGGCCTTGCGGTGGGTGCCATGCATACACCGTGGTGCGTACACCATGTGCAGAGCCAGCGACTACAAAGGCAGAAGATCTCGCATCGCTTCCGTTACACTCCAGATCCGAACGGGACCTCCTCGCCCCACTGTCGCGATATACCGGCCGTCACGGGAAACGGCCCAATAACTGCCGCGTGATTGATGAGGAAAAAATGAGCCAAGGGACTTCTTTTGTGATAAGTCGTAAAACGCTACGACGGGCATCTTCGACTCTGTATCGACGTAGTACATCGAAATCAACCCATTCTCGTTGATCGTTCTAACGTAAATCGGCTCGGTGTTCCCGTTGGTTTCTATTTCGATGTTTGTTGGGTCGCCATTCAGATTGTAGACGTAAACTTTGGGCGTAACGCCCACGAGAAGCTTGCTCGAATCCGACGAAAATGCAAGGGAATCCATTTCAACTTTATCACCATCTGGCCCCTTGAATTCGCTCAAAACTCTGCCGTCGAGGGCGTTCACGATAGCGATTTTGCTCTTTACATCTGCCACAGCAAACAACTCCCGGTTTGGGCTCATCGCAAAGATATCTACTGCCCCAACTATGTCTGCGACCGATCCGTTTTCATCGCGGCGGGTTTTGTCGACGCTATCGCTTCGAAACACTTCCTTTCCGGTCTGAGAATTCCAAATGCGAATGCGAATAAAATCGTCGACGCTGGTAGTAACGATCGTCTTGTTGTCATTTCCAAATCCGATTCCCGTAATTCTCGCACCATGCGCCAATACCTCATGCGTCATGACCATCGATGGAACCTCAAGAATCCGAAGGGATCCATCTTGGTCACCGAGTGCCAGTTGCTTTGAATCAGGAGAGAATGCAACCGACGTGTATCCCCAGTGATTCTTGCTTTTCGGATTCTTGTCGGATACTCTCTCTTCGAGAATCGCGGCCATCTTCCAAGTGCTGGTATCGATAAGCTCAGCACCGATGGCAAGCCATTTGCTATCTGGACTAAAGTCGAGGGCAACATTCCCGTCCAAAGTAGCGAGAGGCTCCTTGGTTTTCTCAATGATCTGTTTTTTCGCTACGCTACTTGAATTGCATCCGATTACCATGCAGACGATTGTTGCCAACAGACACTTAGTGAACATTTGCGACCTCTTGAGGTATCGAGCAGTGTTTCGAATTTGAGTTCATTTGAATTGAGTCGCGGGACTCTATGCTGGACAGCTTACGAACGTAAGCTGTCCAATGATGAATAACGCTAAAGCACCCGTCGAAATCTTAGCAGAATGTTTGAAAACAGTTTCATCTTTAGGAAAAGAGTCTCGCCCCACTTTTTGCTGAAATATGGACTAATTTCAAAAAGTTTTTGAGTTTACCTTGATTGCTACACGCGTGAAACGCTACATTATTGGACCGTAAGGCCCAGTTAAGCATCATTAACCTAACAGCGTCAGCTTTTGGATGTGGGTCCTAGAGTTTCTTTTTTTCGCGGAGTTATCCCATGCATCGCAATCGTTTTGGGTTTCGGCCTGCTTTCACGCTTGTCGAACTTCTTGTTGTCATTGCCATTATCGGAATTCTCGTTGGGCTTCTACTACCTGCCGTCCAGGCGGCCCGCGAGGCAGCTCGACGAATGCAATGCTCAAATAATCTTAAGCAGCTTGGCTTAGCTTTTCATAACTACGAAAATACCTTCCGAAACTTCCCGATCAATTATGCAGAGCGTTCCCGAGCTGGTCTTGGTGGTGGTGGGCTTGCAATCTCGGATACCGGCAAGAGCTGGCTTCAGATGATTCTACCGTTTATCGAGCAGAACAACATGTTCAACAACATCGACTTCGGCGTTGGACTTCGGCTAAGCGGCGGAATTCCAGGTACCGGAACGGCCATTCAGAAGAACCGGGATGTAGCAGCTACCGTCATTTCCTCGTACCTTTGCCCATCCGATGGCCAGAATAACAATGGTCGCCTCGATCGCCGATCGGATGCTGTCGCGGCTGATTCTTGGGCTGTTACCAATTACAAAGCTTGCGCTGGCAGAAACTGGGCCTATGGTATTTATAATCATCCAAACACGCTAGGAGGACGGAACGGTGGAAACAACGATGGGTTGAATGCTGGCAACGGTGTTCTGAGTTCAAACCAACTGAATACGAACCCTATCACGCGGATACGAGATATTACCGATGGCACGTCCAATACCCTTTTTACAGGTGAGGCATTGCCACAATTTAGCCAATGGAACTGGTGGTACAATCCGAATGCAGTAACTGCAACCACCGCAATTCCACTAAACTTTAGCTTGCGTCGAGCGAAGCCATGGCCAACATGCGGATTACCTGCCGGTGATTTCTCTCGAAATGCGGATTGCGATTGGCCAAACAATTACAACTTCAATAGTCGACATACTGGCGGAGGGAACTTCGGACTTGGCGATGGTGGAGTTCGATTTGTGAGCGACAGCATTGATACCGAGACCTATCGAAGCTACGGCTCTATAAGTAGTGGCGAAGTCGCTTCATTTAATGATTGATTTTCAAAGCAGATTCGCTTAATACGGGTTCTCAAATGGTGTTTAACGATGCCTGGAGGAAACTCTAGGCATCGCAGGATTGAAGAGCCTGACTTATGAAACGTGAAATTTGCCAAATTTGCAGGAGTTGTTATTTTGACTTGCCAACGATCTTACCTCTTAATTGGATTAGTGTTTACGTTTCTCGGTTGCGGCGGAGGTACAGAGGCGGTCCCTGTTACGGGAACCGTGACCTATAAGGGTAAGCCAATCGCAAAGATAAACGTAATGTTTATGCCAACAAACAAAGAGGGGATTGTCGCGCAAGGCACTTCGGACGAGAATGGAAAATTCTGGCTGCAAACTCTCGACCCGAACGATGGCGCCATGCCGGGCAACTACAAGATTGCGTTCAAATACGTCCCCGAGATCGTCCCTGACATGCCAGGTTTTTCGGGTGGAGTCCAATCGGAAAAGTCGCCGATTCCATTGAAGTACGTCGATGAGAACAAGTCCGGAATCACTGCAAAAGTTGAAGCGAATGCATCCAAGAACGACTTCAAATTCGACTTAAATTAACACCTTCGTCGGATGGATTTTTGAGTTTCCAATCGCTTGCTCGTGCACGACATTGGCTCCAACGAGACGGGCTCGTTGGGGGCCTGCAAAAACAGAGAGACGAAAGCTGTACAACCTCCTTGACCGTTGGATCGTTCGGGCTTTTTGGCTGCCCACTCAGTTAGTTGTGCAAGAGCTATCAACTCAATCCTCGATGCGAAAGTGGGGAGATCTCTTATGTACCGAGGGAAATGATCCAACCGAGATGAGCTCGACATGAACTCGTAAAAAACACTTGGAAATGCTACGGAAAAGAGCTGTATTTCCTTGGTTTTCTCAGGTGAATTGGCCAATCGCAAAAGGCGGAAAAATGGTATACTCCCGCCTCGTATTCGAACGATCGAAATCGTAGCGGTTTTCCGCTATTTGCCTTGAATTCTCACGAATTGAATTTATGAACGCACCTGCCGACCAGCCATCCGATCCTCATTTGGAACTCGATAGCGATGGCGTACCAATCCACGGCTCCGAATACAATTCCGAAGACCTAAAGCACTTGAGTGACCTGGAGCACGTCCGTAAACGCCCCGGAATGTATATCGGCGATACCACGCTAAAGGGGCTTCACCATTTGGCTTACGAAGTGGTCGACAATTCCATTGATGAAGCCATGGCCAAGCACGCCAAGGTTGTCTCGGTCACGATCAACGCCGATGGTTCGGTAACGGTCGAGGACGACGGTCGAGGCATTCCTGTCGACAAACATGCTCAGCTGACCGAACTCATGCAACGGGAAATGAGCACCCTCGAAGGGGTCATGACGGTCCTGAAGTTCGGCGGCAAATTTGAAAAGAACGCGTACAAAACCTCAGGGGGACTCCACGGCGTTGGTGTCACGGTGGTCAATTTCTTGTCGCAATGGTGCGAAGTGGAAGTAAGCCGGGACGGCAAAGTCTGGACGCAATCGTATGAGCGCGGGGTCGCAACCGGCCCAGTTCGAGAAGCCGGTATCACGACCAAACGAGGTACCAAGACAACCTTCAAACCCGACAGCCAAATCTTCCCAAATACCAAATACACGTACGACATCTTGGTCAAGCGTCTCCAGGAGCTGGCTTTCCTGAACAGCGGTGTGCGGATCAAAGTCAAGGACGAGCGAACCGGCCAAGCGGACGATTTCCTCTATCAACGCGGCATCGTCGAGTTTGTGGAGTACCTCAACCGAGCCAGCGAGGTTGTCCACAAGGACGTAATTTTGATCGAGGGCCAAAAGGACGATCTCGGTTTTTCTATCGCGCTGCAGTATTCGGAAGAGTACACCGAGAATTTGCATTCCTACGTAAACAACATCAATACGATCGAGGGTGGAACGCACGTATCTGGATTTCGATCCGCATTGACTCGGACTCTCAACGCGTATGGCAAGAAAGAAAACCTGTTCAAGGACCTTACTCCGACTGGCGACGATTTTCGCGAAGGCCTTACCTGCGTGATCTCCGTCCGCGTCGGTACACCGCAGTTCGAGGGTCAAACGAAAACGAAGCTAGGAAACAGTGAGGTCGAGGGCATCGTCAATTCAGCCGTCGGCGATGGACTCTCAAAGTATCTCGAGGAAAACCCAAAGAACGCTAGGCTGCTTGTCCGAAAGGGATTGCTCGCAGCAGAGGCCCGCGAAGCAGCCAAGAAGGCCAAAGACATACTTCGCAATCGAAAAAATGTTCTTGGTGGCGGTGGTCTACCTGGCAAGCTTCGCGATTGCATTAGCAACAAGATGGAAGAGTGCGAACTCTACTTGGTAGAAGGTGATTCGGCAGGTGGAAGTGCAGAAGGTGGTCGTTTCCGTGATACCCAAGCCATCCTTCCATTGCGTGGCAAGATCATCAACGCTTACAAAAGCCGCGAAGACAAAGTGCTCGCAAACGAAGAAGTCATGAGCATGATCCAAGCCATCGGATGTGGCATTGGGCTAGATCAAGATGTTGCCAAGCGACGTTACAATCGGATCATCATCATGACCGACGCGGACATCGATGGATCTCACATTCGCACGCTATTGCTTTGCTTCTTCTATCGCCAAATGTATCAACTGGTTGCTGGTGGGCACGTCTATCTTGCTCAGCCCCCCTTGTTTCGAGTCGTTCGTGGAAAGAAGGAACGGTATTACGTTCAGACCGAAGAGGAGATGAAATTCCAGCTTCTAGAACGAGGGCTCAATGACAGTTACTTCGTCGGCGATGGCGGTAAAAAGATCGAAGGCCAGGAGATGCGAAAACTGTGTATCACTCTAGCCTCAATGGAAGACGCTATGCTTACGCTTGAACGACGCGGTATCTCGCTGCGAGTGCATACCGAACGCATGGAGTTAGAAACGGGTCGCTTGCCGGTATTTCATCTCGATATGGGCACCGAAGACCACTGGTTCGTAACGCGAGACAAGCTCGACGAATTCTTAGCGTCGAGAAAGGTACTAGTCGATGCTACGCCGCTCGCGTCGACACCCGTCGACGACTCTGCATCGGCCAAGTTAGTCCCGCCGGATGCGGCTCCGACGACGCACATTGCTGAGTTGTTCGAGGTGCGAACGATAAATTCGGGGCTCAAGGAATTGGCGGCCTTTGGATTTTCTATCGAAGACCTAATTCCTAAAGATCGAACCGGAGCTACGGATTCCCGTTTTTATCTTTATCGCGAGGAAAACGCGATCGGCTTGGAAGATCTACGAGGGCTCCTTCCCGGTATTCGCGAATCGGGTCGACGAGGGCTTTCCGTCACTCGCTTTAAGGGCTTGGGTGAAATGAATGCCGAAGAGCTTCGCGAAACAACACTCGATCCGTCCAATCGAACGGTCGTTAAAGTGCAACTGACGGACGCAGCCGCCGCCGATGAAATGTTTCGTGTCCTCATGGGGGACAAGGTCGAACCGCGGCGAGAGTTTATCGAAAAGCATGCGCTCGATGTGCGAAACTTGGACGTATAAGAAAGCTCCCAATATTCATGACGACAATTCGCACTAGCACGGTTTCGAGACAAACTGCTGAGACCAAGATTGAATTGAAGCTGACTCTCGATGGCACCGGGCAAAACAGTATCAATACCGGTGTTGGCTTTCTAGACCATATGCTCGTCTTGCTGGCGAGGCACGCTTTGATGGATCTCGATGTGCTTGCCATGGGCGACCTGCAAGTCGATGCGCATCACACAACGGAAGACATCGGTATTTGTCTTGGTCAAGCCATGAGCCAATGCTTGGGTGTTAAACATGGAATTCGTCGCTATGGCCATATGGTTTTACCAATGGAAGAGACGTTGGTAACAAGCGCAGTAGACTTTAGCGGTCGTCCCTTTCTGGTGTTTCAAGCGGAAATGCCGTCACCAAAAATCGGCGATTTCGATAGCGAATTGGTCGAAGATTTCTGGCAAGGGTTTGCATCGAACGCCATGTGCAATTTGCATATCTTGATGCACTATGGTCGAAACACACATCACGTTGCTGAAGCGATTTTTAAAGCCACAGCACGAGCAATCCGTATTGCGTGTGAAATCGACCCACGACAAACAGGTGTGCCAAGCTCCAAGGGTGTTCTTTAGGTTCTGAAAATCGTTGGGTAACGATGCACGTCTCGCCATTTTGCGTGCAGCCTAGAAGCAGAACAATCCGCAGAGCAAGCCTGCGGTATTTTGCAATTCCGTTAGCCTTATCGCTTGTTTTCGATGCGTTGCAATCTCGCTTCTAGTTGCTGCAAACGCGCTTGTGTTTCTGACAACTCGGAATGAACACGTTCCAACTCCGTTTGCAAATTGGCTACGTACTCGGGTGTTAGCATTTCAGGAGAAATCGACGATGGTGTTCGCCCTCCATGTTCTTGATCGGAAGCCAATGCAACGCTTACGCTATTCAATTGACGACCGCGGTAGTACGAGACGGAAATCACTTGACCGGGCTTCGAACGCAGTATCGTCTCCAAAACGACTTCTCCGGATTGGACTGTAGCTCCCTCAATCTCCACGATGCAATCACCTGGCTTGAGTCCAGCGGAATGAGCTGGTGAATTTGGGACCACTTCCGTAACCGACGCTCCGCGATAAGCTGGAATTCCAAATTGTCTTCGGTAAGCGTCCGACATGTCGCTAACGTTGATGCCAAAATAAGCTTGCCCAATTCGGTTGCCAACAACCGGATTGAGACCGGGTTCCAATTCGGCGGCGGTTCCGGGGCGCAACCCATGAATCTGTCCAGCAATCGCTCGATCTTGAAGAACCGCGATTAGGTTAGCGGTTTTCCCTCTGCGATCGACTAGGAACTTGACTGGTGCACCTGGTGCGAAGCGCGCTAATTGCTCGGCAAAAGCGTCGACAGTGGACACGGCTTGGCCAGAAACGCCGATCACTTTGTCGCCGTTTCTAAATCCTGCCTTCCAAGCTGGTGAATCGGCAGCAACCTCAACCACTGTCAATCCAAAACCACCTCCTGGAATCGATTCCACTGTTAAACCTAAGAAACCGCCACCGCCAGTCGATGATGGAGCTGTAGCTGGATTTTTCGGGCTCGTTCGCGGGAAAGGTGATTGGACCGTACCGCTTGCTTTCGGAACCACTTTGTCGGTTGATGATGGATTTGGTTTGGCAGATCGCTGGGTCGACGGACCTTTCGGATCGGCCTTCGGAGCTGGCAATTCAAGCGATTCGATTTCTTCCTTCGGCTTCAAAAGCCCCGGTTTTGGCAAGCTATCCGGTTCGAGAACGCTGGGCAATTCGAAAGGTTTCTCGGCCGCTTCTTGTGCAGAGGGATTGGCAGCAGGCGGCTGCTCCTTTGTTTTCGATTCCTGCTGTTTTTGAAACAATTTGGCTTCCAGTTGCTTCAAAAAATCCTGACCGTAGAGTGTAGGAGTGCCCGTCATTAAGAAGACGGTTGGTATGCACGCGAGCCATTTGTTGATAGTCATCTGATTTCTCTTACTCCTACGTTCCATTCGAGTTCCTTTAGATAACTGATTGTTTCGATTACCAATTTGTGGGGCAACAGCAATCTGGATATTTTGCATCGGATAGATTCCTGCTTCGTAGTATCGGGGCTTTAATTCACACTAACAGGATCTTTGCAGCGAGTGATTTCGCTTTACCATCTGCTGGGTTGCCTTTTGGCGAATCTTCATAATCTGGATACGCCGTGTCGCCAAGGAATTTGCTGGCAAATCTTCTTTTTTCCGTGCAACGTTTGATTTAGAGGTTGACGGTTTTGATCTAGCCACCAAGGTGAAAATCGAGAGAATTTGGGCTTGTCGGTCGGCCGTCTCGTTCTTGTTGTCAAGTCTCCACCCTGGGACCCTTTCGGAATTACCATCTAGGAATTGCCGTACGCAAGTTGCGGGTCGCGCAGCAAGCCTCTCTAAGTGTCATCTTCCAGGTAAATCATGCAAAAGACTTTAGTGCTACTCAAACCAGATTGTGTTGAACGCCGATTGATCGGTGAAGTTATTGGCCGTTTTGAAAACAAAGGCCTCAATATTATTGCGATGAAAATGCTACGAGTTACACCGGCACTTTCAAAGCAGCACTACGCTGAGCACGTTAGCAAGTCTTTCTATCCGAACCTTGAGTCGTTCATCACGTCCTCGCCAGTTGTGGCGATAGCGCTCGAGGGGCTTGAAGCTATTCTTGTTGTACGGGACATGCTCGGAGTTACCAACGGTCTGAAAGCTGCTCCTGGAACGATTCGAGGCGATTTATCTAGCTCGCGTCAAATGAACTTAGTGCATGCATCCGATAGCGAGGAATCCGCAACTCGCGAATTGGCACTTTACTTCCTACCGAGTGAACTTTGCGAATACACACCGACACTCGTTGGCAGCTTCCGAGCGAGCGACGAAACCTAGTCAGCCGCCGAATGCATTCTCGCACCGGCAACACCTTTACCACTGAATATTCCAATGCGTCGCAACGACATCCGAAACATCGTCATCATCGCTCACGTCGACCACGGCAAGACCACAATGGTCGACTGCTTGCTCAAACAAAGCGGTCAATATCGCGAATCGCAATTGCAAGGCGAGCGCATTCTCGACAGCAACGATTTGGAAAAAGAGCGTGGCATTACGATTCTATCGAAGAACATTGCGATCGAATATAAAGGGGTCAAAATCAACTTGATCGATACTCCTGGCCACGCTGACTTTGGTGGTGAGGTGGAGCGAGTCGTTCGCATGGCGGACGGAGCACTTGTGCTGATGGATGCTGCCGAGGGGCCGATGCCCCAGACCCGGTTTGTGCTTTCGAAAGCCCTCGAGGCTGGCGTCAGGCCGATCGTGGTAATCAACAAAATCGACAGACCCGATGCGCGATGCGATGCCGTCGTCGAGGAAGCGTTGATGTTGCTGGTCGATCTAGGCGGTGAACACTACATGGATCATTTCGATGTGGTATTTGCCTCCGGTAGAAATGGCTACGCTACATTGGATTGGAATTCGCACGGCGATAGCATGGCTCCACTTTTGGATATGCTTCTCGAAAAAATTCCTGGTCCTGAAGTGGAACCGGATGCACCATTGCAGCTACTGGTCACCAACCTCGATTGGTCCGATTACGTGGGTCGAATCGCGATCGGCCGTATCCAATCTGGTACTATGACCAAGGGACAATCCGTTGACATCGCCAAGGACGAAGGAAAAATTGCGCCCGCACAAATCGCTAACTTGCAAATGTTCGACAAACTTGGTCGAATCGACATAGAACAAGCCACTGCGGGCGACATCGTCGCGGTAATCGGTATCGAAAATATTGAAATCGGTGACACCATCTGCAATCGCGGCGAGGTAAATGCACTTCCTCGTTTGCGAGTCGACGAACCAACTCTGGAGATGATTTTCAGTATCAATACTTCTCCGCTAGCTGGCAAAGATGGAAAATACGTAACGACTCGCCAACTCAAGTTGCGTTTGGAAAAAGAGTTAGAACGAAATGTTGCCCTCCGTGTTCGGCCGGTCGCTGGGAGCGAAGCTTTCGCCGTATGCGGTCGAGGCGTACTCCACCTGTCGATCTTAATCGAGACGATGCGACGCGAAGGATTCGAGATGAGCGTCAGCAAACCTCGGGTTGTTCTAAAGAATATCGATGGTGAACTGCAGGAGCCCTACGAAGTGTTGAACATCGAAGTTCCCACCGAGAAAATGGGACCTATCATGGAAATGGTTGGCAATCGTCGAGGTATCCTCGAGGAGCTAACCCCTCGCGGTGAGTACACTTTATTGCGTTTTTCTATTCCTGCTCGTGGGCTCATCGGTGTAAGAACGAAAATGCTGAATGCAACGCAGGGTACCGCGATCATTCACCATCGTTTTTCTGGATACAAACCGGTTGAGGCTGAATTGCCGCATCGACAAAACGGCGTTTTGGTTTCGATGGTTCCCGGAAAAGCGATTCCTTATACTTTATTTGCTTTGCAGGATCGGGCTGAGCTCTTCGTTGGACCTGGCGACGATGTTTACGAGGGGATGATTGTTGGCGAAAACGCTCGCGACAATGACCTGGTAGTTAACCCTACCAAAGAAAAGAAACTCACCAACGTTCGGGCAGCCGGAAGCGATGAAAATATTATCCTCAAGCCCCATCGTCAGTTGTTCTTAGAAGCCGCGTTGGAATACATTGAGGACGACGAATTGGTCGAGGTTACCCCAAATGTAATACGAATGCGTAAGATTTTTCTGCGGGAAAACGAACGACGACGCCAAACCAAGGCACTGGGCGAACTAGCAATTGGCTAATCGTATAGCCGAGGTATCGTTTTAGACTGGTGTTGGGTTTAAACGAGACCAAGGCTCGGGGTTAATCTATCTCTTCAGCAGTCCATAGATGCGTTCGTCGCACAACGTGTCGGCTATCCATTGGCAACCTTCGAAGCATCCATGCTTGGTATGTTCATTGGGAACCGTTACTACGTAAGCGCCCGCCGCTACACCTGCTTTCGTGCCAGTCGGGCTGTCCTCTAGTACCAGTAGATTTTCTATGGATACTGACAGTCTGCTCGCCGCAGCCCAATAGATGTCTGGGTAGGGCTTTCCATGGACTACGTCTTCTGCGGTTATAACGAAGTCTACCCTGTCCAACATCCCTACAATGCTCAATGCCTTTTTGGCAAAACTCTGTGTCGAGCTAGTTGCGACACAACGCCGCATTCCTAGTTCATCCAGGTAGTCCATCAAGTCGATCAGACCCAGCATGGGCGCTAACTTGGTTGGCAATATGGATTCAAAGATATCATCCGTCTCGCGTTGCAGCTTTTGCCACGACTCCTGCATATTCTCTTCTCTGATCAGCACTCCAAACGCTTCTGGTGCTGGCAAGCCTATCATCTGATTTCGAACGACATCACGGTACGTCTTGCCTCTTCGTTGCATCAGTATATGCCCTACTTCCGAGTAAAGGTCCTCCGTATTGAGCATCAAGCCATCCATGTCGAAGGCGACTGCTATGATCCCTTTTTTTTCTTTGGCCGTGGATAAGTTGTCTGTTTCGTTTGAAATGTCATTATTCCTTTTCTTCGTTGCCAACATCGACCTTTGGTACGTTCAAAACAGCTGCTTACATGAACACCGCGGTAGACCCGTTTCTTCTAACCACTAACTGCTTTTCCACAAAGTGCATTGCATGGCTTTTACCTACTTTCCTTGAACTTTGCGTAGGCAAATAGCTTTTATTGACAACTTTTCGCTCGTCTCTACAACTACAACAAATATATAGTTCTATTTAACTAATAGGGTATGACCCTTCGGACGCCGAGTAATGCTAGGACATAGTCCAACCATCGTTCAGAGTTGCATCCTTGGTAACGATAGCGATACCGTCTCGAACATAACACGGTTGATACTGATCCGAGTCGCTCGCAGTCGAGCGATTCATGACTTGGACGTTACGTCCTATCCGGCAGTTCTTGTCGAGTATGGCGCCATCTATGAGGCTTCCTGAGCCTATTCCGACCGGCACTCCGCCTTCGGCCTTTATAGCGGCCAACTCTTGCTCGGTTTCCATGTAGTCAGCACCCATAATGATGCTGTTCTTGATCGTGACGCCCTCACCGATGACGCAGCGTAGTCCGATGACGCTGTTTTCAATTGTGGTCCCTTTGCCGATCCTGCAACCGTCCGCTAAGAGGGAGCTAGTAATGGTGGCACCGTCGACCACCGAGGGAGGCAAAAAGCGAGCTCGGGAGTACACAGGCCGATCTGCGGAAAAAAGGTCGAAGGGGGGATTGTTTTTGGTTAGGGACAAGTTCGCATCATAAAAAGCGCGAATGGTGCCGATGTCCTCCCAATAGTCATCGAACAAATGCACTTGGACTCTGCGAGATCGAATGGCGGCAGGAAATACTTCTTTGCCGAAATCGTGATAGTTAGTCTTGTTAAGGACGTCGAAGAGCAGCTCTTTGTTGAAAATGTATAATCCCATGCTGGCTAGGCAATCGCGGCCTTGGGACGGAATCCCATGAGCATCGATCCAGCTCGGAGCGGTGGAAACCATATTGATTTCATCGTCGGTCTTAGGTTTTTCTAGAAAACCAGTGACGCGGCCCGTATCATCACAACGCATTACACCCAGAGCATGAGCGGCGGAACGGTGAACAGGAATTGCAGCAATAGTCACATCGGCTTTGGATTCGATGTGAGTTTCGAGCATTTTCGAATAGTCCATTTGATAGAGCTGATCACCGCTTAGAATGAGGACGTATTTGCAATCGTTTTGGTCAAAGTAGCGAAGGTTTTTGCGAACGGCGTCTGCGGTTCCTTCATACCATTCGGTACCACCCTCCATCGTTTGTTGAGCCGCCAGCAGCTCGACGAACCCGCCGTTGAAATTGTCGAATCGATAGGTTTGGCGGATGTGTTGATGGAGCGAAACGCTTAAGAATTGCGTAACAACATAAATCCGATTGATGCCACTATGCAAACAATTGCTTATTGGAATATCGATGAGTCGATACTTGCCGGCGAGAGGGACAGCAGGTTTGGCGCGAATTTTAGTAAGAGGAAAAAGACGAGTACCACGACCACCACCCAGGATCAAAGAAATAACCTGGCGCATATCATTGAACATCGAAATCACTTAACCTTTCAACCAAATTCCAGGAGGCGCACATCATTGCAAGTCCACACCACCATTAGAATACTCTAAACCGCTTAAACCGGACAGTTTAGCCAAAGAAGAACCACGCAATGATCGGACGAGAATTGGAGAAAACGCTGCAATTGGCCAAGGATATGGTAGCCTTCCCTTCGGTGAGCGACGTTAGCAACTCGGCAGTGAGCCAATTCGTAGCTGATCGTTTGGCATCGCTCCAGTTTGAAATCGAATGGCTGAGCTACGTCGATGGCAAAGGCCAAAACAAAGTGAGCATCGTCGCCAAGCGTGGCGAGGGCAAAGGGGGTGTGGCCTACCTAGCGCATACCGACGTGGTGCCAGCGGAAGATTGGTCGGTCAATTTTTGCGGTCCTTTCGAGCCGACAGAAAAGGACAATCGACTCTATGGAAGGGGTACTTGCGATATGAAAGGATCAATAGCATGTGCCCTCCAAGCCGTTGATTCCGTATCATTGGATGCTCAAACCCAGCCCATCTACTTCGTAGTAACGAGCGACGAAGAAGTAGGAATGCATGGAGCACAAATGGTAAACGCCAAGTCGAATTTTTTTCAAGAGATGGTAGCAGACAACACGGTAGGCATTGTGGGAGAGCCCAC
>JANLRK010000785.1:0-1776 GCA_031361585.1 Pirellula sp. | reverse complement strand
CCCGGCTACCTTCTGAAATCCCTATCGGGATAAAGCAGTCCCCTTCGGAACAAAAGCAATCCACATCGGATTAGAAGCGGAATAATTATCGAATGAAGTAGATTCGCAAATCATTAATCGTACAGGACGAAATTTTTTCATTTCTGCTTGACTCCAAGCCAATACCTCTGTATTATCACGCCAACACACCGACACTGTTTTCCATAGGGGTCGGGTGAGGGCTAAAATCCATTCATCAAGCCGAAAGGGGCGGAGGCAATGCAGCTTTCCATCGAGCCGAACAACGGCATTCCCATCTACGAACAGCTAATACGGCAAATCAAATATGCCGTCGCCGAAGGGGTTCTCGTTCCTGGGCAAGTGATCCCAAGTGTCCGCGATATGGCCAAGCAACTCACGGTAAACCCAAACACTGTCCAACGAGCCTACTTCCAACTTCAAAACGAAGAGGTTTTGCAATCGCTTCGCGGTCGCGGCGTTGCCGTCTGCGAAGGAGCAAAGAAACAATGCGTCGCAGATCGTCAGCAGCTGTTAGCCGAACGATTGACAAATGTCCTCGATGAAGCCATACGCGGTGGACTAGATGAAGAACGCTTGCGAACCATGTTTGAAAAGGCACTCAAGAACGCAATCCGAACAGGAGAGAAACAATGATGAGCGAAGTGATTAGTGTCAACAACATCAGTAAACGCTTCGGCAGACGAACGGTCTTAAACAACGTATCGTTGAAGGTGCCGCCCGGTGTCGTCTTTGCCTTGCTCGGAGAAAACGGAGCTGGAAAATCCACCTTGATCCGCAGTATGCTCGGATACACCAAACTCAATAGCGGTAGTATCTCCGTCTGCGGATTAGATCCACTCAAGAAGCCGCTCGAGATTCGTCGACGGGTCGGATACGTCTCAGACGCGCCATCACTTTACGAATGGATGACGGTCGCCCAAGCGGGCTGGTACGTTTCCGGTTTTTATCCAGAGGGTTTTTTGAAGTCCTATGCGGAGCTGATCTGCGAATTTCAATTGCCAGCGGACGGTAAGATCCGCGAACTGTCCAAGGGCATGCGCGCAAAAGTGGCGTTGTCGTTGGCAATGGCATTTAATCCGGAACTGCTAATCTTGGATGAGCCCACGTCCGGCCTCGATCCGCTGGTTCGTCGATCGTTCTTAGAGAGCATGATCGATCGAGCAGCGGCAGGCCAGACTGTCTTCCTCAGTTCGCATCAAATCGCAGAGGTGGAACGCGTAGTCGATTGGGTAGCCATACTGCACCAAGGCCAATTGCAAATCGTTGCTCCACTGGAAGAGCTCAAGAGCAGCGTGACGATTCTCGATCTCTCGCTCCGCGATCCGCTTCTAGCGCTGCCGGATGAAATGGAGGCGATGCAAGTGCTGCACAAAAAGCAAACGGGCCGAACGCTACACATGATGGTGCGAGGCTATACGCCGGCAATTGAATCCGCACTATCGCAGCATGCCAACCTATTCGAAATCAAAGCCATACGACCTAACTTGGAGGAGCTCTACCTCGGGTTCACGCAGCCTTTTGAATCCGTTCAAGCTCGGCAAGTAGCATTGAAGTCCAATCAATCGGAGGTGGCATGATGGAGTTAGTTCAACAAAAGCTATCGGTTTGGGGAGCATTGCTATGGAAAGATTTTCAGCAAGTCAGACAGACGTTTATGGCGGTGTTAGCTGGTGTTTTCTGTGTCCAATTCATCCTGCTAATCTCCGGAGTTATTTTACAAATCCCAGAAAATCGGATGGCGCTATTCGGAGGGAC
>JANLRK010000840.1:0-1290 GCA_031361585.1 Pirellula sp. | reverse complement strand
GACGGCTCAACAGGTTGTAGGTTCGTTGATTGATCAAAGGCCTCGACTGTATTCCATCGCCAGTAGCCAATCACTTTATCCTTCACAAGTGCATTTGGCGGTTGGCCGAGTTGAAAACATGGTTCGCAATCGGCAACGTAGAGGGGTAGCGTCGACCATGTTAGCCGATCGACTAGAGCCGGGATCACCCTTGAGCGTCTTCATCCAGCCATCGCATGGTTTTACTATCCCCACCGACCCAAATACTCCGATGATCATGGTCGGTCCAGGAACCGGTATTGCTCCGTTCATTGCGTTCCTGCAGCAGCGGCAAGCAGACAAAGCAACGGGTGTGAACTGGCTCTTCTTTGGCGACCAAACGAAAGCTTCTGACTTTCTTTATCGTGAGCAACTGGAATCTTGGCAATGCAATGGGCTGCTCACCAAATTGGATTTGGCTTTCAGTCGAGACGATGTCAGTAAAGTATACGTTCAACATCGAATGATGGAACAAGGTGCAGAACTGTTTGCATGGTTGGAATCGGGAGCTTATTTCTTTGTTTGTGGCGACGCATCGAAGATGGCGGTCGATGTGGACAAGGCCTTGCAAGAAGTGATTGCTGTGCACGGAAAAATGTCGGCAAGCGAAGCAAAGCAGTACTTGGTCACTATGACAAATGCGAAGCGATACGTTCGCGATGTATATTAGGGTCGTGCTCGATATCAGCCATTGTAGTACAGTTGTCCTCTCTGCGGCGAGATTCAACCGTCGGTGGAGTATCGCGAGCGGTGGCTTGCCCCGCAAAGTTCACATGATCGCGGTCTAGGACCCAGAAACCTTGAATTTTGGCTTATCGGTTCTTCCCGCCAGTTCAATTGCTGTCGAATTTGAGTATCATTGTCCTTTTCACTTCTGCGTTCCTGTAAGGCGAGTTGGCAGGAGTTGGTTCACTTTTCCCAGAGGATTTTTCAATGTCCATATTTCAACGATCAACCCGTCGTGGTTTTTTACAGGGAGGTGCCGTTGCCGGGACCGCCGCCATTTTGAGTCCCTCGATGAATAGGGCATTCGGTTACTGGTCGCCAAACGATCGTCCCGTTTTTGCAACCATCGGCCTGCGAAACCAAGGTTGGGAAATTACCAACAAGTCATTTAAGTTTGCGGATTTTGCGGCATTCGCGGACGTCGATTCCAATGTGCTTGGTGCAAACATCGAAAAGGCGGAAAAGGCACAAAATAAAAAACCAGACGCTTACAAGGACTACCGAAAGATCCTTGATCGAAAAGATATTGACGCTGTGATGATCGCG
>JANLRK010000798.1:0-8820 GCA_031361585.1 Pirellula sp. | reverse complement strand
TCGCTTTCGACATTGCACAAAGCTTTGGCCTGCTCCGAGTCGGACAAAGCGATCCGTAGGGCATCGTAAGCGGTTTCCGCCGGCAGTCTTCGCAATAATGCATGCGAGAAATTGCGACGATCGAGCGAGTTCGTTTCGTTGGTTTTCCAGCTTCGCTGATAGGTTACCGTATTCAGTATCGTTCGGTGTAACCACTTTAGGTCGTAATGGTTTTCGATAAATCCGGTAGCCAAATAGTCAAGCAGTTCGGAATTGCTGGGCGCATTGGCTAAGTTCAAATCGTCCGGAGGATTGACGATTCCCGATTGGAAATAGTGTGCCCATATCCGATTGACGATGGCCTTTGCAAAGTAAGGATTGTCCTTTCTTCGTAGCCATGCCATCAATGGTTGACGAGGATCGTTAACCTTGGAAAGATCGACATAGTCCGAACCAAGCAACTTCGCTGTCGGGAGTTTTTTAACAGCTTCCGTTTGCTTTTTATTGTATTTATTGTTTTTGTTCTCAGGCTGTTTGGCGACTCGGACAAAAAGTTCAGGAAAAGGGATTGTCTTGCCGTCCTTAACCGCTTCCTGCAACTTCTTTCGAAGATCGTTTCCCTTTAGCGATTTCGCGATTCCAAGTTCGCTGACCATTTTTTCAACGTCATCTTTCGATTCCGGCATATAGCTGTTTTGGTTCGCAGTTATGCCATCGAAGAGATTTTCAAATTGATCGAAGTCCTGTTTGGACCATTGGTCGAACGGATGCTTGTGGCATTGCGCACATTGAATTCGTACACCGCAAAAAGCGTAGGCAAATGAGATCGCTCGCTCCTCTTTCGTTCGCTGGTTCCTGCGAGCCCAATAGTACATCATATCGGACCGCTCGGCGAAGCTCTTTCCGGATTTGTCCTGGCTCGCGAGATTCATCTTCTCGCAATACTCAACGTAGCTTTCGTTTGGCTCGCGCGAGACGGCAGTGACAATTCCTTCCACGATTTGATCGTAGGGTATGTTCTTTGCCATGCGAGCGTAAATCCATTGATACCAATGCTGACTGGACTGCCCTGGCAATGGCGAAAAGTTATTCAGCTGATCGTCGTTGTTGCCAGTCAAGTCACAAAGGAATGTTGTCCACCAGGCGGCATAACCAGGTGAATCCAACAGTCTCTCAATCGCTCTCTCACGTTTGTCCAATGATGAGTCGGCCAAAAATTTTCGGACCTGTTCCGACGTTGGTAGGGTGCCGGCAACGTCGAGCGATACTCGTCGAAAGAACTCCGCGTCCGACGCGTTGTCCGAAGGCATGATCCCTAACTTGTCAAGCTTCTTTAAGACCAACCTATCGATCTCGGTTTTCGCGTTGACAATTTGTTGATGAAGTTGCCCTGGTTCGCCGATGGGACGAAGCACGCTGACGGGGACAACCGCGTTGTCATAGGAGACAACAACATGCGTATCGCCAATTTCCCCAGCAACTACCACCCCCTTTTCATCCATTTTCGCGATGGACGTATCGTTGCTAGAAAACCGGCACAGTGAGGTAACATCCTCTTGAGTTCCATCTTCCCAAATGGCGATTGCATGTATCGACCTCGCTTGGTCCTTGGCCAAGAACTGAATCTCAAGCGGCGAAACCTCGAGGCGAGCCAACTTCTGTATCACGCCCTTCTGAGTAGGATTCGTCTTCGGTGCACCGGCCTCTATCCATTTCCTCAATACCCAATATTCCCATCCATCTTTTTTGAATCGCTGGCCACCTTCGTGCAGATCCACATCCACGGGCTTCGTGAGGATTTTGCTTGCGAGCGGATTCTTTGCATCAACACGACCAGCCTCCTTGTCCAGCAAAGCTTTTAAATCGGCATCGAAATCGTATCCAAAGAGTGATAGCGTAAAGCCACCTTGCCCCTGAAACGAACCGTGACATGCGCGACCATTGCATCCCATTCGTCCGAGCAACGGCGAAACGTGCTTTTGAAAGTCCGGAACTTCCGTCGTCTCTGCAATGCCATCAGCATTGGGCCGAAATCGCGACTCCAAGGGGGCAAGAGGACCTTCAGCATACGAGTGCAATGAGACGAAAATAATGATCGTGGCCGACGTTGCTAGCGTCGGCACAGATGCTAGAAGCATCCGCCAGGTGCTACTCAATTTCATGTTCAAATAGGAAAACATCATGGTTTGACCTTGTCATCGTTGGTGGTCTTTGCCTCTTGCTTTGGTTTTTTTGCTTTGCCAATCTTGTTGTCGACACTCTTTAAATGAATTGTCAATTGTTGGTCAACTTTCTCCGCTTCATGACCTTCCATTCGCGACAATAGTTCTGCGAGTTGCGCTTGACGTTTTGTCAAAGTCGATTGCTCATTCTTCCAACGCTTCTTTTGGTTCTCGACTTGTTGCGACAAGAGATCTCTCAGGACGGCTTTGTCAAATGCTTTGTCGCGAGCAATCCCCTTGGCCATCAAAAGATCAATTTTGGATTTCAACTTCCACGCTTCTAACTCCATCGCGTGCGTTTCGGTTTCTCGTTTGGCGAGCGCATCGAGCCTTTTTTTCGTACGAACAATCTCGCGGATCGCGGTCTCATACTCCCGCTGTCGCATCGATTTGAGCGACTGCAAAAGTGCGACTAACTCAGGATGATTTTCTTGGACGAAGGTGATCGCGTCGTGTTCTAGTTGATCGAATGTGGGTTGAGTCTGTGCTTCGGCGGAATTGAAATCTTTTTGCCCAAAAACAGGCGTAGCTCCAAAGCCAAAGACAGCCAATGCAATCATATAAGCTCGGAACGAGGTGAATGCCTCGCAATGGATCCAGCCATTCATTGGATCAGTGCCTTTCCATCGGATAAGTCGTGGCCATCCAATCTGTCGGCCGTCGCTAATACTAGCCACTCAGGGACATCACTTTCAAGCGTCAGATCTTGCGATGCAATCGCATTTTCAACGTCGCTACCGCTAGAATCGCGCACGAATTGGGAATCCGATTCTTCCGTCTGAAGCTCTCCCCATGCCCATACGACACTGTTCAATAATGCGATTTCGGTGGAAGTAGAACGCATCCAGGGAATAGTCTGCCATCCCAATAAACCAATTATCAATAGCGAAGCTGCTAACGTTGCATAGGTCCGCCAAACACCTCTTGGCAAAGCCATTGTTGGCTGAGCAGAAAGCGTTGGACCGGATGCTGGCAGCATCCGCCACGTTGAGACACCTTGCGTCCATTGGTAAACCGAAACAGCTTCAGAAAGAATCTCACCTAGTCGCGAATCGTCAGCCAAGCGTTCCTCGAATGCCTGCCGATCGAGAACAGGGTCTCCTAGCAAATATAGAAGTGCCTCTAAATGCAATTGTGACTCATCAGGTTTAGATTGGATGTCTGTCATCTGGATGTTTTTGCCTCTAGTCTTCATTTTCTTTTGACATTGCTCGCAATCGCTCAAGTGCTAGTCGCATCCTAGAGAGTGCTGTGCCGATTGGGATTTGCATTGAATTTGCAATTTCTGCAAAAGTCATGTTTTCAAAAAATCGAAGGCGCAATACTTCTTGTTGCTCACGCGACAGTTCACCAATCTGTTTGGTCAGTCTTTCAACGGCTTCTCGGTCCGCTAACTTTGCTAATGGGGTTACTTCATAAATCGCATGCTTCTCAAAAACGGCAGCGGTCGATTCGGGAGCTTCTTGGATGTAAGGCTTCTGACGCTCGCGGACCCTCAAAGCCTCACGATGGGTCACTTTAAAAAGCCAACTCTTGCGTGCTTCGGGGGCGACCTCCCCACCAAATCGTGACAAGGCCACGAAACTGGCTTGGACGACATCTGCTGCCAAACCCCAGTCTCGGACGATTGCCCAAGCGTACTTTTCAAGCATTTTCGAGAACGCTGCATGGCATTCCGAAATGGATGCTTGATCAAGTGGTCTGTCAGGCACCGCCGCCACAGTCGATTTTCCTTACTGGAGCGTCGCCAAAAACTGATCCAACTACAGAGAGTCGATTGGATGACGATTTATTCATCGAACCTGGAAAGAATATTGAAAGAATGGCTCGGAGGGACGAAGCTACTTGCCGGGACCACCGAGCCACCTTATTGAATCATTGAATCAATCTTGTCAGCTTGTTTATCGGCGATCGCGAACCTAAAAGATTGCCTAATCGGGACGACGCGCATTTCAGGAATCCTCTTTCATAATGACTGTTAGGACAATCGATCTACAAAGCATTGAATGCGCATTTAGAAGTAACACTGGCATACGATTGCAAGGCAAAGTTGACGCAAATGGTAGGGTCACGGACCTGGAGCAGAAAGGATCGGGCACGAAACCAGACGACTTGGTTTGTATTGGCGCATGGATTTTTTGCACTTTGCATGAATGCGCAAATATCATTCGCTCAAATTCCTCGGACGAACACGTTTCTTGTCAGTCGTACCGTGCCCTACAGTTTGCCGAACCAAAGCGAAATTTCCCAATCGCTTTCCGCAACTCAAATTGCCCAGTTGGCTAACGAGCGTTGCGGGGCAGCCAAAATGGTTGCAAACGACTCAAAATCGCGTTCACATGGTTCAGTGTCCCTTTGTAAGAATAACGAATGCGAAAAGGAGGTCCTGAATTTATTTCAGGCGTCGATAGCGTACCGATTGCGACAAACTGCTGCCGGAAACGGAATGAAATTGCACTTCGGAATCGCAGCCTGCCTAAAAGCAGAAGGGATTTTCAGCGAGACAGAAAAGGTGCTCCAACAGCAGGAAAAGGCTCAAAATCAACTTGCCGACAAAGGCATTCCGATCCCAGATCCGCTGCTCGTCGGGCGACTCAAAATAATTCTCGAGGACAAACGATTGGAGAATCAATCCAAGATGGCCATCCTGCGGTCGCAGATGTCGGCTCTCATCGGTACCGAGAATGCTTGTCGTCACACACCGAATGAAGCGGACCAAATCGTGCCGAGCGATTGCGACGTCTGCGACCACATCCAGCAAGCTTTGACCTGCCGCTGTGATCTTCGCACAATGAATCAAATACGAGGCGCCATCAACTCGGAAACACTTGAGGTATGGGACGGAATTGGGGCGATCCTTAGCGGTGTTCCAGCATTGTCAAAGCCAAAGCCATTTTGGTCGAAACTCTTTTCGACCAAACGCAGTATGAACGAAATCGAACGCTTCGTCGCGATTCGTCGCCGTTGGCTCGATGATTTGATAGCAGAACGAACAAAGCAAATTTCGATGGAGGTTGACGTTGCGTTCGAAAAGAAAAAGACCGCTGCGTTGCGATGGATGAAGGCCACCGAGCAAATCGACAATTGGGATACACGAATTGGTCAGCTAGAAAAGCTAAGTGAGGTTCAAGGAAATTTTGCGAGCCAGTTTGAGAGCAAACTGAATCGCTTGCTAGTTCAGGGACAAAGAACGGAACGTTGGGCAGAATGGCATCAAGCAAACGTCGATTTGTTGCTTGCAATTGGCTGCGATTTGTGAAAATGCTTGCGAATAGGCGGTTTTCTTGGGTATGACCTTTGTGTGATTGCGAATATATTGCTCACTTCAATTTTTGGCTCGCAACTTCGATCGCAGGCCCGTTTCCAACTGAGTTTGAGAGTTTTTCGCTGAATGCCGCAGATCACCATCCAGGAATTGACCATCGGTTATCGAGGTCCAAGTCTATTAAACGAAGTTTCTTGCAGAATTGAGCCGGGCGAAAAAATTGGATTATTGGGGCGTAATGGTAGTGGAAAGACTACCCTAATGCGGCTAATCGCGGGCCAAGAGCAGCCGCAATCTGGCACGATCGAAATGAGCGAGGGCACTCGAGTAGCCGTTTTGCCACAAGACGTTCCGCTTGACATTGTCGGCTCGGTCGAAGAGATCATCGCGAGGGGCCTGCCCGCAGAGTTGAACGAAATCGAAAACCACTGGCAGCGTGATCAGCTTGTCGAGCGAATCCTAACGCAGATGGAATTGGATGGGACAGTCCAATTCCAAAGTCTCTCTACCGGAATGAAGCGTCGCGTTTTGCTCGCCCAAGCAATCGTAAGCAAGCCGGAAGTGCTCTTGCTCGACGAGCCAACCAATCATTTGGATATCGATGCAATTACCTGGCTCGAGGGGTTCCTGAGTTCGCTGCCGAGTACTTTGCTTTTCGTAACTCACGACAGGGCTTTCTTGACACGGCTCGCCAAACGCATATTAGAGATCGATCGAGGACAACTTTTTGACTGGTCGTGCGATTATCCGACGTTTCTAAAGCGAAAAGAACAGGCGCTTCATGCCGAAGAGAAGCAGCAATCCCTTTTTGATAAGAAGCTCGCGCAGGAAGAAGTCTGGATTCGAACCGGCGTGAAAGCTCGGCGGACTCGCAATGAAGGACGCGTTCGAGCGTTGGAAGCGATGCGTTCAGAACGTGCCCAACGCCGGAAGACGGAAGGGACCGTTGCCATGCAAATCGATGCCGGCGAGCGGAGCGGAATGCTCGTCTGCAATCTCACCGGCGCATCGTTTGGTTATGGCCAGAAAACCATTATCCCGCCTCTCGACTTAACGATCATGCGCGGCGATAAAGTCGGAATAATTGGTCGGAATGGAGCGGGTAAGTCGACGCTCCTCAAAGGCTTACTCGGAAAGCTTGCGCCGCTTCAAGGTAAAGTCAGGCAGGGTACCAAGCTTGAGGTTGCGTATTTCGACCAGACAAGAGAGATTCTTGATCTCGATAAGACTGCTGAAGAAAACGTTGGACTTGGAAAAACCATGATCACGGTAAACGGCAAGACGAAGCACATCATTGGGTACCTGCAAGACTTTCTCTTCACGCCCGAGCAAGCTCGCTCGTCAATTCGGTTCTTCTCAGGTGGACAGCGAAACCGCCTGCTCTTGGCCAAACTGTTTGCGAGGCCAGCCAACATGCTCGTGATGGACGAACCCACCAACGATTTAGATACCGAATCGTTGGAGTTGCTCGAAGAACGCTTGGTCGAATACGAAGGGACGGTTCTTGTCGTAAGTCACGATCGTTCTTTTCTAGACAACGTCGTAACTAGCACGATCGTCTTCGAAGAAGAAGGTATCAAAGAGTACGTGGGTGGATACGACGATTGGCTTCGACAACGCCAGTCAGGCAAAAAAGCCGCCGCCCTTGCCGAATCGAGCCGCAAATCGAATATTCCATCGCCGCAATCGAGGCCTAGCTCCCTGCAGTCGGAAGTAGGGCTTGAGGCTGTGGCAACTGCCAAAAAAATGACGTTCAAGGAAAAACAAGAACGCGAAAAACTTCCATTGCAAATCGAGCAATACGAAGCCGAGCAGCGATCGATTCATGCAAAGATGGCCGAACCAGAGTACTTTAAAAAGGCACAAGCACAAATCGTCAAAGACCAACGTCGACTGAGTGACCTAGACGATCTGCTCGTACAGTCGTACGCTCGCCTCGAAGATTTCTTGTCGCGTGAATAGCCTGGCTCAAAGTCACAGTTAGCGTCCATTGTAGCTTTTGGCTTCGCCAATTGGCTGTTTTAGAAAATGGGGAATGGTGCCAGCGTAGCAATAACAATGTTCACAGACGTTCGCGTTCACAGAGATTATTTTCAAACAACGCGGGCATGGGCGTTGCGTTGGCAAAACAACTTCAGGCGGCATCGGGAGCGGTGGGACATCCCCTAAAATGCGAAGCACCCCCGTTTCAGTGAGGGGCTTTTCCATCGGAATCACAAAGGGAAACTTGACCTTACATTTCATGCATCGAACATTGCGACCAACCATATCGGTCGAACCCATCAATCGATGGCCATTCGGGCAGTGAATATCTATAGTTTCCATTTTGCACCTCAAATTAGGCTGACCCAACCAGATCGCAATAAGTCAGCAAGAATACAACCTCTACAAACAGCACTTCCATTTGCCATTGAGAATCAAAACCCAACGCGATTCCAAGGTTTCGAGAATTCCTCCAAGTTATTGCCATTTGACTTTTGGAGTCACTGTGTCACCAAGGTGTTGTAACTGCGGGTACGCTGACTCGTGGAGTGATGCATCGGATAGACTGAAGTAGATAGGGGCGGGGAAGTGTGCTGAGATGGAGGAAGTTTCGGAGCGATTCTCGTTGATGCTTTTTCGATGGACTGCGATTCGTTCGACGGATCAACTAAACAATACGGTGTCAAAAATGAAGCACTTAGTGTCTACATTTCTTTGCTTACTGGTTGCGTCTTGCTTTGGAATCGCGCAAGAACCGTCTCGCGAAGATGAACCTGGTCTTGATTCGAAAGTACAGTCGCTGCTTCAGAAGATAAAGAACGAACACGATATTCCAAGTTGGCCAATTGACCGACTAACCCGTGAGTCTAAAACAATCGTCACGGGCAAAATGATCTCGCGACGCACAACGCATGCAGAATCTGCCTAACAGCGATTAGTGCCTTCCTTATCTCTTATCTCACCGGAGAAGAAGTCAGGCAAAGCATGAGCGGCCTATTGAAGGCGGGCCAGAAAAGGCTTGCGGAAAAACTGACGAAGCACGCATCGCGCGAGATCACCTATCGGCGCGGTGAGGTTGAATCGACAGTCACTGCAACCATCGGAAAAACAATGGCCGACCAAGACACGGGCGACGGTCTGGTTCTTCGGATGGAGATTCGCGATTACTTGATCGAAAGGACGCGTCGAATCACGGTGATCCTGTGTCCGCAGGTCGATGGCGAAATGAGACACTTCATGGGGTGGGTCAGAGGCACTCACACGACGCGGTATCATGCGCACTGGGGATCGCTTGGCGTTGGGTTTGTAAACCCGAACCCCAACCGCCGCTTCTATCCCCTTGGCCAATGCCCCGCTTTCCCGGATGGGTCG
>JANLRK010000781.1:0-1813 GCA_031361585.1 Pirellula sp. | reverse complement strand
GGTGACGCATTTGCATACCGTTCGGGATACTTGGCCCTCGATCCGCCCAGCAAACCGACCAGTAACTTGCTTTCTGCCGGGACCTGAGTCAAATCGCATGGCGCAGCTCCAACCACCGCCGCCTTGAGTCGAGGCAAACCCACTTTTGGATTCGTAGCAAGCAAACCCACCAGGTGGCCTCCAGCCGAGTAGCCCCACGCCCCTAAGGCATCTGTGTTTACGCCCATCTCGTCTGCATGCTTGCTCATCCATTCCAATGCAAGATTGCAATCGTCTATTTGCGCAGGAAACGGATGCGCGGGTATCAAACGGTAGTTAATGACCATAACGACAAAACCCAACTTGGCGAGCCGTTTCGCATGCAACGAATCGTTCATCTTGTCCCCAGCGAACCATGCCCCACCGTGAATCATAAGGATGCCGGGGCTCTTTTGTACGGGAGATCTTGACTTCAATTGGTAGATATCCGCCCGGTGCATCGGCTCTGCCGAATCGCCATAAACGACATTGAAATCCACCTTCACTTCGGAGGCTTTTGGGTCCTCGCTTGCCTCGCCAAGTCGAACAAGCGCGCCGCAAAGCAACGCCGACAGGATGCAATAAACAGGTATTCGACTCATTGAATTCTTTCCGAGGTTAACGATTAGAGTGAAAGACGATTCACGACTTTTGCTACAGACGCATACGCCCGAGAGTAGCAAAGTGCGTGCCAAGTTAAGTCCCCGCTCGCTATAGTGTATTGTAGTGAAAGGCCATCCATTCGCAGGACAAAAAAGTCTGCGGTGGAAGGCCGGCGACCGTTTCCAATGAATGCAAACTGCTAGTCAACTAGAAAATGATCACGCCTTCCGAGATTATCGAAAAAGCAATTCGAATCTATCCGCGCGCCGTCACTCAGTGGATTGAAAGGCTCGACAACAAGCAGTTTCCCTGGCTCCTTCCAGCCAATTTGAAACTTTCCGATGTTCATTCAAAAAACATTTACAACGTAATTCAGCTTCGTTCGTCCGCCAAGGAAACCATTGGCTACGGATACTCAGTTGAGTGGGAGAAACGCAATTCACGCAAATATGGTGAAAACGAATTCTTTCCCAGGGCTATCACCATAGACTCCTTTATCGATCTACTCAAACTGACAAATAAGCAAAACGAGTTCAAGCGACTTGAGAGTCGAGTAAAGAAAATCCGAGAGCGGCTCCCTAAGCTCGAACCTTGGCTCAAGACAGGTTGGAACAAAATCGTTGACCTTGATGGCGTCGATGATTTAATCACGGTAGCCGAGTTTCTCATCCAGAATCCGAGACCAGGTTGCTTCGCTCGCGAACTGCCATTGGCTGTTCCCACCAAACTAGTCCAACAGAATCGAGGGCTGCTGTCCGAGTGGCTAGATATATTGCTGCCTGACGAATCGATTGATTGCAGTTGCGATCCTCGCAACTTTGAACAACGTTACGGATTCAGTTCTTTTCGAAAGCACATTCTGACGCGAGTCCTCGACTCGGAATTGCAGGACGAGTTAGGGCTGTTTACCGTAGAGCTTTCATTGCCTCCGCAAGCGATCGCGAAGATGCGTATTCACGACGCGCGCGTGGTAATCGTGGAGAACCAAGTGACGCTTTTAACGCTTCCGGCCATTGAGCGAGGTATCGCTTTCTTCGGAATGGGCAAGGGGGTCACGCAGCTATTCGATTTCGATTGGCTGCATGATTCGTCAATTACCTATTGGGGCGATCTAGATGTCCAGGGTTTTGAAATCCTTGCGTTGCTCCGCAGACATTATTCGAAAACAAAAAGCATGCTAATGAACCTCAAG
>JANLRK010000755.1:0-5292 GCA_031361585.1 Pirellula sp. | reverse complement strand
GATTCGTTGACGTCATTAATCGTGACAGTGAAGGTCTGAGTAGGGCCGTTGCCCGACTTGTCTATTGCCTGGATATCGACCCGATAAATTGCTTTCAGCTCAAAGTTGAATGCCTCGCCCGAGCGAAGTTGGTTACCAACCAGGCTAAATTTCGCATTATCGTTGTTCCCCGAAACGAATCGGTAACTCAAGCTGTCTCCAAGATCTGGATCCGTCGCACTCAACGATCCAATCAGAGTTCCAATTGGGACATTTTCGTTCAAGCTTTTCGATGATAATTGCAAATCGGTCGGCAATTCATTTACGTCGTTGATAGAAATGACAAACGGCGATTCGGTCGCGAGTCCGCCGCGATCGGTGCTTCGAACTCGAACGCTATAGGATCGTTTGGTTTCGAAGTCAAATGTCGAAGCGGATTGAAGCTGATTGTTGAGAATCATAAAGCTGCTGTTGTCCGTCGCACCAACTCCTGCAACAAGCGAATAAAGAAACCTATCGCCCGCATCTACGTCCTGCGTCGACAGCAAACCAACCACCGAACCATTTAATAACCCTTCATCAATGGATGAACTGGATAGGGCAACAGACACAGGTGCTTCGTTTACATTCTCTACCGAAACGCTCAATTGTTTCTCCGTAAAAAGGCCTCCTCTATCGGTGGTGCGCACTCGGAGGGAATACGTGTTCTTGGTTTCAAAGTCGAAACTGTCGAGGGCGTGAATCTCATTCCCGACCAGCGAGAAACTGGAGTTGTCATTCGCGCCAACGCCGGGTACCAAGCTGTACAGAAATGCATCCGACGCGTCAGGATCGACCGTTGCAAGAATGCCAACGAGTGTCCCCGTTCCAGCATTTTCATTCACGCTGTTGGGGCTTAATGAGAGACCCGTTGGCGCTTCGTTCTGATCGACAACGGAAATTGGAAATGCCTTCTCAATCGTAAGCCCTCCCGCATCGGTAGCTCTTATGCGGATGGAATAGAAGGATTGTGTTTCAAAGTCAACTGGCTGCAATGGGCTGACCCCTCCCGTCGCATTGATCGCAAATTTTGCATTGTCGTCTGCTCCAGCGCCAGCCACAAACGAATAAACCAGGGAATCGCCAGCATCGCTATCGAATGCAATCACGCTAAACGCCACTGCATTTACGGGAGCATTCTCAACCAAAACATTGGACAAATTTAAGTTGAATGGTGCTTCGTTGACATTCGTAACAGACACAACAAACGGAGCTTCCGTACTCAAGCCACCCGCGTCGGTACTCCGTATCCGAACCGAATAACTCGAATTGGTCTCAAAGTCGAACAATGCGTTGGAACGGAGCGAACCACCAATAATCGAAAACTTGCCATTGTCTTGCGAACCAGCTCCCGGTACTAAGCCGTACGTGAAGGTGTCCGCAATATCTGGATCTTGGGTTACAAGCAAACCAACGATGGTTCCGATCGCACTATTTTCCGGAATCGTCGAGGGAGCCAGCGACAATGCTGTCGGCAATTCATTCACGTTTAGAACGTCAATGACAAAGACTTTCTCGATGGCAACTCCACCTGTGTCGCGGCTCTGAACGCGAATCGAATAGTTTTGCTTGGTTTCGAAATTGAGAGTGGTATTGGTAAAGAGCCGGTTTCCTACGATCGAAAAAGAACTATTGTTCAATGCACCATTGCCGGCAACTAGCTGGTAGGTAAACGTATCCGATCCATCTGGGTCCACGGTCATAAAGCTTCCGACCAAACTGCCGCTTGGACTATCCTCAAGGATGCTACGATTACTAATTCCGATATCGGAGGGAGGGTCATTCACATTTTTAACCGTGATCGCCAAAGTGCGTTCGATGAAAAGCCCCCCTTGGTCTGTACTGCGAATCAAAATGCCATAGGTGTTCTTTACATCAAAATTGAAGACCGCAGCTGTCCTCAATTCGCCACCGACAACTTGAAACTTTAAGTTGTCAGGAAACGCAACATTATTCACCAACTCATATTTGTGCGTGTCACCAAAATCTTGATCCACCGAAGACAACAATCCGATGGTGGTGCCTGGCGCGCGACCCTCGTCAACCGACGATGGTGTCAGAGCGATTTCGCTCGGTGTTTCGTTGACATTCAAGACGGAGATGTTGTATGTTTTTTCAATCCACAGACCATTGGCATCCGTCGCTCGAACGCGAATAAAGTAGAGCCGTTGATTTTCAAAATCGAGATTGTCATTGCTCCTTAGTTCCTTCCCGACGAGCGCAAATTTTGCATTGTCATCGGCACCCACGCCACTAACCAGGGTCAGGGAGTGCGTATCATTGAAATCTTGGTCGGTAATACGGAAATTACCGATGGCTGTCCCGATGGGGGAATTCTCCAAAAGCTCGGTTGCGGTAAGTACCAGGTCGGTAGGTTTTTCGTTAACGTCGATGACGTGAATCGTGACATCGCTTTCGGTCGTCAAACCAGCTTGATCGATGGCAATAACATGAATCGTATAGGTATTGCGGGCCTCATAGTCAAATGAAACGGCCGTATCCAAATGACTACCTTGAATACGGAACAACGCATTGTCATTGCGTACCGAATTCGCAGATAACTGATATCGAGCCTGGTCGTTCTTGTCGGGGTCGTTGGAGCTGAAGATTCCGACCACGTATCCAGGCGGCTCATTTTCTGGAACCGGGTTTGCATTGATCGTTAGTCCGGCGGGCGCTTCATTGACGTCGCGAATCGAAATAACGAAAACCTTTTCCGTTGTAAGACCGACGGCTCCCGTGGATTTTACTCGAATGCTACGGGGACCCTGCGTTTCGAAGTCATACGATACGCGTGTTCGAATTTGATTTCCTGACAGCTGAAATTCGCTGTTGTTGTCGTCACCCACGCCGGCTTTCAGCGTGTAGGTAAAAGTATTCGGTCCGTTTGGATCGAGAGTAGAAAGCGTTCCAACCAAAGTGCCAGCGGCTAGATTTTCGTTGATGCTCGTTGAATCCAAACTCAATTCCAGTGGCAATATAGCCTTTGTAAACGGGAAGTTAGCAGAAGCTATGCCGTTGGCAATCACGTTCAAGGTATAGTCGCCGGGCGCGAGCGATGCGGGAACGGTAAATTGAGTCGTCACCACAGCGTTTCCTGTCGCTACACCTGGAGTCCAATTAAATGAACGAGCATAGGTTACTACTCCAGTAGCACTAGTTAGTCTCACGATAGGGTAGTTAGAAGACATTTCGGCATCGTCACCATACGATGCACCCTCTGAAATTCCGGTTAGCTGTGTACCTGTGAGAGTGTAGGTGTTGGATCCGTTGTAAATGGTACTGCTGACCGTCGGTGCCCATGCTGGATCAACCGTTCCCGTTGGAATGTATTCCCAAAGACTACTCGATGAGGTGGTAAACAGCATATTGCCGTTTGGCAAGACCAACATTCGCGTGATAAATGCCGGATTGTTAAGTTCGGAGACAAGCGCCGGGGGAGCTAGTGAAGTGACGTCCGTCAACGAATTGGCGACCGGATCAAAATCAAATAGCTTGGTTGGGGCGGTGAATATTGGCACCGATGTATCTACTGCGAATAGAAAATGGCCGTTTGGAAGCATTGCCCCAGGCGTATCATCGGCACCCAAACCTGCAGGCAAGCTCGGCCCTGCTATCCAGGTATTCGTCGATGGAGTGTAAATCGCAGTATTGTTGTTCGCACCCACCTGGAATACGCGACCATCCGGAAGCAAGGTTGCTGGCCCCATTTCGAACCCGAACGAACTTCCTGTCAGAATCACAGGCACATTGCCCGCATCAACCCATCTTCCCGTCGCGGGGATGTACCGTTGAGAACGATTGTTTGCGAACACATCAACCGTTAGAACGCTACCATCGGGAAGCAATATCCACGTCTCTTCATCGCTCGCGTCATTGTGCAATTTGCTGCCGGTTTGCGCCCAAGTATTTGTCGCAGGATTGTACAAATAAGTCTGCGTCCCCGATAAATAACCAGCCAAGATCTTTCCGTTCGGCAAAAGGACGGTCGGATCGTCACCGAATTGCGATTGAGGAAAATTGGGAATGGAAGACCATGAGTTTGCTATTGGATCGTAAATCTCACCGGTGTTAATCCAATTGTTCGTTCCGCTTGGACCGGTGTATTCGCCACCCAATATGAACACTTTTCCTGACGGCAATACATTGGACCCAGTGTAAAGTCGCTCTAAGGACATGGATGCTTGACTAGTCCACGTTCCAGAATGGTAGTTCCCAGTGGAATCCGGACTGAGCTTGAAGAATTTTTTCGAGACGCCCGCTTCTTGAGCCATCACCGTTCCATCGGTGAGCAACATCATCGTCCCGATCCCATTGCCTGTGGGTGCATCATTGGCCAGTTGCACCCACGAGCCTGCAAGCATTTGCCTAAGTTCAAGTCGTTCGAAACGAGGAGTACGACGCGGAACAGCAGAGGGGCGACGGCGTTTCATAACTGTTTCTATTCCTTGTATGTGCTCAACCAAAAAAAAATGCAAAGACTGCCACTTTATCGCAATGACTCATATGTTACCAATCTTCGGCGAGAATCTGTTGAACTGATCAAAATCCATAAAGCTCTTAGACACAAGTAATTCCTGGTGAAATTGGACGTTTCAGGAAAGATATCGGGAAAAACTAACGCGTTGAGAAGAATCCAGTTCAAACGACCAGTAGCATGGCCCCCCGGGCCGTGTCCGTAGCACGTAGCACGGCCCTTGTGTGGCTCGTGAACGAACGAAGCTGGAGCCTCCAGGACAGTGCATTTCCACGCTTAAGCCTGGGAACAATAACCTCGCAAGAGCCGGGTCGCGTTCTCGCTGGTTCTCGCAACTTGCTCTAGCGTCGTCGGTTTCGCGCGTGGTCCAAGTTCCGATAGTAGTCATCGACAGAAAGTACTGTTGCCGCAACCATCTCTCTAGATTTCCGACTGCCATAGATCGCGTCGATATCCATGGCGGTGAACGCCTGATCTACCTGGGCCGCATCCATCGGCGATTCGCCTTCAGCACCTCGCGCTTTATTTCTATTGATGTAATTAACAATCTCTAGCACATCGAGCGGATCAAGCTTTCCGTTGCCATTGGTGTCTAAATACGGAGCAGACGCTGGGACAGCATCCGGCAAGTCCCGAAGTCCGTTTCTATTAATGTCGTTAACGAGGGTCAATACATCCAATGGTGTTATCGATCCGTCGGCATCAACATCCAAAGCATTCAACTGGTTTTGGTACGCCGCAAATACTTTGACGCTCACTAACGCCGCGTTGCTGACAACCTCGTCGTTGTCCTTAAC
>JANLRK010000698.1:0-5107 GCA_031361585.1 Pirellula sp. | reverse complement strand
CTACAGACTCTCCGCATCTCGGACAATCCCTTTTCAGTAACGGCGACATTTCTGAGGCCAAAGGCAACCGTCACCGCCTGAAAATGATTTTCCGGAAAGGGTAGGGCTTGAGTATCCGCTTCGATAAATTCGACCTGATCGAACCCCCGCAGTTTTCGAGCGTGTTTTTTTCTAGCGATATCGAGCATTTCACCACAAAAATCGCTGCCCACAACCTTGCATTCTTTTCCAAGCGATCGGGCCATAGAAATGGCCAAATCCCCTGTTCCGGTGCAAACGTCGAGAACGGGCGCCCCGGGCTTGAGATCGAGTATTCGCAAGGTTTTCGCGCGCCAAAGCGTGTCGATATTCAACGACAGGACGTGATTCATCAAGTCGTATTTGGGGGCGATTTCCGCAAACATCTGTCGGACTCGGTCCCCGGACTTGTCTAACATTTTGGTCCTAGTGACTTTTGGCTTTTCGGTGGATTCAGCGATGCTCATGTTCAAATTCCTTGGGAAAGTAAAGGCATACGCGTTGACTGTATTTTCCCAGGATCCTTAACCGGTACTAGCCCAAAGCGAATTCGGACGTTCGTGGCCTCGGCCGCGTGGCGGACGCTGCTAGCGTCCGACCTAACATCGCATAATGTGAAGCATTTGATGCGACACTGGCAGCGCAAAGTCACTCTCGGCAAGAGTGACCTACGGTAGGTCGCACCTGCCGGGTGCGACAGTGGCAGCGAAGCCATGCCCGAGTTACGACTGCATCGCCCGCCTTGACTGAGCCCAAGCAATTGGGCCAAAGACCAGAAGCGGAGCCCAGGCAGCCATAGCTGGCGTGAGAAACGTCTCTGTCGCTCCCAACGCATGCAATCCAATGCTAATTCCAAAAAAAGCAGCGAAGCTGACTATGCAGGAGATGATCATGCTCACCAAGTTGCGATTGCGGTTGGAGAGGATCATTGGAATCCCAATTAGCAACTGCGTGAAGTCTAATAGTGGCTGGATAAAACGCGTATGCACCGTCACTTTCAAATCTGCACCGTAATAGTGCGACTGATTGCGCACTCGCCATACCAAATCGCTGGTCGCTGCAAATTGCTTGGCCGCTCCCCCTCGAAGCACATCAAATTCGAGTTTGCTTGGCACGAAACACTCCTCTGGTTTCAGCCACGGGTTGTCGGTGGGCAAAAGGAGGAAGACACCTTGTTCGGTGCGGACAGAATTCTTTCCCGAGAGCGATTCTGCTCCTTTAGCGTTCGACACTAAATAGCCTGGTGGGTGCATATCGTCGGCCATCAAGAACTTAGCTGACCAGCCCGTAATTTGCTGCGTCACTTGGGCCGCTGGGCTCATGAATCGAAAGATGGGCTGATTGATCATCGCATTTGCAGGCTGAAGGTTTCGCCCGGCGATGAGGACCCCCATCTCTACATCTTCTGTCGGACGAATGGGTCGGATGCTCTCGCCTAGCAACTCCTGAGGTGTTTTGCTGAGCATGGCAGAATATCGGGGAATCAATAGCTCACGCGATACCGCTGCAAAAGAAATCAAAATCGCAGACAAAATCATTATGGGACGAATGATTCGTCCCTTGCTAATTCCCGCCGCCAACAATGCTGTCATTTCATGAGTTCGGTACAACCAAGCTACCACAAACATGGTCGCAAGTAGTGTCAGCAATCCACACATCCGATCGTAGATGCTCAACATGTACGGCGTAAAGTATTCGGCCAACCCAAGCGCAAAGCTGCCTCGTACTTTTCCGTATGCAATCATTTCGTCCAGGTTGGTAAAAACCTGAACGACGATGAGAAGGCCCGACAGGGTCAAGAAGCAAATCAAAAACACACGCGAGTAGAGGAAGAGCAGATAGCGATCGATCGTTGTCATGTTGAGCTCGTTGGCCGGTCGTCGGTATTATTCATTTGCTTCAATCGTTTAAGCCTGAGCCAAAGGCGACGGCTCGTGAACCATCCACCTGTTACCAAAATAGACAATCCCCTGCAACTCGGATCGTCGTTTCAGCAGCATTCGAAACGGCAAGTGGCATTGATTGCAATGCTATCATTCATATTTGACACGGATCGTCTCGATGTTCGAAGGATTGTTTACCGATATTACTCTTGTCCGCAAGTGCGATGAGTTGCACAATCTGCGGCAGTTGTAGTTTGGTTTCGCGGGAAAGGAATCCCATGCATCGTCGTGAATGGCTCTGTAGTTTTTCGATAGTTAGTATCGCCGGATTGGTGGGATGCCGTGGCTATCAATATGGCCACGTGATTAAACCTGAAGCGTCGAATATGGTTGGCAGCCACGAGGCGGGTGCAGAAGTCTTCGATCCGTTGGTTGAGGAAGCTGTCGCAAAGCTCCTTGCCCGCCAGCAAATTGCAACCGACGATTGTCCGTTAGGACCAAACGGCCTGCCTATGAAAAAGTCGGTCTGCTTTGTAGGAATTGAAAACAAGAGTGCAGAAGACATCGGCGACTTCAAGGACAAACTGTACAACCAAATCGATTCGCAGATTCTCGAGTCCAATTCGTTTCAATCGATTAGTAAGCGCATGGTGGACGCAGCCCTCCACGAAACGCGAATGCGGCCGGATGCATTGATGTTGCCGGACAATATGCGGTTGTTTACGGCTGTATTGCAACGTGGTGGAGCGCCAGTCGACTATTTGCTCTACGCTACGCTGACGAGCGGAACCACGAAACGCAACAGCTCGACCCAACGCGATTACGAATTAACGCTTGAGCTGACCAACGTTCACACCGGTCAATACGACAAACTCTCGTCCGAAGTTCGCAAGGGTTATCACAAAACGGCCGCAGGCAAGTTCTGGAACTACAATCCACTCAAGCGATGACTCGATGCGCTAGATACCGCTCCAAGGCGACGGATCCCATCGCCACCCAAAGTCTAGGCTACCTGGCTGCTTGTCTAATAGTCTTGATTGCATCGGGCTGTTCTACCCATTCCAAACGTGTCTCGCAGCCCAGGAATCTTTTTTATGATGGGCAGATGCAAGCGTGTCGCGAGGGCCTCGAAAAACTCGCCAAGTCGAATCGTCACGATCGCGATGTAGTGAATCTCGATTTGGCGGTTGTCGACTTACTTAGCGGTCAAGCCAAACAGGCTGAAACGAAACTGCGTGAGGTCCGAGATCGATTTGACTTTCTCGAACAAGACTCGCTCGCGGAGAAGACAGTCTCAATGTGGACGGATGATCAAGTGCGATCGTATGCCGGCGAAGACTACGAGAAGATTCTCATTCGTGTCTTTCTGTCCCTGTCAAGTTTGTTGCAAGATGGAATCGACGCAGAGAGTTACACGCTGCAAATCCAAGACAAACATGAAGAGTTAGGTCGAATGTTTGCGCAGCGCAGCGGAAAGGAAGCCAGTGAGTATCGGTCTCTTCCATTGGGATTCTACATGCGAGGGATGCTGCGTGAAGCGACCTATCGAGACTACGACGATGCTGTGCGCAACTACGACGTTGCGTCGAGTCTGCTGCCCAACTGCGAACCACTGCGTTGGGATCTCGCTCGAGCCCGTGATGGTGTTCATTCTCAACCGGGCCATGGTGTCGTCTATGTATTCGCAATGGTCGGTCGGGGTCCTTACAAAATCGAAGTCGCGGAGCAACCAACGAGCGATGCCCTCTTGATTGCTGACCGAATCGTATCCGCAGTTGGACCATACAAGCTTCCTCCAACGGTCGCGCCCATTAAGATCCCAGACATCGTTATCCCATCTTCCGATGTTGACTCAGTTGGCGTCCGCATAGACAGCAATTCAATTGGACCGACAACCTCATTGGCAAACATCGAACAACTTGCCGTGTCAACCTATCGGGCGAATCGCAATTCTGTCATCGCTAGGGCTGTCGCACGACGTGTCATTAAGAAGGCAACGGTAGCAGCAGCCAAGAGTAGCATGGGCAAGAACGGTGGCTTGGCTGGAATCGGCATGGACATCGCTGGAATCGCATGGGAAGCGAGTGAAGCAGCCGACACTCGTTGCTGGGGGCTATTGCCTCGCGACATTCAAGTACTGCGTGTCGAAGCGCCCTCTGGTGATCATCAATTGCAATTGAATCCATTATTGGGCACTCGGCCGGTTGGGCCTTCGCAGACGACATCTATTCGTGTGATTGACGGCCAGAATACGTATCTAGTGTGTTGGTTCCCAGATGCTCGGAGCGCTAGCCAAGTCATGTGTAGCAACCGACAAGGTCCTTGAATTCCCTGGGAACCAATTGGAAATTTGACGCGTCAAAGAAAACAACCTATACTGACAGTCCTAGCGATTCCGTTGCTGAAACGTTTCAATAACCAACACTTTAGACAGTTATCTGGCCCATGGGAAAGCGAATTCCAAGGTGGTTCGAGCGTTTAGAGCGCCGGGAAATGTGCGCGGCGGATTGGCAAAATGCTACGAACCGTCTGGATGTGAACAGTTCGGGAATGGTCGAGCCGTTGGACGCGCTCATCGTGATCAACTACATCAATGAACACGGAACAGGGGCGCTGGAGTCCAAGCCGACCAACTACTCGGGGCCACTCATGGATGTCAACGGCGATGGGAGCATGAGTCCACTCGATGCGCTGATCGTCATCAATTCGCTGAATCGAGTCGACGTGGGTTCGGCGGCACCTGTTGTTCGATTGCCCAATCAGGATGGCGAGATGGTCGACCTGTCTTCCTTCATTGGCAAACGAGCTGTGGTCCTTTACTTCTACCCGAAGGACAATACTCCCGGTTGCACCTTGGAAGCGAACGACTTCAGCGTTCGCAAGAATCAAATCGCCGAGCTAGGCGCTGAACTTTTTGGGGTGAGCGTTGACAACGTTCAATCCCATAACGATTTTTCCAATCAACACAAATTGAATTTTGACATCCTCGCGGATACGGACAAAAAAGTCACTACCGCTTATGGTGCACTGACCGAGTTCAACAGCATTCCGATTGCCAAACGCACGACGTTTATTATTGGGATCGACGGACAAGTCAAACGGGTTTTTCGCGATGTCGACGTATTGATTCATGGCGAAGAAGTGGTCGCCGCACTGCAAGCGGGTATCTAAAACCGCAGCACAGTGTAGCTCGGCACTCCGTGCCG
>JANLRK010000693.1:0-4313 GCA_031361585.1 Pirellula sp. | reverse complement strand
AGGTCCCCGTCTCAATAACCCAAAGCACGGTGCTGCCGCCCTGCACCAGACATTTTATTTCTTTGTTATTCGAACTCTCTACCGATCCATTCTCGGTGACGGTTACCGAAAGTGTTCCGACAGTCGCCGTATGCGTTAGGTTCTTGACAACTTTGGAGGATTTCATGAATCGAGGGGCAAGGGCGCCAGCTCCCGTCACTGCAGCTAGAAAGAATACAATAACGCCAAAGCGTTTTACGAAACGCAAGGACAAATTCATTTCAGGAACTTCCAAGGAAGGTGGCTGCTGCTTGGCATGGGTGTAGGGGTAGCAACTGGAGAATCGCAGAACTACAGGGTGGGGTTTGTTATTGTAACCAAGGATTGGCCTATATCATGAACGCGGATAGTCTATTTCACTGGTATTTTCAATACTGCAAGAAAACCGAGGGTAAAAATGGGAATCGCTTGACTCATTTGGTTTGCCATCGAAAGCTCACTTATTTCGCCATAATCAAGCCGACTATCCATTCTCAAAAAGATTTTCAATCAAAGTAGAGTTGGGCTGCGCCGAACCAGCTAAACCAACGCGTACTAGGACGGGCTGGTCCAAACTATTGCCGTTTAAGAACTGTAGCAACCGGCTAGACCGTAAAATTAAACCAAATAGTTGATCAAATGACGGAGTTCGGGTATGCTCCGGTCGGATAATTCAAAGTCAGTAAACCTATAAAAGGTTAGGCCTATGAAACTGAAATCGAGTCGTCGCCGTAAGTTACAAGGCAATCAGAAGGCAGCTCGCAGGCTTTGTTCGCGGAGACTGGGCACTTTTGAGATACTGGAATTGAGGTATCTTCTTTCTGGTGACTCCATCAACGGAAGACCCTATATCGATCTTGGTCCCTCAGACAATGTTGCGCTCGATCAGCCGCGTATTACGTTGGAGCTTAGTAACTCAGCCGGTGCCAGCATTGGGCCGGACGTTTTTAATACATTCCTGTTAGATACGGGCGCCAACACCATTTTGGCCTTTGAAACCGCAGTCGTGGATATGAATACGACGCCGCCTCCATACACAACCGAGGGCAAGTTTGAAGAATTGGGGGTCGGCGGTTCCCAATTATTTGACATCTCTAGCCCATATCAATTCGATTTCGCAGGGGAGAGCGGTGTACGCCATACCTTACCAAACACTCGCATCATCTCCGACGACACGCGAGACTTAAGCATATTCGGTCCGTGGGGAATCGTTGGGATGCCGGCGATGGCGGATCGAGTAACGACTTTAGACTTCACCCCCTGGACAACGATCACTGGAACTGCGTTGTTTATGGAGACGGATTTTTCAGATACCCTTCCAGCATACAGCGGACCACGTTACTCCATCCCGGTCGACAACCGTGTTAAATTTACGCCTGAGGGTAGTGTTATTTCCGGCTCGCACCCACCGGTATGGGCTGATCTGCCGTTCTTGACCGGCCAACTGAAACAAAATGATCTTGTTGCCACAGGCAACATGTTGTTCGATACGGGCGCACAAGTCAGCATCCTTTCGACCGCGATGGCTCTTCAACTCGGATTGGACTCCAACCTAGATGGATTGTTGGACAATAGAGATGCGAATTATGCTCGCGACGAAACGGTTGGAGGGATCGGCGGAACACAAACAGTTCCGGTGTTTCTAATCGATCAACTCCACCTTCCTACCAATCAAGGAACCGACTTGGTTTGGACAGATTTGCAGTGGCTGGTCCTGGATATTACACCTGGAATCGATGCTGTCCTGGGATTCGACAACATGACTAGCGGTTGGATCGAAGCGTTTAGTATTGATGGCCAATCCGGATACATCATGAAGTCGCAGCTGGACTTCCGGAACTGGAGAGCCACCGGTCGGGGCAATATTTACTATGATATCAATCCTGAGGTGTTCTCAGTCGTTGATCCGAACGGGCCGGGAGCTGTCGTCACCGAAAGTGGAGGCGTCACCGCGGTCAGCGAAACCGGTGTAGACGATACATACCAAATCGCCCTCAATAAGCCGCCGACAGCCAATGTGCGAGTGAGTCTCGTCCCAGCCTTCGGGGACCAAATTACGGCTGTAAGCGATGCGAATCCAGCCAACACCTTTCTAGACTTTACTCCCTCTAATTGGAATGTCCCTCAAAAGGTGCGGGTCAGAGCCGTTCAGGACTCCGTCGAAGAGGGTCTTCACCGAAGTAATATCAGGCACATTAGTACAAGCACTGATCCACGGTATCAAAATGTCGGTATGCCCCGAGTGCTCGTCAACATTATCGACGATGACTATCCAGGTGTGATGATTCTTCCAACCGGTGGTTCTACCGATGTCGTTGAGGGCGGAGCGGGGGACACGTATCAGCTTGTACTCACTTTTCCACCAACGCAACCTGTTACGATAGATCTTGAAAACAAGCAAAATCAAGTGAACGCTCGTGCAACTGTTGGTGGTGCAACCTCAATAGTGTTTTCGACAACAAACTGGAACGTACCCCAAAGCGTTTCCGTAACTGCCGTGGATGACAATTTAGTGGAAGGACCACATAAGACCTTCATTACCCATCGAATTAGTTCGGCGGACGCAAACTATCAGAATGCGTTTGCACTCCAAGAAACCGTCTTCATTACCGACAACGATGCTCCCACTCCGCCTACGGTAGCGACGATAAGCCCGGCCGATAACGCGACAGCGGTTCCTGTCGGCGCAAACCTAGTTGTCACTTTCAACCAAGCGGTCAAAAAAGGGAATGGATTTGTTCATATCGTTCGGGCGTCTGACGGCAAGGCATTTCAGAGTATCGACGTACAGTCTTCTGCAGTTACGATTGCTGGCGCCGTAGTAACCATCAATCCACCGGCCGACCTATTAGGTCTTTCGAACTACTATGTTGCGTTTGAAGACGGAGCGATTCTCGGCAATAATTCGTTTGTAAAGGTTGGCTCAACACTTCTTAGTCAAGACTTTGAATTGATGACGCTTGGGCCAGCTGTTACCGAGACGTTTGGTCTAACAGCCACCGGAAGAGATTTCGCCTCGACGCCTCCAAACGGTTACGCTGTCGACCGATCTCAGATGCCGCCTGGAGGTGTACCTGAGTGGAGTGGTTGGACCTTCGCAGACAAAAGTTTTTGGCAAACGGAAGGGGGCCAAGCCCGTTCCAACTTCACCAAGGGCCAGGGAACATTTGCTGTTGGCGACACGCAAGAATGGGATGATCTGCCACAACTAAACAACAACTTCAACAGTTTGTTTACTACAAGTCCAATCAGCCTTGCGAACGTAGTTGCCGATACAGTCGTATTGGAATTCGATTCTAGCTTCCGACCCGAAGGAAGCGTGGCTGCTAACAACCAGGTTGGTGTGCTCTCCGTTAGTTACGATGGCGGAACGAACTGGAGCAATTTGTTTACCTATGACTTCAACAATACAGGTAGCGCTCCGACGGCTGCAAATATCAACGAACACAAGGTCGTTACCGTCCCGAATCCAGCTCCAACTTCCACCGGAAGCATGAAGTTCCGATACGGTTTGACAGGTACGAATGATGGATGGTGGGCAATTGACAACATCAAGGTAACTGGCAATACAACAGGTCTTACCTACCTTGGAATAGCCAAAACTGATGCAACGACTTGGAATTTCTCGACGGCCGAGGCACTTACCTTGAGCTTGACGGTGCCTGTGACGCCCATCTCTGAAAAAGGGGGCATTTCAACAGTTACGGTTTCTCGCAATTTGGGAACGACGGGCAGTGTGATTGTAAACCTGACTAGCAGCGATGTTACGTTGGCAACGGTGCCGGCCACAGTTACGATTCCAGCTGGCCAAGCATCCATCACTTTTGAGGTTTCAGCCGTCGACGATCCTTACGCAGACGGACTCAAGAATGTGACCATCACTGCAACCTCAAATGGCTTTGTCAACGGTAGTGGAATTGTTCCAATTGCGGACAACGAAATCGGAAACGTAGCGATTACGGAGATCATGTACAATCCGGCTGGAATAGAGGGCAAAACGGAATGGATCGAACTCTACAATCGAGGTTCGATCACGCTGGATTTAGGAGGTTGGTCGTTCGATGATGAGGACACAACCAACTGGGGTGCCATTCCTGTGGGAACACTGCTGGCTCCAGGTAAGTTTGCGGTCGTTTACAACAGTTTCTTTGGTGCGATTTCAGAAACGACATTTCGTACCGAATGGAACGTACCTAGTGATGCCGTTGTTGTAGGCGTGTTCTGGGGTGATCTAGACAATTCCCCTTCGGCAGTTGCTGGTTCCATCAATGAGAACATCGCGTTCAGGGATGCTG
>JANLRK010000687.1:0-9395 GCA_031361585.1 Pirellula sp. | reverse complement strand
ACATCCACTGCCTTGCGACGACCCAAGCGTCAAATTTTTGCTTTCGCAGCGGCGGGATGACGGGGGGTTTCTAGAGGTCCGAGTCGCCAAACGCTCGGGCACCAATCCGACCGCGGCCGCAATAGGTGCGCTGCGAACACTCAATGCGTTGCCGGAAAGCGTGGCAAAAGACGCGGCGGAATTCATTTCAGAGCTACAGAGCGATGAGGGCGGCTTTCAAGCAAACACCCGGATGCCGCTGCCCGACTTGCTGAGCACTTTTACGAGCTGTGTTACCCTGTGGGAAGCAGATTCACTAGAAAAAATCGATACCAAACGAGCGTGGCGATACGGACTTGGTATGGCGCGGGCGGATGGAGGATTTGCGGGCTTTGAGCTCGATCCAGGCGAAGACGTTGAGTACACGTTTTACGGCTTGGGGTTGCTTAGCTTGCTTGCGCCTTGGCAGATCGACTAATTGGCCAATGGTCATCGCGCGAACCGGCGGGAATTGGCATTGTCCATTCTCCAGTGAGTTGCCACGCTTTTGCCCTTTCGTAAAAGCGTGGAAAATGTACACTTTTGGCTGAATACTATGGATTTTGCCGCTCAGCCGCTAGGTGCCACGTTGGTACTGGCACTCGCTGGGCGATTTTTGTTTCCTTTTAGGCTGCGTTTTGGGAAATCTGAAACGCACAACGCTGGGTGGAGTATGGACCTAACCAAACTACGCAATATTGGCATCAGTGCTCACATTGACTCGGGCAAGACAACACTCAGCGAGCGAGTTCTGTTTTACGCAGGCCGAATCTACAAAATTGAAGAAGTCAAAGGCGATGGCGACGGCGCCACCATGGATTATATGGAACTGGAAAAGGAACGTGGAATCACGATTACCAGTGCGGCAACGCAACTCCAGTGGAAAGACCACGTCATCAACTTAATCGATACCCCTGGCCACGTCGACTTCACGATTGAAGTAGAGCGGTCGCTTCGAGTTCTCGACGGTGCAGTCCTAGTGCTTTGTTCAGTCGGTGGCGTTCAAAGCCAATCGTTGACCGTGGATCGACAAATGCGTCGATATGGCGTACCACGTTTGGCGTTCATCAACAAGATGGACCGTACCGGAGCGGATGCCTACCGAGTTGCACAGCAAGTTCGGGACAAGCTTAATGCGGACGCGATCATGATGCAAATTCCGATCGGAGCTGGCGAAACGTTCGAAGGTGTTATCGACTTGGTCGCCATGCGAGCATCGTTTTTCGATGGCAAAGACGGGGAAATCGTTCGCGAAGAAGAAATCCCAGCTGCCTTGCTCGGCAAAGCAAAAGAAATGCGTCAGAAGATGCTGGAATCGTTGTCGATGTACAGCGATGAAATGATGGAATTGCTGCTGAGCGAGGAAGAAGTTCCGTCGGATTTAGTCTACAAAGTTTGTAAGGAAGCGACTCAGCAGTTGCGAATGACGCCTGTTTTCGTCGGCAGCGCTTATAAGAACAAAGGCGTGCAACTTCTTTTGGATGCTGTTTTGCGCTACCTGCCAAGTCCGCTTGAGCGAGAAATTAAAGCGCGAAAAGTCGGCGACGAATCGGTCAAGCTGGAACTCAAGCCTGATAAAGATCTGCCGTTCGTCGGGATGGCTTTTAAGATCGTTGAAGATCCATTCGGTCAACTTACCTTCATGCGGGTCTACCAAGGCAAGATCAACAAAGGCGAAATGTACATCAACCAGCGCACTAGCAAGAAAGAGCGATTCAGTCGAATCGTTCGAATGCATGCGGACAAACGGGAAGAAGTCGATACAGCCGAAGCAGGCGACATTGTTGCCATCATGGGAATCGATTGCGCAAGTGGTGAGTCTTATAGCACCACTCGCGATTACTGTACGCTCGAAAGTATGTTCATCCCGCAGACTGTGATCAAAGTCGCAGTTACGCCTGCTAGTCGGGCAGATGCAGACAAGATGAGTAAAGCGCTAAATAGGTTCCGCAAAGAGGATCCAACCTTCCAAGTCTACAACGACGAAGAAACAAGTGAAACCATCATCTGCGGGATGGGTGAATTGCATTTGGAAATCTACGTAGAACGCATGCGACGCGAGTACAAAGTCGAAGTGACCGTCGGCGCGCCGAAGGTTAGTTACCGCGAAACTCCCGGTGCTGAAAAAGAATTCAATTACAAGCACCGAAAGCAGACAGGTGGATCTGGACAATATGCTCACATCGTGGGCAAATTGACACCGATCAACCCAGAAGGGGAAGTTACGTTCGAATTCGAAGACAGCGTCACTGGCGGTCGTATTCCAAAGCAATTTATTCCCCCTGTCGAAAAGGGTTTCCGAGATTCCCTCCTCAAGGGACCGCTTGCCGAGTTCCCTGTTGTGGGTGTCAAGATGGAGCTGATGGACGGTAGCTATCACGACGTGGATTCGAGCGAACGCGCGTTTTATATCGCAGCTTGCGATTGCTTCCGCGAAACCATGCGAGCGGCGAATCCGGTGTTGCTTGAACCAATCATGAAGTGCGATATTGAATGCCCAGAGAACGACCAAGGACCCGTTGTAGGGGACATCATTTCTCGACGCGGTTTGGTTACGCAGACCGATGCGCGGGACCGGGTGTCGTACATCAGTGCAGAAGTTCCTTTGGCTAATACGTTCGGCTATGCAACTGACCTTCGAAGCATGACCAAGGGGCAAGGAACCTTTTCGATGGAATTGGCCAAGTATTCGCCCGTTCCTCGAAGCTTGCAGGACGATATCATTTCGGAACGCAAGAAACAACTCGCGGCCAGAGCTTAGTCTTTGCAAAGCAAAATTGAAAAAACGCAAAGGCTTGGGGCTTTGGACCCAAGCCTTTTTTCAATAGCACGACGCGAAAGCTAGTGATTACCCCAGCGATTGCTAAGCGTTCCCAGGCTCCGCTCCGCCAGGGAACCAGTCACGCTCTGACGAACGTAGCTACCTTCATTGCGTCATGTACTCAACAGCATTCCAAACGGCAGGTAAAGCGCTTCGTATTGCTTTAGCTGATCGGCTAATGCAAACTCCAATTCTGCTCGATTGCGATTCGCGGAACCAATTGCTTTCCGAAGCTCGGGTGAATTTGCCATCGAAAAAGCCAGTTCAAAAAAATCGTCCCATGCTTCACGTGCAACCGATTGAGTTACCAGCTGTTCGCCGAGAAGCTCCGCAACGCCCTCCACACGCGTTGTTACAACGGGCAGTCCTTCGACCATCGCTTCCAGGATTACGTTGGGCATCCCCTCGTATCGGGTTGGTAGGAGCAATAACTCGGAGCGCGCCATCCAAGCCCGAACATCTTTGCGCAGTCCTAAACAATGTACGCGACCCTTTAGATTCTGCTGCCGTGCCAACGTGTCAACTAATTGCCGCAAGTAACCGATTCCAATGAAAACGAGGTGATGGTCAGGCAGCCTCCACAAGAGTGACTCTGCGCGCTGGACCAAGACGTCCACTCCTTTCTGATGTTCTAGCCTTCCGACAAAGAGTAGAACTCTGCTATTGGCTGGGACGTCGTGGGATTCAAGTGGGATGGGTTGTTTATCTCGAGGGATTGCTATTCCATTGGGTATTACGATCAATTTGCTTGCGTCCATTTTTTCTGTTTGCACGCACCAATCCGCGACGCCTTGACTTACGCAAACAGCCTTAATGGAACGGGATACTGACCAGCGATCGAGAGCATGCCGATTTTTTAGTGGCTCAGAGACTCGAATTCCTGCGAAAAATGGAATACCGAGCAATGGGGCGACCCAAGCGGACACTACGTTCGCATGCCAAAGGAAGGACTGGACCACGTCGGGGCGATTTGATTTGAACAATCGTCGAAGCTTCCAAATGACTTTGGGGAACATCCACCACGCCTTGCCACCCAAAAAATGTGATTGGATATGGTTCGTCTCAAGCATTTGAACGAGCAAGTCTTTCGAGCTTTCTGGTCTTGGTCCAAGAGCGATTACGCGGATCTGGTGCCCTCTTTGCGAAAGGAACACGGCCAATTCGACGCAGCATTTTTCAGCTCCACCTGTGTCCAGTTCCGTAATGACTAAATCGATGCGCATTAGCTGAATTTGCGAAGTTGAGGGACGTTTTGCATACTTGCGAATTCAACGATTGCGTCATCAAGTCTAGTTCTTGGGGCGGTATATCCAGTGTAGCACGGCACTCCGTGCCGTTTTTCTCGACACGGAGTGCCGTGCTACACTTGAACCGGTGCGGTATTGTAGTCAGAGAAATGCGTGTGCGGAGCCCGGGCAATGACGGATTATAGTCAACGAAATCGTTGCGATGAGTGAACTCACGCTTCACCGTCGAAGCCAGCTGGCACCAGTCGACTGTCATTGCTTCAAACACGAATAAACCAGGTTGTGCCAAACTCCAAAAAAATGTAATTACGTAGACAGCGCTAAGAACAACACGTTTTTGGGGAGGCACCAATGATCGATAGCAAACAACTTGTCGAATACGCAAAGCATCCCGAATTGGCTTTGCAAAATCTAAAGCAATTGCTGGTCCTATTGGATAGCAACGATGAAACAGAACGAGGTTGTGCAAGCGATTTGCTAGAAAATTGCGGTGCTCCTCGCCAGTCGCACGTCCCGTTTTTATGCGAACAACTGAAATCAGGGTTGTCATCGCGAGTGTACTGGTGCAGCACACTTCTTGGCAGGCTAGGTTCGACCGATGGTGACCCAGATGCCAGTCAACCAATTCAAGCATCGCTTTGTGATGCAATCAACGACCAGTCACTTGAACTCTCGGCTCGCGAGCGAGCGGCTTGGGCGATCGGTGAGCTTGGCGACATCGGCGATGCATGCCGGGCTGTTCTTGAGAAAAATGTTGAGAAGGCACCGGCACGTTTGAAGAGACTATTGGAAACCGCATTGGCCAGTTGATGCGCAGTCTAAGTCATTTTTGTTGCAGGATGCAACGCTGACAGAGACGGCATTCACCATCGGCTTTGAAATGACACAAAAACCCGAGCAAGGAGGCGAGGGGAATGAATCGTCAGTCAACCAAATTTTTCGTTACGTTATTGGCGCTGGGTGGACTCATTCAGCTGGTCGGCTGTGAGCCAGGTAACGAGTTCTCAACCAATTCCAATTTCAACAGTGCAAGTCCGCCAGGGCAAATGGTTGCGACCCGCGCGCCTTCAAGCCGCACGCAGGGGCTACCGGTTCGAACGCAACAGACCATCCTCATTGCAAGCTTTAACATTCAAGCGTTCGGTAAGAAGAAACTGGAGGATCCGTGGGTCGTCGAGCGCATCGTGGCGGTGATTCGGCAATTTGATGTTGTTGCGATTCAGGAAGTACGTGCGGAGGATCAAACGACCGTTCCCAGGCTCCTGCAATTGATCAATGCTAAAGGCGCTCGCTACGACTATTTGTTGGGGCCACGCTTGGGTCGAAGCGTTTCCAAAGAACAGTATGCCTTCATCTACGACACGGCGAGCATCGTCTCGAGCCCTGACGCCATGTACACCATTGAAGACAATGCAGACTTGTTACACCGGGAGCCGTTGGTCGCTCGCTTCGTAACCCGAGTTCCGCCAAACGTCCGTCCCTTTTCCTTTTCGTTAGTCAACATGCACACCGATCCGGACGAAGTCAAAACGGAATTGCCCGTAATGCACACGGTCTTGAAGGGGATTCGCGAATTCGAGTACCTGTCGGCTCGTGAGGACGATGTGATTCTACTGGGCGACTTAAACGCTGGCCCGAAGCAATTTGGCGCTCTGGGTCAAATGCCAGGTATCTATTGGACAGTGGACAATCAACCGACCAATACCATTCGAAAGAGCATTTACGACAACATTATTTTTGATCGCGGATTGACGAACGAATACACCGGCCGCAGTGGAGTCCTAGATTTATGCGAAATGTTCGGGATCAAGACGGAAGACGCTCTCAAGATCTCGGACCACTTTCCGATTTGGGCAGAATTTTCAACCGTTGAACAAGTGCCTGGTGCGAGCGCGCAGTTTGTTGAAAGGAATCAATCAACCACGCGATGATACGAGATCATCTCTAATCCATTGGATTTGTTAGAATTTTGGGATCTCAAACCAAGGTGGAATTCCGGAATAACATCATCTACGATACATAAAACACCTATTGATAGCTCCTGATGCTATTGAATACAACTTTCAAGATTTTTTTATGTTCGATCTTACCACTGGCGCAATATTACCCAACCCGAGAGCGTCAGCCGAGTTTTGCGAGCGAGCGACCATCACTATCGCTCTCTATGGTCTAGATCTTGAGCCTCGAAGACGCATGCGACTTGTCGAGGCACGATAATGGTCGAAATCTGTTGGACAAGAAATCGATTCATGGGCATACCGAGACTTCGTCCATCTGCAAGGATTGTCCTAAACTCTCATTCCCAATTGGACATTGAATCGTATCGAATGTATTCTTTAGGGGCTCTATTCCCATAAAGTATCCGACATGCTTATTCCCTACTCGACCGATGCTCCGATCTATCACTATCCGATAGCGACCGTTACGTTTATTGTCATCAATGTCGTCTGTTTTTTCACGATTTGCATTGGCCATTCCAATTCTTCCTTCGATGAAATCGATCACTTTACCGATGCCGATGGAAATCGAGTTGAAAAGTTTGAGGTCGTACAGCAGTTGAGAGCTTTGCAGGCCGAGGGCGGGGACCTTGAGCAATTCAAAAAACAATTGACACCCGTCATGGCAGGTTCCTCCGGATGGCGAGAGGAACTCTTGCTTCAGTATGGGCGGGGACTTCGTCCATGGCAGTGGCTTACGAGTATGTTTATGCATGCCGATCTTGGTCATTTGATTGGCAACATGATCTTCCTATGGTCTTTTGGCTTGTTGCTCGAGGGGAAGCTTGGTTGGTGGTTATTTGCCTTGGTATACCTGGGCATGGGAATGTTTCAGTCATTCGCTGAACAGGTGCTCATGTTCTTCGCGAGCGGCTCATCGCTGGGCGCGTCCGGCGCGATATTTTCACTGTTAGCTCTCGTGGTCATTTTTGCGCCTCTCAACTCGTATGAGACCATTCTTTTCATTACGATTCGGCCATTCTTTTTTGAGACCCCGAATCTGGTTTTTTGCAGTTTTTATATTGTCATGAATGTGTTCTTTTTCTTGGTGAGTGGCGCGTCATATGGAACGGAGGCTCTTCACTTAATCGGTTTTTTGGTTGGCCTACCCGTCGGATTTTGTATGCTGACGCGAGGGCTTGTCGACTGCGAGGGATTCGACATCATCTCCCACTATACGAACAAAACTGGAAGCGAATCCAAAGTCGGAAAGAGTAAACGTCGGGAACGCGAAGCAAAACGCGAAAACAAGGAACGAGCTGGGATACCCAAGGTCGATCACGGTCAAGTGAGACTAAAGATGGCGAGTCAAGTCGATCAAGCCATTCAGGAAGGCAATTGCGATCTGGCCGTCGCCCTACAAGCCAAGATTGCCTTGAACAATCCGGGGGCAGGTTGGACTCATCAACAACTGATCGCGGTCATCCAGTACTACTTGAAGCACAAGCAACTTGCTAAAGCGGAACCCCTCCTTCAATCGCACATTGATCTTTTTGAAGAGCATCGGTTTCAATTGCAAACCAAACTACTTCGGCTGTGGTTGCATGAGCAACGCCCTCGGCATGCATTGCGCTACATGCAGGGTTTGAATCCTGCCTTCCTCAGTGAACCCGAGAAATTGGAGCTAAGGAAACTCGCCGAGTACGCACAAAAGCAAATCCAATCGGGTGTGCTGGAGACTCAGTGAAGCATTTTCCTATTGGCAAGTCGCACCGATTCCGGGATAGATCTCGTACTGTGACTCACGCAGGTTTCAATGCATAGGCGTCATAAAAAACTCCGAATTGCATACGATCATTTAGACGCAATTGAAAAATCACTTACTCTAGGAAGTGCGTCGATAACGCCATACTAAAGCCACCGTTGCTCCCAGAAGACCGATGGCAAAAGCAATCAAAGCATTCTTGCCAATCCATCGTTTTGGAATCTCAATTGTTCGCTTGCCGAGACGCTCAATCTCCGGGAAATGAACTTCTCCGTTCGCAGCAACTTTCGGCGCTCGCATGCCTATCACCGAGGTACCAGCAGGCAATCCAAAATTGTGATAGTCAAACACGCTGGGATCTAGAGGTTCGTTGACTTGACTCCACTCGAAGTCGTAGCGTCGATGCACCTTGCGGAAGTTATAATTGTTCACGTCAAACTTAGTAATTTCCACACCTTCACGAGGATACGGCAACGTTGCCCTGGCCTCGTAGAAAACCGGTATATAGACTTCGTGGGCGAGTTCCCACTTCACATTTTCATCTGAGACAATTAATGCCGTGTTGAATTCGGTTTTCTCTTCATTTTGTGTCCCCCACTCGAAAACAAATCGAATAACCGTATGCCCTCGTTTCGTATCGATCCAAGTCGTAACTTTTCGATACTCCGATTGGTTCACCACTTTCATGATGCCTTGATCATCCGGGTTAGTCGATCCGTGTCGAGCTCGTTCTCCAAAGCGGCTCGAAACTCTCTGTGTAGCGCGCCGTCTACTTCATCTGCAAACTCTTTGGGATCGTCACTTCTCAACATCTCCTTTTTTCGCACGCTTTGGAACAAACTGTCGCCCACCTTAACCTAAAAATCGCGGCTGTCATTTCGACAAGTTTCTTTCTCCCAATCAGCCGCGAGGACTTTATGCATTCTGACGCTTTGGCCTGGCAAGCCTTTCGCATCTCACTCTTGAGCCCCCTCATCACAGATGAAGTCACCTATGAGGATCGAGAAGTCTATTTTCAAAAACTTGCCAAGCAGGAGCACTACGCTCCTCATGGCAAGATCACTCTCTCCGTCCGAACGCTAAGGCGATGGTATGCCCGCTATCGCAACGAAGGCATCGAAGGACTCAAGCCCAAACGCCGCAACGACCTTGGCCGAGCACAAGCGACGTCAAAAAGAAGCTCAACAAGGCATCGACTATCGATCAGCCATGCGCAGAGGCCAAATGACCTTCTGGAGCTTTGGGAGCTTGGTCTGCAAATACCCTGGTAAGAGCGGTGGCCTCTCGTCCTTCAACGTGCATGAGCAGTTAACGCTCGAGACGTTCATTCAAAAACACCCAGAGGTCCGCTCCTTGCACGTGCAAGAAGCCACGAGGGCTTGTCGCGATTTGGGTATCTGGTCCAAAGCGGCGTCATTGGACTACTAACCGGTGCCAGTGGGCTTGGCAAATCGGCGTTATTGAATCGCTTCATGGCCGAGCAATCGCCGCAGCACTGCTTGCCAATCTACTGCCACTTGGCCCAGCTTCCAAGCAATGGCCTGCTCAAGGTGATCCTAACATCGCTGGGAGAAAATCCCAAGCGAGGCAAGGACAAACTCTACAGC
>JANLRK010000761.1:0-7717 GCA_031361585.1 Pirellula sp. | reverse complement strand
GTTGGCGTAAATGATTTCACAGGCTCAAAGATAACCATTCCGTTTAAAGTTTGCGCAAATACGAAAAACATTCGGTTGTTTGAAAGTGATTTATGAGAAGCTTGCTATACCTCGCTCTGAGTGTTTTTGCCACACAGTTACATGCCGAAGAGCCTGTCCTCCATCCATCCGCTACTGTCCGCGTCGCCACTTGCCAGGCGAAGAACCGTGTCATCGACTGGCGACTCAATCAGCAGAGTGTAGTCCTCGATGCCATAGACAAGAATTTAGATGAATAGGAGAAAATCATTCACCGTATGACCTGGTAATGCCTGAAACGGCTCGCTGTCTTACTTCTGGTGTGTTCAAATGCCAATGGAACGGGGTAAGAACACCGGTGCGGATGCCAAGAAGTGGTTTATGCCCGGTGCCGACAAGGTTTATGCGCGTTTCTACGTAAAGTTTTCCTCCGATTATCAGTACAATCATCACATTGTCTGGCTTATGGCTAACCAACGTAGCAACAAGTGGTCTGCATTCGGCAAAGCAGGAGCCAAACCGGACGGTACCTACTATTCCACCGCCATGGAACCGTGGTTTGCATGGGGCAAGATTCCGCCGCCGGGCGAAGTAAACCTCTACAGCTATTTTATCGACATGGAACCTGATACCAAAATGAACAAGTATTGGGGCAACGCTTTCTTTCCATCCGGGCCTGACAAAGGGGTAGCTAACAGCGCCAACCGTATTGTCCCTCCTTTGGATCAATGGCAATGTTGGGAGTTCATGATCCAGGCAAACAGCGATCCAAACAAAGCAGATGGCAAACAGGCAATGTGGATTGATGGTACATCGGTGGGCGAGTTCACCGGCATCCGCTGGCGAAGTGATCTTGAACTAAAAGTAAATTGCCTGTGGTTAGAGCACTATGGCTACGATTCAGGCGACCCAACCAAACAGTTCTGGAAAGAGAGCCAGTCGGTTTGGTTTGACGATGTCGTCGTTGCAACGGAATACATTGGACCAATCAAAAAGTGACGAGTGATTCAGGTGCGTACCATCCAAACAATCAAAGAGCTTGAGGACGAGCTGAGCCGCCCGACGACGGGGGTGCTGGACACACTTCGTTCTGTTGCCGGTGACGTCCTTGTGCTCGGTGCCGGCGGTAAAATGGGACCGACTTTGGCACGGATGGTGCGCCTAGGAATGAATGAAATCGGGCACGAACAGCGCCGCGTGATCGCTGTTTCTCGTTTTTCATCGACGAAGGCATCAAGCGAACTTCAACAGCATGGCGTCGAAACCATCTCCTGTGACTTGATGGATCGCGAAGCGGTGAGAGCATTGCCGGATTCGCCGAATGTCATATTTATGGCGGGACAAAAATTTGGTACGAACGACACGCCCGAGGTAACATGGGTGATGAATACACTGGTGCCAGCCATCGTGGCGGAACGCTATGCAGAGTCTCGAATAGTTGTCTTTTCCACGGGCTGTGTCTATTCGATGGTGCCAGCCGACGGACCTGGGGCAAACGAAGATGGGTTGCTCGCACCGCCCGGCGAGTACGCTAACTCCTGTGTCGGACGTGAACGCGTTTTTACGCATTATTCTAAACAACATGGAACGCAGGTTCTGTTATTCCGTCTTTGCTACGCTATCGACTTGCGTTACGGTGTGTTATGCGATATTGCGACAAAAGTTGCCAGCGGCAAACCAGTCGATGTTTCCATGGGAGTGGTGAATGTAATCTGGCAAGGTGATGCTAGTGCGAGAGCCATACAATGTCTTGAGCACACCGCATCACCGCCCGTAGCGCTGAACGTCACCGGGCTAGATCGTGTGTCGATTCGTTGGTTAGCACAACGGTTTGGAAAGCTGTTAGACTGCGAACCCGTTATTATAGGAAAAGAGGGGGACACGGCCTGGCACTGGGACGCTTCTCGCTCGTATGACTTGTTAGGACCGCCTAGCGTATCCCTCGATACAATGATCAACGCGACAGCGTACTGGGTGCGACAGGGAGGTGAGCTATTAGGAAAGCCCACTCACTTTGAAACAACAGACGGGCAATTTTAGTTGATTGTAGCACGGCACTCCGTGCACTCCGTGCCGTGATTTACGGCACGGAGTGCCGTGCTACATTTTTTTGCAGTGATAGAACACTAAACATGAATATTCGACTTTATCAAGCGAGCGATCTCGATGAGCTAAAGCGCATAACCATTGAGGGCTTTGAGGGCATTGCTATCGACCAGAGCGTGGAGAGTGTGCTTGGCATCCTTAGTGGTTATGACTGGCGATGGCGCAAAGCCAGGCACGTCGAGGAGGACGTCGAGGCGAATCCCGCGGGTGTGTTTGTTGCGGAAGAATTTGGAAGGGTTCTCGGATACATTAGCGCGCGCGTCGACTATGTTGCTGGCAAGGGCCGCATTCCTAATCTGGCGGTCGATAAGTCCGTGCGAGGACGGGGTATTGGTCGATTGCTCATCGAACATGCCCTTGACTACTTCCGACGGGAGGGAATGTCGTTCGCGATGATCGAGACGATGGATAACAACCATGTGGGGCAGCACCTTTATCCGTCGTGCGGCTTTGTGGAAACGTGTCGCCAAATCCATTTTGCGAGGAAACTCTAATGCGACTAAACGATGTCTGGAGCTTGGATATCTTGTGTTCCAAATTGCTCGCAGGACAAGCGATACCTGCCCATCCTTTGGCACTCGATTCGTCCCGTCGACTAGACGAACGACGACAACGAGCATTGTCTCGCTATTACATCGCCAGCGGAGTCGGTGGGCTTGCTGTTGGAGTGCACACGACGCAGTTTGCGATTCGGGACCCGAAAATTGGGCTATTCAAACCGGTGCTGCAATTAGCCTCTGAAGAAATGGATCTCGCCACGAAGTCGCTCGTTCGTATCGCAGGCGTCTGTGGTCTTACTGCACAAGCCGTCTCCGAAGCACAGATGGCTTGCGATCTAAAGTACCACGCCGCTTTGTTAAGTTTAGGAGCCTTGCGAGAGGCGACGGATGACCAGCTGATTGCCCACTGTCGGGCGGTGGCTGAAGTGATCCCGATCGTCGGATTCTATCTTCAACCGAGCGTCGGTGGTCGAATTCTGTCCTACACATTTTGGCGTCGCTTCGTTGAAATCGAAAACGTTATTGCTATCAAGATTGCTCCTTTCAATCGTTATCAGACACAAGACGTAGTTCGCGCGGTAATCGATTCCGGTCGCGAAGACATTGCGCTTTATACGGGTAATGACGACAACATTGTGCCAGATCTACTTACTCCTTTTAGTTTTGGTGGTAGGAATTGTCGTATAGTCGGCGGCTTACTGGGACACTGGTCGGTTTGGACGAAGCGAGCCGTGGAGTTGCTGGATAGATGTCGGAATGCCGCCGCATCGTCTGAGCTTTTGCGGCTCGGAGTTGAGGTTACCGACAGCAATACCGCTTTTTTCGATGCGGCCAATGCTTTTCGTGGGTGCATTGCAGGTCTACACGAGGTACTAAGACGTCAGCGAATTCTTGAGGGGACGTGGTGCCTCGATGAAAGTGAAACTTTGAGTCCCGGTCAAAAAGAGGAGATTGATCGAGTGTATCGCTGCTATCCCCACTTGAACGATGACGAATTCGTTGAAAAGCACCGCGATGAATGGATGCGATTGTAATTCTTCCTCCTACTGTAGTTTAGGACCATTGTCTCGATCGAGGGGGGGGGCGTTCGCGTGGGATCAGGCTTGGGGGGCGTTCGCGTGGGGTCAGGCTTGGGATTCGGGATTGACAAGGGAACCGAAACCCGAATCCCGCGTCTGACCCCGGGGAAGCCTCCCCCAAGCAAATCACGCTAGCATTCCGACTTGTCTCCATTCCAACCGTACAGGTCGAAACATTTAGAATTCTTGATTGGAGGGAGAAAGAAAAGCGTTTGCGAAGGGGGGGGTTGACTGAAATGCTGCTCGGACGCGGATATAATTTAAATGGAGTTATCGCTATTTTGAAAGACAAACCTTCGATATGCCGAAAAAAATTCGTGAACTTGTTCTCGACCTCAAGCGAGCTGGGTTTATTGATCGAGGCGGCAAAGGGAGCCATCGGAATTTCGAACATCCCACAGGAGTGCGATTGACTCTCTCCGGTAAATTGGGCAACGACGCCAAGCCCTACCAAGAGCGCGAAGTTAAACAAGTCATCGAGGAATCCCAACCGTGAACGAAAGTGCTCAATACATTAAAATTGTTGAATGGTCGGAAGAGGACCAATGCTTTGTCGGTCAATGCCCGGGGATCGTCGGCCCGTGTTGCCACGGAGACGACGAAGCAGAAGTATATGTTCAAGTTTGCCGTATCGTCGATGATTGGATCGAGACGCTCAAAAGTGACGGCAAGCCCTTGCCGCCACCAACCGCTGGCCGGGGTCTTGCTCAGAGAATTGCCTAATTGTAAATCAGGCAGGATTCGAGTCTGTCGAGAATTTGCATAGTGGAGTTTGCATGAAATCTACCAGTCGAGGCCGAGTTGTTTTAGTTCTTGGCGGATACGGGAGTAGTCGTTGACGCGCACGGTGCCGGTGGTTGTCGAGTCAATCCAATAGCGGCCCGATTGGCTGAAGCCCTGCCAATGGAAGACTTCAATACCTGTGAGCGTGGCGACGATCCGACCGTTGGAAAGGCAATGCATGTTTGCCGCTCGCCCCACGGCAAGTGTTTCGGTCGAGTTCATCTGGAAATCCCAATCCCGGTTTCCATCAGTCAAGGCTTCAAAGGCTTTCACGAATCGTTCGCCCTATCCATGCTTCGTGCCAAGCGGAGTGAGATAGGTTTCGACGATAAAAAACTGACCGTCGGGGGTTGGGTCGGCGTCGGTCAGACCAATTCCAGCGCACCGCTCCGATTAAATCATCAGTTTTGTCCGCAAATTGGCAACCGCGGGGCGGGATTCCGGTCACACTCTGCGTTCGAAGTGAAACATGAACTTCCTGAGTTAGGTATACTCAGAAAAACGTTTACTAGAATTGTTTATTTAGATTGAGGTTTGGCATGCCACTGTACGAGTACGAATGCAAGGACTGTTCTAAGCAGGTCGAAATACTAGTCAATGGCCCAAGCGCTACGCCGGACTGTCCCAATTGTGGTTCTAAAAAGCTTTCGAAATTGCTAAGTGTGATCGGTTCTCCCGTAATAGGTACCGGATCAAGTTCGAAGAGCCGTGCAGTAGAGCCCGGTGAATGTGGGCGAAGCCAGTGCGCTAGTGGTGGATGTATGTTCGGAAACTAGGTAGTCCAATGCGCGGTTCAATTAAGTTGGTTTGTCTTTGCTTGCTTTTGGTTCAGCTTGTAGGCTGCAGGGGCTGCACGCAACCCAAAACGGCCAAGGAAGTTGCCGAAGAAGCCGATGCAAAAAAGAAGAAACAGCGCCTAGTAACAAGTGAACTCAAGGCTATTCCGTTCTCTTCCGAACTCTCAGGTAGCATTCTGAAGCCGGGGCACTGGTATCAAGCCAATCAGAAACTGAAAGCAAACTATTCCGACGAATTACTTACCGCTACGCTTTCCATAGTGAATCGCGAGAAGCAAAAGGTTCCTTTCGCACCCAACCAGGCGACTATTGACTTCACCCGCAACGCGTCGTTGGCCGTCGGGCAGGAGAAGAATATACAACTCAAGTTCTTCCAACCAGAAGTAGCAGTCACGGGCGATGACATTTCCAAGACCCCATCCGCCATCAAGGTTTTGTATTCTCAGCGGGGAATTGGTGCACCGGTCCTCGAAGAAGATTTTCCAAGTCGAGTCTTCGCAGGCTATCAGTACAACTTGGTTTCGCTCAGCCGAGACACTTCAAGATATACGTTTTGGCGTGGGCTCGATTGCATCATTTGGCCATCGAAACTACGTATGTCCGATGAAAGGATTTCGCCCCACCGAATTGTCGATCTCAACGAAGATGAGGTTGCGACTCAGTTTCCAAACCGACTTTACGCAATGACCTCGATCTCACACTTCGTGATCAATGACTCCAGTGTTTCGATCATGTCATCTGATCAACAACAAGCTCTCTGGGATTGGCTGCATTTTGGTGGAACCATCATTTTGAACGGTCCGGAAGCGATTGGCGGAATTGAAACCAGCATGATGAAGGATTACGCGCCCCTTCAAAAGACAACGAATTCTACCGTTTCTGACGAGGAAATTGCCGCCTTGAATGATACTTGGTCCATCAAACAGATAGGCGGCGAGCGAATCGCTATTGCGCCATCGAAAGCGATTCCGAAGTTGGCCGGCGAATTGGCCAATGGAGCCCAATGGGTAAAATACTTTGGGAACAGTGGCGAAGTACTGTCGCTCGACGGACTTGTGGCAGAGAGGTTGATTGGGCAAGGTCGAGTCGTAATGACGACTTTCCCGATGAGCGACAACGCTTTTCTCCGATGGCAATCCTACAGCTCGTTCATACACAATGCGATCCTTCGAAAACCTCCAAGAGATCCTTCGGAAGGTATCGAGGCAGATACCAAGTTCGCTGGTAGTTTTGAGGGCACGGAAATGAATCCGCTGCACTCCACTCGATTGCGACTGTGGGCTCGTGACTTAGACGAATCGACGATGCGCCAACTGCCTAATGCATCAAGGAAAGATAAAGAAAGGAAAAACGCGGATGAGCCGACTTATGCAGATGCTGCGGCGGAAACGCCTAAGCTAAAACGCTCGAGCCTTGGTGGGTGGAACTCGGAATCGACGGTGTTGGTCAATGCTCGCCAATGCCTTCAAGAATCGTCGGGCATAACTGTCCCAAAAATCAATACAATCATAAAGCTTCTGCTAGGCTACTTGATCGTTTTGGTTCCGATCAATTGGCTATTTTTCCGCCTTTTTGGACGCGTTGAACTAGCCTGGGCGGCTGCCCCTATAATCGCGTTGGCGGGAGCGTTTATCGTTGCGAGAAGCGTGCAGCTGGACGTTGGCTTTTCGAGAAGCCAAACCAGCTACGGATTCCTTGAGGTGCATAGCGGCTATCCTCGCGGAATGTTCTCAAGCTACACAGCCTTGTACACATCCCTATCTACCAACTATAGGGCCGTCTACGAAAAGGATTCGGGTGTCGTTCTCCCATTTGCACCCAGCTCCGTGAGCAAAAGGACCAGAAGCAATCTGAGTAGAATTGACTACTGGTACGCAGATGACGCTGGCGCGGGAATGCAAAGCGTTCCTGTACTTTCCAATACTACGGGCCTCTTCCAAGCCGAAGAGATGATGGACTTTGCTGGCAAGTTAACGGCCGAGTTTGATGCCGACATGCAGGCTGTCGAAATTAAAAACACAATTGGGTTTTCCATCAAGGAAACTGGGATTGTTGGCGTTGATTCCAATGGAAAACTTGTAAGCGGGTGGCTGGGTACTGCCGACGAGGGAGCTACTAAGCGATGTTCGCTTGAAATGCGTGAAACGGATGATCGATGGCGCAAGGAATGGGACAGCAATCCTATTCTAGCTCGGCCGTCGTACATGAGGGCCGAAGACGGATCGATGTGGACCGATCAAGATCTGCAGGATGAGCTGTATCTTGGTCCGATGCTGGCGGACATCAGCAAAAAGTATCCGCTTGCGCGCGGTGAGTTTATTGCAATTGGGTGGACTGACAAGACGCTTGGGGATCTCGCCATCACACCGGTCGCAAAGCAGACGAAGCAGCGAACGGTTGTGTTGATGCACTTGAGCCCAGGTAATTTACCTGT
>JANLRK010000596.1:0-11974 GCA_031361585.1 Pirellula sp. | reverse complement strand
CACAGAACTGGATGAGACTTAGGCGAGCGGGGGCATGTAAAGTACCAGTAGCACGACGCGCAAGCTAGAGAATTGGGTGCAGGAATCACTAGCTTGCGCGTCGTGCTAGGTATGTTTAAACATGCCGGCTGCCTTAAAGTCCTTACACATTCGCTCAGCCATTGTGTTACTATGGCTGTGCAATTTCGAACCGAGCAAATAATAAGTGTTGCTTCGTGGTGGATACGGCCAGTATTCGAGCCGACGCTAGCAGCGTCGGCCACGTAGCAGCGTCGGCCACGATTGTTAGTTAAGTTCCATATCTTCCAACTTTTTACTGTCCTAATAGCTCACGGCGGTTACCCATGACCATATCTTTTAAAGCAATCAGCTATCTCATTGCGATATCAGTATCACTAACCTCGCAATGCATTTCCTACGGGCAACAAGTTGGGAAGCCACGCGCCTTCTTTGCAGCCGATTATGAGAAAAAAATTGCGGCGGTTATCAATGCCGACAACACAGTTGGGTTGCAGATTCCGATCAAGGCGATTCATGATGCTCAGTCATTGCCAAACGGGAACTGGTTATTGCAAACTACTTTTACAGAAGTGGTCGAGGTCGATAGCAAAGGCAAAGAGGTATGGAAATACCAACCGGCTTCCGAAAATGGCAAAGCGGAGATCCATGCATTTCGTCGCCTTGATAACGGACTGACCATGGTCGCGGAAAGCGGTACGACGCGAATCGTTGAAGTGAACAAGGCTGGTGCGATTGTGCACTCGACGCCTCTCAAGGTAAGGACGCCTAATCCGCATCGCGATACGCGTCTCGTGCGAATCACACCGAGCGGCACTTACTTGGTCGCGCATGAAGGTGAAAAATGCATTCGCGAATACGATCGCCAGGGGGCCATCGTTTGGGAATACGAAGTTAGCTCGCAGCTATATAGCGCTGTTCGATTAAACAATGGGAACACGTTGGTCGGAACTGGTGACGGACATCGAGTCATCGAAGTGACCAAAGACAAAAAAATTGTCTGGGAATTGAAAGAGAATGAACTCGAAGGGGTCAAATTGGCGTGGGTAACCATGGTGGACCGTTTGCCAAATGGCAATACTTGGATTGTCAATTGCCACGCAGGGCCAAACAATCCACAAATCTTGGAAGTCACGCCAGAAAAAAAGGTGATTTGGTCGTTCAAGGACTTCGAGCGTTTTGGAAATGCTTTGCCGGTTGCGATTGCAATGTAGCAATGTTTCTGGTGACCGCCTGGCAAGAATCAAGTAATCCTTTTCGAGAATCAAGCACAAAGTCACTCTCGGCAAGAGTGACCTACCGTTGGTCGCACCTACCGTTGGTCGCACCCTGCTGGGTGGGCTCGTGCGAGGAACACAAGGCCAATTCCCGTTAGGATTCCGCCTATGCTGATCCATTGCGCGATGCTTAGTGCTGTTCCGAATTGGCCCGCTTCATCGACTCGGATGATCTCCTCAATGATTCGCTGAAAACCATAGGCAATCAGTCCCGCTCCGATCACGACCCCCGTTCTTTTGATAACTGCCGAAAACAAGCAGGTCCAAATACATAGTATCAAGCCACTCACGGCCGCGTAGACTTGAGATGGATGAACCGGCATCGAACGTGCGGGCACGGCACCAGGAGCAATCTGAAACTGACGATTGTCGACTTGAACAGTGGCCTCATAGATCGGTGATGCAAGGGCGTCGTTTCGTTTCGGGCCTTCCGCCATCCATTCTTTGATCGTAACCAGCTTCTGGCCCGGCTGGATATTGTTTTCTGATGCCCAACTATTAGGCTTGACTTGTAGTATGGCCTGAGGAGCCGTTAACTCTGGTTTGTCCTCTACCTCCATTCCGAACAACTTGCCCGACTCCAGTTGGTCCATGTAGGCAGGTGACCCCGATGGGAAAGTGATCGAAGGAAGCGATGCATCACACAACCCGCCATAGCAACAACCGTTCAACAGGCATCCGATGCGACCAAAGGCGAGGCCAATGAAAAAGGCTGGCGTCACACAGTCGGCGAGCTTTAGAAGCGAGAATCGATGCTTGCGACTCCATAGCGCGATTGCAATTAAGCCGCCGATGACGCTTCCATAAACCACTAAGCCCCCTTCGGTCACCTGCAACGCTTTCCATAGTTTTTCCTGGAGGGTGTCCCCCAGCTCACTCCATTTCTGAACAACATAAAACAATCGCGCGCCTATCATTCCAGACACAATAGTCCATGTCGCCAACGAAAAAAAAGCCTCGCGCGACAAGCCCGCTTTCTCACATCGGAACATGGCAATGGCCATCGCGCTCATCACCCCCAACATCAACATGACGCCGTAACCACGTATCGGTAAGCCGGCAATCCATGCTTGGGACTCACCCGTGGGAATGCGTGTCTCAATCTGCGGAAGCAAAAAAACGACAATAAGTGCAGCCACTCCCCAAACGACCCCTTGTTCCTCCAGCACCTTGGCAACGCCTCCCTTTTTTCGCGAAGTCACGAGTATTGCGATCGCCAAGATAGCAATCGCTGCTAGAACCCAACCGAAACCCAGAACCGGAATACCGAGGAATTCATGCGGTATGTAAAACAGCGTCGGACGCACGATTCATTACTTTCATGGTGGTTCACTTCAACTGCATTGAAGCGTCATATTGTCAATCAAACGAGTGCTCCCCACGCGTGCCGCGATGATGGCTACCGCACTCTCGTCGACTATTTCTAAGGGCTCCATCGTATCAGGATGCACAATGGCTGCATAATCAATGGAGTCAACTGATTTGGTCAATTCAACCCGCATTATCTCCTCCAAACGTGCACCAATCGCTTCGCCTGAAGCAAAACTGCTTTGAGCTCTGGTCAAAGCTAGCCATAGTCCAAGAGCGCGGGCACGATCTTCTTTGGAGAGATATCGATTGCGGCTGCTCATGGCAAGACCGTCTGCTTCTCGTATTGTTGCGCAAGCTTCGATGCGGATGGGGACGTTCAAATCTTCTACCATGGTTCGAATGACGGCCACTTGCTGGTAATCCTTGCGACCAAAGTATGCGACATGCGCAGGAATCAGATGAAATAATTTCAGCACGATCGTTGCTACCCCTCGGAAATGTCCCGGCCGCAACTCACCCTCCCAGCGTTTCGCTACCGAAGGCGTCTCGACAAACGTGGAGTGGCCGCTGCGGTAGACACGATCGGCTGGTGGCACAAAGACGAAGTCGCAGCCCTGTTCGCGAAGGGCATTGAGATCGGATTCGAGCGAGCGAGGGTACTTGGCTAGATCTTCGTTCGGGCCGAATTGCGTTGGGTTCACAAAGATGGTTGCAACCGCGATATCGCAATCTTGCTTGGCTCGACGAATCAATGATAAATGTCCATCATGCAAAGCTCCCATGGTTGGCACGACACCGATTCGTTTGGCGTCTCGTCGTACAAAGTCGATTTGGGTATAGATCTCGTTTAGATCGTGAATGACTTTCATGCGTTAGCCAAAATATGCGACCGCGTTTTCAAAAAACTTGAGTCCTTCGCCGTGTTCTGGCTGCTTTTCGCGACGCGTCCATTGCGGGTGGTTGGTCGCAAACAAGTGCCTTTCAGGATGGGGCATCAATCCAAAGATTCGACCAGTCGAGTCGCATATTCCTGCAACGTTGCCTTGCGCGCCGTTGGGATTGCTTGGAAAAGGGAGCGGATCGCGGCCTGTCGAACCATGGGCATCCGAGTACCGAAGAACGATTTGCTTTTGTTCCATTAAGAGAGTCTCGGCGTCGCTGTCTCGGAAAAGGAATCTGCCCTCAGCGTGCGCCATCGGCAGATAGCACTCGTCGATACCACGCAAGAAGACGCAGTTGTCCGTTTCCGGTTTTAGATGGACCCATCGACTATCGAATCGCCCCTGGCGGTTCCAAGTCAAGGTCGCAGGCTGAACGCCCGAAGTCCCATCAAAGAAAATCCCTAATCGCATCATTATTTGGAAACCGTTGCAAATACCAAGAACCAGCCGATCATGTTGGCGAAAGGATTCCAATGTATCCGCCAAAAAGGTTTGAAGCTGTGTGGCCAAAATGCGACCTGCCGCAATATCGTCACCGTAGCTGAAGCCACCGGGAAAGCAAAGGATTTGAAAGTTAACTGACAAATCAGGCTTCGCAATCAACTGGTTGATATGGAGCCTAACAGCCTCAGCACCAGCCATTTCAAAGGCGAACGCGGTTTCGACATCGCAGTTGGTGCCAGGAGCTCGTAGAACGAGCACTCTCGGTTTGGGCATCCTAAATATACTTTCCTTGATTGCCAACGGAACAAGTGACTCTTAATGACAACTCTCTTAATGACAACTCGCAGAAAAGAAATCTACCCAAGAAAACGTAGCCAATCAATGATCGATCGCGATGTTTCGCGTAATCTAGTTAAGAAGCAAAGAATGAAGTTGTTTCCAATCAGAAAAACGCTATGAAAATTAGACCTCACCCGCATGTCTGACGAAATCGCAATCGAATCTGTCGAACCTGTGGCCGTGCTGGCTCGCCAAAGGATGTGGACAAGGCGGCTTTTCGTGGTCATCACGTCTGCCATCCTGACTTTAGTGTCTTGCATGTTTCTAGGAATGAAGTTCGGTTCCGCTGAGCAAGTTATTCTCACACTCCTTGCGATTGGGATGATCGCTTTGCTATTGCGAGTTTTCAGATCGAAGGGGCGTTTTCGATTTGCGAGTTTGCTATTGTTGACTGCGTTTTCCGCCCTCGTGTTTCGAATGGTCTTGACTCCCTTGAAACGGCAATCGGATCAAAAAGCAGCGATCGAGCTGTTAAATCGGAAAGGGGGATCGGTCTTTACCTACGGTGGCGCAGACCGTTACCCTGAAAATGCGAATGGCTGGGTGCAGACAAAATCAGGCTATCTCTATCCTGCATTGCTCGCTCACCTAGAGAAGAAATACCTGAATCCAGTCGACGTTTACGAATTGAAAGTTCCGTCTAGTTTGATTTCTAAACGGATGTTGGAATCACTGCGATGCGAGCATGTAAGGGGGATCGAAGTGCTTCTGGACGGATCCGGCAATGGAAAAGAACTAAGCGATATGCTTGCTAGTTTCAAGAATTTTTTTCCGGAGCACTACTTCTATCGACCACTCGTATTCGTTGCAAATGAGCTACGAGAGAGCGACATCGAGTTCCTGAACGCAATGCAATGGGGCGGGGCACGCAGAGAAATGCCGGTCATCAGGTTAGGCTTGGATTGCCATTTTGAACCGAAGCTTTTCGAGGGATTGGAGGTTGGATTCGAACTGATGCTTGATGGAATTGAAGGAGATCTTTCATTTTTGAAACGGGTCCTCCAAGTCCAGAGACTCGAGCGGATTAGCGTTCATAGCGCCACCTTTTCGAAACCCTTGTTGCAATCGATTTCGAAACGATCGCGGCCGCTTGAATCGCTTCAAGTGTACGAATGCCATTTCGACGCCGAATCATGGCAATTGCTTTGCGACCTGAGCAACTGTCGTTCGATACGTCTCTCACGGATTCATTTTGATGGGACACCGATATCATCCAAGATTCTGCAACAATTGAGTCGGAACAAATCGATCAAAGAATTGGTTCTCTACTTAGATGAAAGCCAAGCGTCTGCGATTCCTTCTCTCATGAAGATAGAGGGGCTCAAGCGTCTTGAAGTGCATTGCGATTCACATTGCGACGCGCGTATATTGTCAGCAGTTCAGGATTCGATGCTCGAGGACGTGTGGCTGGATATGAATTTTTTGTTGGAGGAGCAAATTCAGTGGAAGCCGTGGATGGACAAACTGAAATCGCTTCGATTAGGGACAAAACAGTTAGTTGCGCCGAAGTTGCAATAGAATAGATGCCTTTCAACATGAGACAACCGCTCTACTATAAAAATTGAGTCACGATGCATGTCGCGGCGCGGTCGAGATCCGAATCGCTCGCGATTAGAACGCGTTGGATACTCGGCATGGATCGAAACCAGATTTCTTGCCGTCGAACAAATTGACGTGTATGCGCTTTGACTTGTTCGACCATTTCTTTCTCATTGACCGAACCCTTCAAAAATTCCATTGGCTCCTTATAACCAACGGCTTGGGCTGCCGTCCTACCTAACGTCCCAAATTTGCCGATCAACGACTTCACTTCATCTAACAAGCCGCGACTAAACATGCCGTCGACTCGTTGATTCACGCGACTATGTAGTTGGGATCGATCCCAAGTCAAAGCGAAACATTTGCAGCTCGTTGGTCCTCGTACCTGTTCGAATTGGTTTTGCCAATGACTGAGTGGCCGTCCCGTAATCTTTGCGACCTCCAGGGCCCTTGTCATACGTCGAACGTCACCATCGAGGATCTTAAAGGCCGAAAGCGGATCGACTTGCTCTAGGCGTTTGCGAAGACAATCTATTCCAAATTCGGCAACGTCCGCTTCTACGGCTGATCGAAAATCCCAGTCCGCCGGCGGGCCGAGGAACATACCGCAAAACAAGGCCTTGATGTACAGCGGCGTACCGCCGACCAGAAGGACTTTCTTTCCACGGGCCCTGACCTCGTCCGCTTTTGCATGTGCATCGACCACAAATTGAGAAACGCTATATTCGCTCGTGGGTTCGACCAAGTCGATCAAGTGATGCGGAATTCGATCTCTCTGTTCGGAAGTTGGCTTGGCAGTGCCGATGTCCATTCCGCGGTAGACGGCCATGGAGTCCACGGAAATGATTTCCGCATTTATTTTCTCTGCCAAGTCCAATGCGACTCGGCTTTTTCCAGACGCAGTCGGGCCCGTCAAAAACCATGCGTCTTCGATCGGTGGTTTGATCCAATCGGCGAAGGGTTGAGTTTGAAGTGACATTGGATTCTTGACTGCTATGCAATTTACATTAATCGACTTGGCGTTTAACGCTATTCGACTAGACCGTAAACTACTATAGCAGGATCACAAGAAAAGTCTCAAGGCGAACGGCAGGAGTTGGATTACCGTAGCTTGGGCCCCCTGGCCCGAGTTTCGCACGACCCAGGGTGCCATTCCAGACCTGTTTGATGTTGAACGACAGGCTGGAGCCTATCCCACTTTCATGTCGTTACGAATTCATTCGCCAAAACAAACGATTTGCGTTTTGTGTTGTGATTTCAGCTAGTTCCTTTGCAGAAATTCCGATCGTTTCCGCCAAGCATTTTGCGGTATGAACCACGAATGAAGGCTCATTCGGACGCCGAGAGCGATTCGGTTCTGGGGTCAAATAGGGGCAATCCGTCTCCACTAAAATACGATCCAATGGTATGGTCTTGGCGGTATTGCGAAGCTCCTCGGATTTTTTATAGGTTATCATCCCTGCAAAACTGATGAACAACCCGAGCGAGAGGCATTGCTGGGCCGTATCCGTGCTCCCTGCAAACGAATGCATGACCCCGCGAAGCAATCCATGCGCAGATTGCTTACCCAAAGCCTCGAGCATTTCCGGTTCGCAGTCTCGCATGTGGATAATAAGTGGCAGCTTGGTTTCTCGACTTAGTTGCCAATGATTTTCAAAATTCGCTTGTTGGATTTCGAATGGGCAGTCGTCCCAATGGCGGTCTAGACCGGTTTCCCCTAAGGCGCATACCCGAGACCGTTTCGAGTATTCAACGATCTTGATCCAATCGTTGGCTGAGGCTTGGTGCGCATAGTTGGGGTGGATACCAACGGATGCCCAGACACCTTCTTTCGATTCCGCGATCGCGATGGCTTCGTCGCACGTTTCTAAGTCCACGGCCACGCAAATCACTTCCGACACGCCCGCCTTCTTCGCCCGCGCAAGTACATCGTCCAATTGACTGGAGAGCGACTTGTCTGCCAGATGCGCGTGCGTATCTATCAACCCCATCGAATCGCCTTAACTGAAAAAGAATCGCGTTAGGTGATAAAATATGGGGGCGGAAAAACAGAGCGTGTCTATTCGATCCAAGACACCGGCGTGACCTCGCACTAGTGTACCGTAGTCGTGCACACCTCGATCTCGTTTGATCGCGCTCATTGTCATGCCACCTGCAAATCCCAGAGCCGCAACCACGATGGCCATGAAGGCGGACTCCCAGGGAGTATAGGGAGTGACCCAATAAAGGACGGCCCCAACGATTCCAGTTGATAGGGCACCACCAACCAACCCCTCCCAAGTTCTAGAGCTGCTGACGTCCTTGGCGATAACACGTTTGTTTGCGACCCGTCCCCAGACCCATTGAAACACATCTGAAATCTGTGTGATCAAGACAAAGAAGAAAAGCAAACCAGCGTTGCTTCCAGTCCAAGGAGTTCCCGTTGCCGTCTTAAGCTGCAAATAGAGCAAGGCTGGCGCGAACGACAGGCAATACACACAGATCATCAATCCGGCTTGGATCTGGGCTGAGCGTTCGAGGAAGCGTTTATGATCACCCGCCATCGCGATCCGGGCAGGAATAAACAAGGAAGCATACACAGGAATCATGATGCTGTAGATTTCATAAAAATCGATCACATTGCCGTTACGGTACTTGATCCCTAAAGGTGACAACCCGATCAAAACGTATTGCAAGGGAGTAAAAACCACCAAGCTCCAAAACAAAGCTCGATGGTCACCTCGCCTAGTCGGCGTCATCGTTATGAACTCGCGGAATGCCCAAAAGGAAACTAAACCAAACAGAACAATGGTCCCGACCTCCTTAAGGAACAGACCTGCAATCAAAATTGCAAACATCAACCACCACGACCAAAGCCGTAGTACAAATCGCTCCACTAAGGCAGGGTTGATCGACGGACTCGAACGACGAGTCAAGTAATTTGCTACCCAGGAAGCGATCGCCAGAACCGCTAGTACGACGCTGGCCAAAATGAGCGTACGCGTGTCCAGCCATGCAGGCGGTGGAACCACCGGCACGATTTGAGCCGCGGAATTGGCGAGATCATTTGCTGTATCGGCAACCGTGGGCGATTCGGCCTGAGCGAAATAAAGATTAAGGAATAGCATTACACCAATTGGGACTGTGTTTCGAACTTCGACGCTATATTATCACGAATTGACTTCTTGCCGAGATCGAATGTGACGTGTTTTTCTTCGACCTTGATTTGAACCTGGATTTAAACGATTGGATTGAGCATGTTGATTCGGCTTGGCACACGCCAAAGTGCCCTAGCGCTGTGGCAGGCGGACTATGTCTCGAATTCACTGCGATCCCTGGGACACGAGGTTCAACTCGTCAAAATAACCACAACGGGCGACGTTTCTACAACACCACTAGGAGAATCGGGCGGCCAAGGGGTCTTTACAAAAGAAATTCAACGCGCTCTGCTGGACAACCGTTGCGATTTAGCGGTGCATAGCCTAAAGGATTTACCTACCGAAATCATTCCGGAATTGACGCTGGCCGCTGTTCCGCCTCGCGAAGACACCGCCGATTGCCTTTTATCAAATGGGCGGCTTTTGGCCGATTTGCCTTTAGGATCGAGTATTGGCACCGGCTCTCCACGGCGAAAAGCCAGTCTGCTAAACGTTCGGCCAGATTTAGTAATTCTGGATATTCGTGGAAATGTAGATACTCGAATTCGAAAACTGGACGATGGGCAATACGACGCAATTGTTTTGGCTTTTGCAGGCCTGCATCGACTTGGACTACAATCGAGAATCACGCAAAAATTTACTTTCGACGTAATGCTCCCGGCCGTTGGACAAGCAGCTTTGGGACTTGAAACTCGCTCCAATGACGCTCTCACTAAAGCGGCTGTAAAGCAACTGGACCACATGCCGACACATGCCGCGGTGGTTGCCGAACGGACGCTTCTCCGTTCCATGCGTGCCGGATGTCTTGCTCCGCTCGCGTGCAACGCAGTCGTCCACGAAAAGAGCATTGAGATTTTGGCAAAAGTCTATTCGCAAGACGGCAAAAGGAAGATCGAGGTTCGGCATTCGATTGAACACGCACTACATTTAGGCAGGCTGACTTACCAAGGAGAATTGGTACTCCTCGCGGAGCGCCTCGGTCGCGAAGTTGCTTTGCAATTGGCCGAACAAGGTGCAGCCGAACTAATCCATCAAGCATAGTCACTCTCGGCAAGACTGATTTACTTTTCAAAGTTCCTCAATGCCATACGCGATGCGATCGACGATTTCCTCCGTGGTCTTTGGATTGAAAAAGACGGCCTTCCATGCCGGGATATCGATCCCGTTTGGGCTGTAACCAAAGCTAGTTGTAAATCCTAAACGCGCATCCAATGTGGGGTCCATCATTTTGGTTCGCTTGTCAAACAGCTGTCGCACTTCGGGCAAGTAGCGGGCTAGTTGTTCCGGAGTCAATTCGTTGCGAACCAATCGCTGATAGATATCCTCTGCGTTTCGTCCTTTAGGCAGTACCCACCAATTGACGGATACGCCACGCGTATCTGCGTTGAGCACCTTGCAGTATTCGATCTTCGACAACCTATCCTTGAGCCGTTGCGTTAGCTCCAACGCGCGGGCCGTCAACATCTGCCAGCCGGTCAATCCGATTCCGTTCAGAGACGCGATAACACTGTAGGGACCTAGGCCCGGTCGCGAACACTCGAGCGTAAACAACGCTGGATCTCGGCTAGCATCTGCATCGGAAAAGTAAGGTGTGTCGGAAACGGTTCTGGCAAGATACTTCAGGTCCTCGCGTCGATTCACGATAAAAGCACTCGACGGATAGTGGCCTCGACCTAACTTATGAAAGTCGATGGTGACACTATCTGCATAACGTAGCCCTCTATTCTTGATTTGAACCGTTCGGACAATGTCCAATAGTCCATCTTCCATTTGCAACGGGTTGCGTGAAGTATCATAGTCGGTGAGCATGACCATGGCCCAGCCTACTGCAGCATCTGCATGGAGCTGTGGCATCGGCACATCAAACTTCTTGCTCTTGCTGATCAGTAGCTCTCGAATCGATTGGATGTCATCGATGCCAAAACCATCCGTGGTTCCAAAAGTGGCGCAAACGTACGCGACTTTGATTTTTTCGGAATAGAGCTCGTCAAGTTTGGACTCGAGGAGATCGAGCCGCATAGCGAGTTTGTCGTCCGTTGGGATTTCGATCAGGTTTTGAGTTCCGATCCCAAGCCAACCTGCCACGGTTTGGTTGGAATAGTGGCCGGCTTGCGAACAAATGCCGACAATGCGATGCCCCATTAAGCCGGATCGCATTGCGCCGGGCAACACCCGTTCGAGGCCAATTTTGGCCCCATACAGGTTCGAGATCGTCCCGCCAATCGTGAAGACGCCCCAAGGATCGTCCGTATGGTAGAAAATCAAATTGGCTAATGTTGTAACCGCTTTGACCTCAAGTTCATTGGAGCGTTGGCTGTAACGATCCGTGCATAAGTTTGGATTCTTAAGCAAGCAGGCCAGTGCGCCGATTAATGATGCGTGGTTGGCGGGGCCTTTGACGTTTTCTAAATGGAGCGGATTGTTCCAACTGTCTGTCCCCCAAAAGTACGGGAATATTGCATCCCTTGCATTTTTCAAATTGCCTGGAAGGACATTGATCTCTGGGTTGGCGCGGGCCGTTTCATAGTTTTGGCTCATCAATCCGGCGGGGGTCAAATCCCTTTCGGCTGCGACTGCCGATAGCAATTCAGCGAAAATCTGTGAAATCGCTGGTTGATTCCATTCGAAAAATGTTGAAACCAATTCTTGGTATTTTTCTCGATCCATGGTGGTTACAGTCTAGAAGAAATCCAAACGTTTAAAAAAAGCCGCCTTTTCGAGCCGCAGATCATTACTTTCTGAATTGTAGGTCATTTAGATAGGGGGATTGCGCTACAGAGGCTATTTGTGGGATTTGCGTCGATCCTGCTGGCAATCGGGGATGGCAGGATCATGACGGAAACTTTTACGATTAGTTAACAGTTCCGCATCTAGACGAATGGGTCATCGCTGAGGATCATAGGGCTATTGCGGCGTCACTTCTCCGTCGCCGCGGACACAGATTCACGTCAAGTGGAATGGTGTCAAC
>JANLRK010000575.1:0-21626 GCA_031361585.1 Pirellula sp. | reverse complement strand
GCACATTGTTTGATTGGCATGAGTTTCGCTCTCCATCATTTCATCCACGCTGAATCGCGAGGGGATTTGTTTCACAATGATTAACTCGAAGGCGATACGATGATTCAAGAAGTTTCTGGGGATATTTTGCTGACCAGTGCTCAAGCGATAGCCCACGGCGTAGCACCCAACGATCACTTTGACTCTGGTTTGGCGTTAGCGCTCCGTGAAAAGTGGCCGGCCATGGCGAAAGACTTTAGGCACTACGCTCATCAGTCGCACCCGAAGCCGGGTGAGATCTGGATGTGGGGCGGCGTAGGCTGTGCCAGAATTTTCAATCTAATGACACAGGAAGGCGAGCACACGCATAGCTCGCGGCCGGTCAAAGCAACTTTGGCGAACGTGAACCATTGTTTGAAAAGGTTGCGACACGACATAGAAGCCGAGAGGATTACGAGTTTGGCGATTCCTGCATTGGCAACTGGTGTGGGCGGACTAGCGTGGGCTGACGTTAAGCCATTGATTGAACAGCATGTCGGAGATTTAATGATCCCGATTTTCGTCTACACGACCTACCATGCTGGGGTGCAAGCCAAGGAAACAATTGAGACACTCGTTCGCTAGTGGAGGACATCATGCTTGATTTAGATTCCATCGAAACCACTCTTGAAGAGAAACTGAAAGAGTTGCAGGTCCGGGCGGCTGACATTGAAAACTCGTTAAGTGCGCCAAAGAATGCAGACTCGGAAGAGCGCGCAGTCGAGTTAGAAAATGATCAAACGATCACAGCAATTGGGGCAATCACCGAGACGGAGATTCGCGAAATCAAAATCGCGCTCAGCCGTATCCATTCTGGTGATTACTCGACTTGGGCAACCTGCGGAAAACACATCGCTAAATACCGATTGCTTGCATTACCATGGACTAGTAAGTGCGCTCGATGCGCTTGAGCTGCCGTATTCGATCTTGAATCTTTTTTGAAAAGTTATCATGATTGGCGAAGGCTACTTCAGAAATGATTTCTGTGGTAGCGAGTGGAATCTAGCGAGCAAGGAAGCAAATTAGCGATGCCTTACATGCCATATTGGTTTGAGTCCTTTGGTCCATTCCTACCCTGGGTTGTCCCGTGTCTTTCCCTAGCGGGACTATGGATTGCTAAAGGTTCTGCAAATTTGCAACTTCAAAAGACGGCAGAGCGCATTTATTTTGCTGCAATGCTCCTAGTTGCTTGGGTGGCCCTCCGAACGATTCTTGCCAACGAAGGATGTTGGCTCATTCACATGTCAAGCATTGGGGCCATGGTGCTGGGCGCAACGTATCCAGCCGTGGAGCATAGCAGTTCCGAAATAGAAAATGAGATCATGTTCTACTAGAACCAGCGAAAGTCACTCTCGGCAAGAGTGACCTACGGTAGGTCGCACCTGCCGGGTGCGACTGAGAATTGCAATGCATCGCCATGAATCTTCATCAGGCTGCTTTTTTTAGCCGTTCGAATGTTATCAGGACTTCGTAAAGGTCTTTGGTGATGACTACGGGATCGTCAGCGAAATCGCTGACCCAAGCTAAACCGGCGGATGCGGAACGTTGAAGAGTCGGCAGCATGTCGCGGAGACGAACCGTGACCGTAGAAGGAATGGAACGAGGCGGGCCAGAAAATCCCGCGATGAGTGCGTCCCGTGAGCTCGGTCTTGTGGTCGTTTCTGTCCCGCAATATTCGCTTTCGCAGGTAGCGTGATCCAAACCAACAACCCGAAAAACTGGCTTGTTCATAGGCAGACGACTCTTGAATTGGAGGAACAGGAAATCTTGAATCAAAACATACTATGTTCGTTTGAATCGACTGGGCAGAGTCTAACGCTTGAGCCATTTCAGGCATTTTTACCGAAATCGTCTATCGCAAACCTGAAACGGACTGATTTTCTGCCTTCGTGCACATCTTCGGACTTGGAAATCAATGGAAAGCTTGACAATTGGTGGTGACTCACCTAGATTCCCAGTCTTAGTTTGATTGCATGCACCACTTTGCACCAATGTGCAGTACGACACCCATTTACATGAAGGACTTCAAACTTCGATTTCGGCCTCTAAGCACGACGAAATAGTCAGGCGTTTAGAACCAACGTGATTCGTAGAATGAACCAGTTTGCCTTATGAAAGATCTACAAGCGATCGCGCGATACATGCGCCTTCCGGAAGACCAACTCAAATTCCCAATCGAGTTGCTCAATCAAGGGTACGAACCGAATTATCTCGCAAACTATCGGCCCGATGAGCTTGGAAATATCGACGAGCAGACTTTGTCGATACTTCGTAGAGCGCTCAACTATTCCGAGGCGCTGAAGTCGCATAAAGAAAAAGTAAAGCAGACGCTTGATCGCGAACAGCAATGGAATGAAACCGTCGCTTCGGTTGTCGCGCAGGCCAACACCATCTCCCAAGTGGATACCGTCACGCGTCATCTTCGGGCGCGTAAGAACTCTAGGAGCATTTCCGAAAAATGCCCGCAAGTTGAAATTGTTGGCCAAGCAATTTTGACCATGCAAACGGACGCTCCGAAAGATTTATTGGCGTGGGTCGCCGAGGTGGCGAGTGTTCCGCTTGAACAAGCAGCTGATGTCCTAGAGCAAACCAAGCGTTGGATGGTTTTTTTGCTGAGTGAAGATGTTCGATTGATGCAGGAATTGCAACGTACGCTTCTTCGAAAGGCCGGCGTCTCCGTCAAGGTATTGCCGGATCCACCCAAAGGTAGCGATGCGGAAAAGCAACTGGATCGTGCCGAAGCTAACCCGCAGTCTCAGCCCGTAGCTGGGTCGCTTACCCCCGACGCGACGGTACCTGCCGTTGTCGCAGACGTTACGGCGGAACCGGTTACTGCAATTCCAGACGTTGCGTTAGCTGAAATCAATGTTATGGAGCCGAACCAAATTATTGCGGTCCAGAACGATGCGGTCCAGAACGATGCGGTTGTCGAATCCGTTACTTCCGCAAATGACCCATCGCCACGGCCCGAATTGGAAAGGGTAGCTCTCGATAGCAAAGCGAACTCGCCTGACTCGGTCGCACCTATGATCGCGGAGTTTCATCAAGGGCGAAAACAACAAGGAAAAGGGATTAAGACCAAGACTCTTTCCGACAAGCAGCTTTCCCCTCGTCAACGTCGACGTAAATGGTTGCGAAGCATTTTGGAGTCCTATGCTAGGTTAAAGAAACCGCTTACGGCACTAACGCCGTATCAGATTTTGATGCTATCAAGAGGCCAGCGTTCGCAGATTGTGGCTCTCCAATTTCACTACGATGAGAGGCCGCTCGTACAAGTTTGCAGGGAATCGCTATGTCCTGGGCGACATCCGATGCATCATTGGCTTTTGGAAGTTGCCGAGGACGGCCTCAAGAACCATATACTTCCCAGGCTGCATCAAGATGTATTGAGCATTTTAGAAGAGGATGCGCATACAGACCTGACAGAGGCTGCAGTCGTGCATTTGCAGAGTTCACTTCTGCAGCGGCCAGTCCACGGCCATCGCGTTCTCATTGTCGATGCGATTGGCCCGAAGATGGCTGCGATTGCGATCGTGGATGCGGATGGCAAAGTTGTGTTCACCAATGAAATCCCATGCAACAGCAATCGATCCGATGTGGTCGCACAAAACGTGGTTTCACTCGGACAATGGATTCATGAGTACAAAGTAACGCTCTTGGCGATTTCAAATGGACCTGCACGTCGTTACCTGATCCACACCGTTTCAGAATTGCTGAAGCAATCTTCCGAGGGTTCCTTGTACTGGACGATGGTGGACCGAGCGGGCGCGGATGCCTACTGCATGTCGAGAGGCTGCTTGGTAGAGCTTCCTAACATTTCGCGTCGTCACCGAGCTGCGGTTTGGCTTGCGCTCCGATTGCAGGACCCACTTAAGCAAATACTCAAGGTGGATCCGGTGCGATTGCGGCTCGGTTCCTACCAACGTGAATTGCCGCAACGCGAGCTGGAAGCCGCGTTGCAAGACGCTGTTTCGACGGCCATTACTCAAGCTGGAGTAGATGTGTTTCATGCCGACGTTGACGTCTTGAATCGCATCCCCGGCATGACGATGGATGCGGCCAAGGCTGTTGTTAAGGCTTGCCACGACGACAAGATCGCCAATCGTGAAGCCCTCATGGCAGTCCTGCGAGAGCATTTGACCGAGATGCAGTCGCGACAGGCAATCGGCTTCTTAAAGGTTTACGGTAGTACAGAGCCGTTAGACGGCACAACCATTCATCCGGATGATTATCGTTTGGCAGAGCGATTGGTCGCTCACGCAAGCCTTGCATTGCCCGTTTCCTGCCCAGCCAACTGGTCAAAACCAGACTACCATCAACTTGCAGCTGCAACAGCCATTGCCATTGTTGAACACGCAAAGCAAACAGAAGAACAGCCGTTTGGCGAATCATTGGACTCGCCTGAATCTTCAAGCGACGATTTGGCCGACATGCCGTCGGAACACGAAGTGGACATGTCCGCACCGACGGAAGCTGAGACAGAAGCTGAGACAATCGAGTCCACTTCAACCGAAGCGACGAGTCCAGTTGCCGAAATTTCCGATGAGGTTTCTGAAGTTGCAGTAACGGCTCAACCGCCTCGCATTGCAGTCCCAATGCCAGCCATCCCATCGGGGCCGATGGAACGGCCGACTCACACGATTGACGTCGAACGGCTTGCTCGAAGCTGGCAAGTCGGTCGCGAAAAGATGAAAAGAGTAGCAAACTGTTTGCAGTTTGCATTCACCGATAGTCGTGATTTTCAGTATCCACTTCCGCTGTTGAGTAAAGTGCCCAGACTTGAGGGATTGCAAAGCGGAACCATGCTACAGGCACTGGTAATCGGTGTTGCTGACTTTGGAGTTTTTGTGGACCTTGGACCGGAATGCAGTGGATTGATTCACATTAGCCGATTGGCACCGGACTTCATTGAAGACCCTCATCAACACGTTCAAGTCGGCGATTTGATACCGGTCTGGGTTCTCAACGTAGATGAAAAGAAGAAGCGGGTCTCGCTCACTGCTATCCCGCCTGGAACACCCTCGCGACGGCATGATGCACAACAGAGTGTCCAAGAAAACACGCAGGATCGTCGCCAAGATCGCAGACCTCCAGCCCCAGAAAATCGAAGCCCTATGCCTTCGGGAGCAGGCGCCGATCGAAGCCGCAGTTCGTCGGGCGGAAGCAGAACTGGCGGTGGCGACAATCGAGGCGGTGGCGTCAATCGAGGCGGTGGCGACAATCGCAGCGGACCGAATCGCGGCAGCAGGCCAACTGGGAGAGACAATAATCGTGATCGGTCTCGAAGTAACGCAAGGTCCGAGGATCAAGGAGCCCGCAGGCAAACTCGGGTCGACCCACCGAAGCCAGTTACGCCAATTACCGATGCCATGCAGACTGGCAAGGAACCACTTCGTTCTTTCTCGGACTTGTTGCAGTTTATGAAAAAGGAGCGTGAGGAACCCTTTGCAGCCAAGCCCGTAGCGGAAATGGTTTCTGCGCAGAAGGTTGAGGCCATGGATTCAACCCAGGGTTCAACGGATTCGGGAAATGAGAGTATTGTTGGACACACCGAATCAAGCGAACGTACTGACGCGCCCGACACATCTGCCTGAGAAATCCATGTCTGAATTTGACGACAAACTAAAGCAAGCCGCTGCGCGCGGCTCAAATCGCGCGAACCAATCCCAATCGGAATCAGAGCGCAAGCGGATTGAAACGGAGGAGTTTCGCAGTCTGCACAGCAAGTCGAGGCTAGAGCTTTCCGATCGAATCGAATCGGTCATCAAAAAGGTTGCGGATCTATTTCCTGGTTTTCAGTTCACAACCGTTTTTGGAGACGCTGGCTGGGGTGCGGCGTGCGTCCGCGATGATTTAATCATGGAGCGCGGGCAACGCAAGAACAAGTACAGTCGTTTTGAAATGGTCGTGCGTCCTGTCAATGAGTTCTTTATACTCGACCTGCAGGCCAAAGGTACTATCGCCAATCGAGAGTTGATGACGCGGAGTTTTTATCAACCTCTGGGAGAAGTTGACCTCAATAAATTTCGCGATCTGATCGACGCATGGGCTCTAACGTACGCCGAACTTTACGCTGCAAATCGATAGTTAACGAAGTCCTGTGCCACACTAAGCCTTTTTGGCGGCGTCGTAGCGTTTGGTAACTTCGTTCCAGTTAACCACGTTCCAAAATGCCGCAATGTAATCGGGTCGGCGATTTTGATATTTGAGGTAGTAAGCGTGTTCCCAAACGTCCATGCCGAGAATAGGAGTTCCCTCGACGCCCGCGACTGCCTTGCCCATCAAAGGACTATCTTGATTGGCGGTTGAGCCAATTTCCAGTTTGCCTTTGTTCACAACGAGCCAAGACCATCCGCTGCCGAAGCGTGTGGTTCCTGCGGCCCCGAACTTTTCCTTGAATGCATCGAAGCTACCAAAGGCCGCTTCGAGATCGGCTAGCAAAGCGCCGCTCGGTTTGCCGCCAGCATTCCAGCCTATCACTTGCCAAAAGAACGAGTGGTTGACGTGACCACCGGCATTGTTGCGAACCACCATGCGTTTGTCTTCCGGCACGGCGTTCAAGTCCTTGATCAACTCCTCGGCTGTTTTGGATTCAAGAGGTGTACCGTCGACGGCTTTGTTCAAGTTCGTGATGTAGGCCTGATGATGCTTGCCGTGGTGGATTTCCATCGTTAGGGTATCGATGTGTGGTTCCATCGCATCGGACTTATATGGCAAGGGCGGCAGTGTGTGAGCCATGTGAGCTACTCCAGAGTGAAATTGGCGACTTGGTGTTGAAATATGGATGAATACGGAAGTGGTTAAGCAGCTTTTTTTCATCCTCTGCGAATCTTTAGTGTACGCAACCCTGAGTCTTTCGCCAGTGGCAGCAAGTCCTGAAGAAATCGGTTCTTCCGAGTTGTTCGCACAAGTCGTTGCAAGTCATGGACGAAAACGCTAAAGTTTTAGTGCATCACCCGCGGAATTTTACTATTTCCTCACCTTCGTTGATTCAAAAAAATCATGGCCAGTGTATTTATTCCATCGCAGCAGAGAACGATTGACAATCCAACAGAAATTTCCGAATTTCTGAAACCGTTTGGCATTTGGTTCGAACAATGGCAGGTCGCAGGGCGACTCAGTCCGACCGCAACCGACCTGGATATATTGACAGAATACGCCCCTGAAATCGAACTGGTCAAGCAAAAAGGCGGCTTTGTTACCGCAGATGTCATCAATGTTCGCGCGGAGACGCCCAACCTGGATGCAATGCTCCAAAAGTTCAACAAGGAACATACTCACTGTGAAGATGAAGTGCGGTTTACAGTTTCCGGCAAAGGGATCTTTCACTTGGATCCTGAAGGCGGACCAGTGTTCGGAGTAACTGTTGAAAGCGGTGACATGATCAATGTCCCTCGCGGTATGAAACATTGGTTCAATTTATGCGACGATCGTCACATTCGATGCATTCGCTTTTTTGAGGATATGGCAGGTTGGACGCCTCACTACGTGGAGCAAGGGGTCCATAGCGATTACAGCCCAATGTGTTTCGGCGGTAGTTTTATGCCTTCCAGCAAGCGACTGGAATCGGTAATTCAGCCGTAATACCAATGGCCACACTTAAAGCCCAGTGTGTTCTACTCGACATCGAAGGGACCGTCTCGGATATACTGTTTGTATACGATGTTATGTTCCCCTACGCCAAAAAGAACATGGATCGGTTCCTGTTGGAAAACTGGGAGTCGCTTGCGGTGCAGGGTGCGATTGAGACCGTTGCCAGGGATGCGGGGATCACGACCGTAAAGGATTGGCTTGGTCCGAAGTGGCAATCTGGTGACAGCAGCGCTATCTTAAAGCTCTCCGAGCATTGCCAGCAATTGATGTCCACGGACAGCAAGGCGACTGGTCTCAAATTACTGCAAGGGATGGTTTGGCAGTTTGGTTTCGAGAGCGGGGCATTGAGGGCGGAATTGTTTGCGGATGTACTTCCAGCGCTCGAAGAGTGGAAAGCGAACGGATTGGATTTGAGAATTTATTCATCGGGCAGTGTGTTAGCTCAAAGGATGTTTTTCAAACATACGGTGCTTGGTGACCTTACGGATTTGTTCAGTGCTTACTATGACACAACGATTGGAAACAAAAGGGAGGTTACCAGCTACGAACGAATAGCGGCTGAATCCCAATTCGATCCCGGTGATATCGTTTTTGTGACAGATGTTCATGCAGAACTGATGGCAGCCGGCCAAGCTGGCATGCAAGTGGTCGCAAGTGTTCGGCCAAACAATCTTTCCCTGCCTGCGGAGTTTACCGGCCTTACCATAACAAGCTTTTCGCAACTCGATTTCTCAAGTCCCATTCGCTTGTCTGACACTTAGACATTGTTAGTATTACAATGCACTGGAGTCAATTAGAGGCGGACCTTGCGGGTTAGGAAACATACGAAACCCAAGCCAAACGATTTCCGCTTTTTTGGATGCTAATTTCCATGATGGAACGGCGGTTGCTCTGTTGAGCGTTCTGGATAGCCAGCCGAGAGTGCAAGGATCGTGACGGAAACGATGATCCAATAAACAACGGGCTATCACCGAAAGCCAAATAGAAAAGTTGCTTTCGGATGGGCGCCATGGAGGGGGTTTTACCTGATGAATACTTTAATTTCTTTCGTTCGATTTAGCTTTTTTTTGTTAGCTATGACTCTCGCGAGTCACTCCATTGGTGTGGGGCAAGTTGCGTTTGACGTCAACCCAGTGGCGCCTGCACGTGAAACGCGAACGATCGGGCTGTTGAACCAATTACCGAACTCACGCATGGTGGATGTGCAGCTAGACGTGTCGGCTTTGTTTACGCCGGGTGACGTAGCGGTAATCACTGAGTACACCGTTCGCATCGTTAGCCGACATGAGGATGTGCAGGTCGCGGACTATTTCCCTCGCACAGAACTGCAGAGCGATGTATTTGGTCCGATGCAGATTAGCCAAGAAGGGGACCGAGTTCGAGAAGCCGCGATTCGCGGCGCTGGTGGTTACCCCGGAGTGGGCTCGGCACAAGGCTACGCCTACTATCACGACAATTCGCATGAAACGGTTCACTATGCTAGGAAGCCTTCCATGGAGTTGGTGAACGCGGCCGGTACGCTTGAGCGTCGTCGGGGTGTCTATTTCAAAGTGCGTCAGTCGTCCCAAACAACGCTTGAGGGGGCACGTCCATTTCGAATCGTGTTTGAAGTTCCGAATTCTTGGCGCGCGGACTTGCTAGACGTGACGATTGAAGCAGCTGGCTTGGAAAACTCTCACTCCAAACGACCTCGCGTGTTATCGACACAGCAGTTTGTGGTCGCGCTCTACCAGGAATCCGATGACAATGCCGCGAATGCTGCCACGCGATATGTTCGTCAGCAAGAGAATTTAAAAAACTTCGCGAAAACTTTCGCGAAAACGATCGAACAACGAAGTTATCCCACTCCGATTCACAGGCTGGGTGCAAAACTCGATATGTATGAGCCGTCGATTCCTCAACAGTGGTTGGAGACCTTGGTCTACCAACAGGGTGTCTCCTACAATCTCACCAAGCTTTCCCATTTGCCAGTGGACGTTCGAGTTGCAATCATGAACTACCTCGATCAGAAACACTTGATGGAATCGATGTCGGGGACGCTCCAGAATGCTTCGATGGTATCGCGAGGCATCTCCCAAGACTTTGTTCGTCGCTAAAGCGATCGTTCGTCTAAAATCTCCCCGTAGCATGGCCCCCAAGGGCCGTTCCACACTCGGTTGCAAAAACGTGGAGTCGTTCGCCCTGTTTAGCTTGAAAGCAGAACAATCCACCAGGACAAGCGTGCGGTATTTTGAAGCCCATCGGCTTGACTAGACGTCAAGGATGCCTCGCGAAACGAGGATGCTACGGTATGTTATGATAGCGGGCGTCAAGCATTCCAGATCGAGCAGTTTGTCCACTACCTGAAAAATACAAGATGAACATAAAGAACGATGGACTTGTGCTCGTGGGTGCGGCGATCGGAGGGTTGGTCGGATACCTTGTCTTTAAGTTACTCATTTCTCAGGGCTTTTACGGACTCATGCTACCTGGCGGATTGTTGGGAATGGGAGCCGGAGTCGTTAAGGCTCCAACCAAAGTCGTTTCCGTTGTTTGCGGTATCTTGGCACTTGCTTTAGGCGTCTTGGCGGAATGGAGCGTTTTGCCATTTAAAACGGATGGTAGCCTTCTGTACTTCGTTATGCACCTACATGAACTTCAGTACGTAACGTTGATCATGATCACAATTGGTGCTGTGGTTGGATTTTGGATCCCATTTCGTCGGAGCCAAGAACAGTCAACGAATCCAGCGTAGGCTAGCGTCCTCGGTTAAGGCGGAGAGTGGGCTTCGCCTCTGGATCGGATTTGCCCAAGGCGACTTGCTTCAGTACATCGCGAAACGAATTGGAAATACTGCCCGGATGATTGGCCTCACACAGTCCTGCAAGCCGCTGCACCTCGTCCGCGTCGTTGATTTCGCCCAGCGTTTGCGTTTGGCCCGGTTGATGACTTATCAAAAGCAACTTGCTGCCAAATCGAACAACGTACATTTGCTGTCGAGGAGCCATTGGGGTACGCCCCATCACTTGGACTACATCGCCTGGTAATTTCACGAACGCATTTGGCTGTGATTTTTTTACCAGCCAGGCCACGAGTAAGAAAAAGCTCAATACGACTGCCAGTGACAGGAACATCGACAACGCTGCAGTCCATGTGCTATTAGGCTTATCAAGGCTTCCTGCATTCTCTTTCGCTGAGGATCTGATCTCTATCGGAACGCGCGTTTTCGTTTTGCCAATCGTATCTGAAGTCGCCGTGGACCAGCTCGCTGACTGTACGGCAGATCTGGTTGGTTCATTAACTGACGAAACCGGGAGTTGAGGGGATGCGTTTGAGTTGGAACCAACTTCAAAGAACCGTTGTCCGTTGGGTTGATTGATAGTCTGTGGCGAGTTCCGAGAGCTTGACTGGGGAACGCTAAAACCCTGTGGCCGGACCAGTGTCGGGTCATTGAAAGCGGGTTGAGACGTTGGCCACTCCGTTCGCGATTGCGCATTTACGACACTGGAAAAACCGATTAGACAAACCAACCAATACAAAACAGCGATACGAAATTGGCGATGTGGCTGTCGAAGGAGAATTCTATCAAGCATGAGTTTGGCCTAGTGAAGCGAGTCGCTGCCCACGAGTTCAGCCACTCGAACGCAGAAGTTATCGTTTAAGACTAGCACTTCGCCGCGGGCTACCAGACGCCCATTGACATAAACGTCGACTGGATCTCCAGCCAATTTATCCAGTGTTACTACGGACCCCTTGCGTAGCTGCAAGATTTCATCGAGATGCATTCGCGTTCGGCCAAGTTCGATCTTCAAATCGAGTGTGACGTCCCTCAGCAAATCCATTGAGACTTTTTCGGGAGGTCCGCCGGCACCAACCAATTCTTCCAACCTGTACTGCTGCATCTTCGGTGCGCGAAGCGATTCTTCTACCTCGCGCAATGCAGATTCTGCTTGATTTAGAAGGTTTTCGCTATCTGATTGGGATCGTCCAGAATTGGTACCGGGCGCGGCAGCATTGGCGGCTGTACTAGAATCCGACATCGAAACATCCGTGTTTAGTGAACTAACTAGTCTTCCAAGACTTGGTAATCGGCGAAGCCAACGCTGAGGAGGACAGCTTCGCCGAGTAGCTCTGTACTTGTCGCTAATACACGTCTTTGAATCAAGCCCAATTGGTTTTCCTGTAGTTCTTGCAGCGAAGCATTTCTAATCTCCAAATTCATTCGGTGCCGAAACCGTAGAGCTCGCTCCGTATACAATGCTTGCAAATGCTCCTCGTCTACCTTCCGAAGTGTACCAAAGAGCTTGAACTCTACCGTATAATTGTGATCTGCACCTTGAGGAACAAACGGCACTCTGAACGGATCTCCAAACGCAAACTCGACAATCTTATCCGAATCGTCGTGGCCATGTTCTTGTGACTTCTTGGCGTCAATTTCTTGTGCGGCAGCAATAAGTCGAGATTCAGCCAGTGCGGCAACTTCTTCGCCTGACGGAACCATCAAGAAGAAAACGACGGTCTCTGCAACAATCACGCCGCTCACAAACATGCCAATCAAAAGCTTACCTTTTAGACCTCCTCCTGCCGGTGCGGCCACTGCATGTGCATCTTTTGCGTTCTTCGCAGGTGCTTCAGCTTTTTTTGGTGCAGACATGAGTAAGAATCTGGTATGTGAGAAGACTGGATATCTTTTTCCGAGAGCGAGCGCCAGCAGTTGTGTTTACAGTAGCTTGGGCCCCTGGCCCGAGTGTCACACGGCCCAGGGGGAATTGCTACGTGTCACACGGCCCAGGGGGAATTGCTACGTGTCACACGGCCCAGGGGGCCATGCTACTAGTAGATTTCAGTCTGCCGACCACCTAAGACAATCTAGGACGCAAACTCGGGTATTGGGACACTAGATGCCAAACTTGCAAGAATTCTGTGCAACGATCGTAACGGTTGCGACGGTCGTTCGGTTCAGGTATAGATAAGCTTCCCGCTCGAGGAACGACGTGAGAGCGTAGATCTCAATGGAAGTGACCGAACTCACTGAATCAGCTGTCACTAAATAGCAATTTTTTTTCCGTGTCTTCCGTGTCTTCCGTGTCTTCCGTGTCTTCCGTGTCTTCCGTGTCTTCCGTGTCTTCCGTGTTTATTCGTTTTCAAACGGCCTGCCAGCTTGCCAGCTTCATAGAGCTGATTTCGGTCTTCGCCCAAGTCGAGCAATAGTCTAAAATCGGGCTGCTCGCAATGAATTCATGTTACGAACGGAGTAGTTTTGCATGATCAAGTACTTTTCCACCGATTCTCAATTGAAATCGATAACGGAGTTGTTGAAGTCGGTAGCGGAACCGCTGGACTTAAACGCCTCCGTGCGGCTTTGGAATGGAGAGATCATTCCGCTTGGGGCAAATGCAGATGGGAAATTCTTGATAAGCATTTCTGGTCCGGGTGTTATTGGGTCACTAATGCGGCGACCTACCTTGGAGATGCTTGTTCGGCTTTACGCAACCGGGCATATTGACTTTGAAGGTGGCGACTTGATCGAATTCTCAGAAGCCCTCAAAGCACGACAGTCGAATCGAGAGCGACTCAAACAGATCAGCAAGGTCATGATAGCTAAACGAACTCTGCCGTTCGTATTTGCAAAGTCGAGAGTTGCGGATTTGAAACAAGCTTTTCGAGATGACATGGTTGGGCGCGACGAGTCGAAACGCAAAAACACCGATTACATTCAATTCCATTACGATGTCGGCAACGATTTTTACAAATTGTTCCTTGGTAGGGAAATGATTTACACCTGCGGCTATTTCAAGGATTGGTCCAATTCGCTTGACCAAGCGCAGCATGACAAATTGGATATGATCTGTCGCAAGCTGCAAATCGCACCAGGCGACCGGATGCTCGATATCGGATGTGGCTGGGGAGGTTTGATCTGCCATGCGGCCCAACATTTTGGAGCGAAAGCGCATGGTATTACGTTATCGCAACAGCAATTCGAATACGCCAAATCGAAAATCGAACGTCTTGGTCTGGCAGACAAAGTTAGCGTCGAGATCTGCGACTATGCAGACCACCACGGGACTTATGACAAGATCTCCAGCATAGGAATGTCGGAGCATATTGGGGTTGCAAATTATCCACGCTATTTTCAAAAAATCAATTCGCTCCTTCGCGATCGCGGTTTGGTGCTCAATCATGCAATTGCCCGAAGCTCGAAATCTTCCAAGAAGTTTGCTTCGCGAATTCGGCCTGAACGCAGGTTCCTATTGAAGTACATTTTTCCGGGCTCCGAGTTGATTCCAGTTGGGATGACAACAGATTTTTTGGAACAGACGGGTTTTGAGGTAAATGACGTCGAGTCCTGGCGTGATCACTATGCAATTACGCTCCGTCATTGGTGCAAAAATTTATCTGCCAACAAAGAGCGAGCCATTGAGTTGGTAGGAGCCGAACGATATCGATTGTGGGTCGCTTACTTGGCTGGCGGGTCCGTCGGATTCACGGCGGGCTCGATCAAGATCTTTCAAGTCGTCGCCAGCAAGAAAGCTTCAAAGGGGGTCTCAGGGATGCCACCCACGCGTGAACATATGTATGCTAAGAATGATTCAGTCGCACCCGGCAGGTGCGACCTACGGTAGGTCACTCGTGCCGAGAGTGACTTTGCACTGCTTGTACTGTGTAAAATTGCTTCACAGAGTGCCCGTTGGCCCATGCTACAAGCTTGTCTATTCGTGAGGATCTTTGGTGACGATTGGTTGGCGTGTTGTTTATGCTTGCGTCTTGGTCGTATCGATTGTTGCAGCGCTGCGCCTGTTGCATCGCCGCCAAAAACGATTGGATCTGACTCGGTCTCAACGTTTAGTAATTGGGGTGGCTGCCTTTGTAGGCGCTATGATCGGCGCGAAAGTCCCATTCTTAGGTGACCGTGGCTGGGGTGCCTTCTACGATGGAACGGTCTGGTTCGCCGATGGCAAGACCATCCTGGGCGGGATCGCTGGAGGCTACGCTGCCGTTGAGATTGCAAAGTGGATAGCAGACATTCGCACGAGAACGGGAGATACGTTTGCTTTGCCTGTTGCAGTCGCGGTTGCTATTGGACGCATCGGATGCTTTGTTGCTGGCTGTTGCTATGGGCGTGAGACGACGGTCCCTTGGGGAGTCGCGTTTCCGATGGCACTCGATCCGTCAGGGATCGTACGACACCCCACCCAGCTATATGAAGTTGGATTTCATTTCCTGGCGGCTCTTTCCCTGCTGGTCATGGACCGAAAGAAATGGCTTGTCGGAAATCAGCTCAAAGCGTACTTGATCGCTTATTTGATTTATCGATTCTTGTCGGAGTGGCTTCGCCCCGAGTCACCGATATTGCTAGACTTAACCATATACCAATTGGTTTCGGTTGGGCTCATCGCTATCCTTATCATGCTTTGGGTTCGAGATAGTGGAGAATTGCAGCCATCCGTTTGAGCGTCCAACATTCCATGAGAGCACAATGAGTAACCAGCTAGCCGGCCTGCAATCGATGAGTACTGCTGAGTCGAGGTCATGGCATATTGCAAGTCGTTGGCAAGAATTCGAAGGCGAAATGCGTTCAGCCGTTTTGCGATCCCTATTGGTCGTTGCCTTTTATGCAATTCAGGTCATTCACTATGTTACGCTGGAAGCGGTTGGAGATGCAGATCGGATTTTCCATCGTCAAGTAACCTTTGCGGCGATCGCTTGGCTTTTTCTTTCGATGTCGGTTCTGATTGCATTGCGAGGCGGGTTCATGCCATCATCGTTAAAGTACATCGCGACAGGCATCGATCTTGGCTTAGTCACTTTGCTTGCATGGCTGAGCCGTGGGCCGAATAGCCCGTTGGTGATGGCGATGTTCTTGGTGCTAGCCATCGCATCGATCCGATTTCGTGTCGGACTTATTTGGTTCGCAACGCTGGGGGCGATGACGTGCTACATGCTTTTGGTTGGCTCGGTCGATGTTGCTTGGTTTGACTCAAATCACAACACGCCGGTTCTGACGCAAGCTATTACGCTTTGTTCGTTGGCTTCTACTGGGATCGTGCTTGGGCAGATCGTGCGCACACCTCGGAGGATGGCCGACGCGTTTCTGGAACGCGCCGACCAAATGAAAGGCAAGTCATAACATGAACATCCCACCCGTGTTGGCCACGCAGGCTTGTGTTCATTGTGGCGCGCTATCGCAATCCCCTGAGGGAAAGTGTTGGCTATGTTACGAAAACAAGTCGTCTCCCAACCCATTCGCCGTCTCCGGAACCCCTATGGTGGAAGCGGACGTCGTTTCGCCAATGACAACTTGGGATGTAGTCTTCGGTGTACTCCTGGGTATCTGCGTGTTGCTGACGATTCTCATTGCAGTAGGCTTGGCTGTTGAAGATAGAGGATTGCTCGTCCCCTTCGCAATTTTTATGGGACCAGCTTATGTTGTCACGATGATTCGAGGAATTGTTCCGCGTGGTACCAAGGGTAGCCCTCGTCCGGCCAATCTTTTCTTGACTTTTGTGGTATCGCTTTTGGCTACGGTATTTGTCTCGATCATCTTAACCGTTGCGGCAGTTATGCTTCTTTTTTTGGCATGCATGGGGATTTTCGGAACCGGACGGTGATTGGTTGAGGCGACGACGCTCACCCTATAGACTTTCACGCCGCATGCTGGTGGAGGCGGTAACGTTTTTGCCGGACATAAACATCGACGAACCCATCCAGCTAACGCTGTTTGCGTCCGCCGAAACAGTCACGGTTACGGTTGTGCCCGATGCCGCGGTTGCCAAATTGCTCGGAGAAATCACGACATTTCCAGTCACGCCAGAATTGTTCAACATCAGCAACACATCGGCTTGTACGTTGGACGCGGTTGCGGCGGGTAGCGATGCTTGGCGTGCGCCCTCACGGGATGCAGTCACTAGCAGCTGTTTTACCATCGTCATTCTCCCTATATCGATTAGTCCCATGGTGAATAGGATCATCAACGGAGCTACGAGAGCAAATTCTACTAACGCGGCCCCCATTCGCCGTTTGGAACGTCGACGTTTCGTCCCGGTTTTCCACAGGCTGATGCACCTTTGATTTTTATTATTCGATGTTGATTTCATGGTCCTAGGCCGCATTAAGAGTGCTGAAACTATTTCACAAGTACCACAGGCGAATATATCGAGTTGCTCCAAGCTCGACTGGTATCACCAATAACAGTATTGCGTGCAATGACCGACGCAGGCTGAACCATTAGATATTTGGAACTCATCGATCCTGTAAGTTTTACCGCCATCACGCGAATTCCAACCCAACGCACGATGGTATAGTTTGCATTGTTTCCATTTCCCGTCACTGTCGAGAAAATGGGTATGATCCGCGTCTGACCAATGATGGAAGCCAATTCATCCTTCACACCGGCGCTGATACCCGTATCGCCATTGAGGGTCATCGTGCCATTATCTCCGAGTATCAGAGGCTTGCCGAGATCGATGAGATCCTGCGATGAAATCCCGTACACAATCTGACGAGAAAGGTCGCATGTACTATTGTTAGCCCCACCGATGTCTACAGTTCCTCGATTTCCCGGGCTTCCGGTGCCTTGAGGGTATAGATTAACTTCTTTGATTCCGTCGCTGCCGCTAGTCACCGATGAGTTGCTAGAAGTAAACTTGTAGCTGTCGGTACCGGTACCGTTCAACAGAGCAAGCCACGTTTGCTCATCGAGAGCAAACGGCAATAGATCTAATCCCGACGCTCCCGAGGCCGGCGAGTTGAATCCTTTTACTTGAATTGCCGTTGCTGCGGTTGACTCAATGGTCAAATCGCGACCTGATTGCCCAAAGAACTTCGCAAAAAAAAGTGGTACCTGACCATTGCTCGCTTCGCTCTTTCGAAGTCGAACTCGAACTGCCCGATATGGATTGTTCGGATCGGAAACAACAGATGCGCTGGAGTCGAGGGCTGCCAAGTATCCAATAGAAATATCTGTGTTTTGCCCTGTCACGGACAGGGATGGTGCTAAATTGCAAACGGTGTTCAAACTGGCCATGTTCATGGCTGCACTGTTTACGTCTGCAATCATACCTTCGCTATTTGCATTTTGCTGTAGGCTGTCCAGAGTTTGCCAAGCGCCAGCAAGTGCGGCGGCGTCAACGGTCCGTCTTGCTTCGGCCTTGGTTGCTGCTATGTAGCCGATATCAATCGACAACGCCAACATACTAACCAGTACAGCCATTAAGAAAGCAGCAAGAATAATTGCCGCACCTTTACGACGCTTTGCCTCACGCGAGCGCATGGCTCGTTGGTGGCGGTTGCAAACTGAGTACTTCATCATAGTCATCCACTTTTACGAGAAGAGAAAGCAAATTAGTTGGAAGGCAAAGATAGCGTGCTTGTTGGCCAAGAGCGTATCTACTTAATAGACAGGTTTACCGACGTTTCAAAAACCTGTCCTTGATCAGTGAAGTAGCGAACTTTCGCGAGCTTAAGCAAAGCGACGCGATTGGACGCAAAACCAATTCCCGACCACTCCACGGATTTGTTCGGGCTGTATCCTTTAAGATCGTTTACTGACGAGGAAAATCGAACCAACGAATCCTGTCCACCAAAATCGCCCCAACTTTGGGATTTCCCATCCTTTATTGCAAACACAAGCTCATGGTCGATGATGGCCATGACTTGAGTCCATTTCAGCGTCTCATTATTACTGCTCAGCTTAACTCCAATGCAATTGACTCGGGCATCTATTACCGCCGTTCCATCGAACGCCCGGGTTTGAAATCCACCTCCTGGATAGTCATTTTTCTGAGCGTGATTGAAATTGGCGCCGAAGTGTTCATTGTCCATGGAATCGCTGGGACTCATCCATGTGCTGATCTGAGGGGAATCCTGCAATGGGTCAGGGGTAGAGACAACTAACTCCCAATCCTCTTCTACACGAAGTATTCGCGGCTCATCACCAATGGCGATAAGAGGAAAAAGAGCAAACAAAATGGTACTCGAAGCCACTCGTATACTGGTACTCATCTGCGTCGCCTCTGGGGTGATGTTGCTAAATAGAAATTGTTTGATTGCTGGTCACTGCCTCAAAGACTTGGAGCAGGCAAACTTAACCCTATGTCAATTCCGACTAGAATGTCGAGAACCACCAAAAAAATAATTCAGTTTCTTCGGTCGCTACTTTAGAACCAACGAGAATAGACCGGTGATAACGATTAAAACCGAAATGCGGTTGCGTTCGCAATGGTCGACTGCAAAAATAAAACGTCCCAATTCTCCTTTTAAGACTTGAATTGAAAACGATGAGCCTTCGAATCCATTTTTCTATGTGCCTCACTGCCAATACGCACATTTGTGCCGCAATGGCTATTCTTTTGGCGTCTTTTCAAAGCTTTGGTTTCGCGCGCGATGTCGAGTATCAACGCGAGATCAAGCCGATTCTAACCAAGTACTGCGTTGGCTGTCACAGTGACAAAGACAACGAATCCGACGTCCAATTGCAGTCCTTGGCCAATATCCTCAAAGGCGGGCCTAAAGGGGCGATCGTAATCGCAAAGGAACCAGCCGGGTCTGTCTTGCTTAAGGCAATGCTTGGCACAATAGAGCGAAAGATGCCACCTGAGGATTCACCGCAGCCTTCCGCTGCTGAGATATCTACGATCCAAAAATGGATCGAACAAGGTGCCTTAGGAAATGACGAACCATTGCCCCTTAAGTCCAGATTGAGCGTAAAGAACATTCCATCCCTGTACAACGAAAGGATGCCAATCACTTCCATCGGGAGGACCGGCAATGGGCAACTGTTAATAGGAAGATTCAATGCACTTTACCAACAACAAGATCAATGGAGCGAGCCGCTTCCATTCGATATTGTGGGAAAGATCAAACAGATCCGAACGACCAATGACGGTCGATTTACCGTGATCGCGTCGGGAATTCCCGGTGTGGGCGGGCAGGCGACGGTTTTAGAAAACTGGATCGGACGCCTCAAGCCATCTATTGTGCGCGTCATTGAGGGACACTTCGATACGCTGTATACCGCGGTCTTGAGCCCTGACGCCAAGATCCTCGCTACAGCAGGTTACGACCGCGTCATCATGCTTTGGAACATGAACGACGGAAAACTCTTGCAAAAATTGAACGGACACAATGGAGCCATTTACGATCTGGATTTCGACACGACTGGCCAAATCCTGGCCTCAGCCAGCGCCGACGAAACCATAAAAATATGGCGAGTGGAAAGTGGCGAACGACTCGATACGTTCGGTCAGTGCGAGGCGGAACAGTACGCAGTTCGATTCGACTCGCCGCGAAACCGCGTGTTGGCCGCCGGTGCAGATCGTCGTGTCCGCGTTTGGAAATTGCTTTCTATGGACAAGCCGTCCGTTAGTCCGATGCTGTACTCGACATTCGCACATGAAGGAACTGTATCCCAAATTGCCATGACCAAGGACGGACGATTCGTAGCAACAGCCAGCGAGGATAAGACAATAAAGCTTTGGGACGCGGAGAATTTTTCTCCTTTGGGGTTAATCGGAGTTATCGATGAAGTACCATCCGGACTGCTGTGGGACGGCAATCAGACGACGCTCACTGTTAGCACCCTTGGCGGCAAGATATCGCAATTGGATGCTACGGAATTGCTTGCTAAACAATCCGCCGTTGGCACCAAGTCAGTGCCGATAGTAGTTGATGCGAATGTCCCAGAAGCCAACGAATCGCCAAGGCAAGTTGAGGAAGTGGCGGGGCGACACTCGCTTGCAACCGCACAAAAAATTTCCGGACCATGTGCAATCAATGCCGTACTTACAACGGAGGACATGGCAGGAGAATCCGCCGGCGACTGGTACGCTTTTCAAGCAAAAGCGGGGGTGCCCTGGTTGGTTCAAGTCGATGCGAGCAAGAGCGGTTCCCCATTGGATAGCGTCATTGACATCGTCGAGCAAAAAGGGGAGCCCATCGTTCGAACGCGACTGCAAGCTGTCCGGGAATCCTACTTCACTTTCCGCGGTAAGGACTCTACTAATGCAGATGATTTCCGATTGCATCGTTGGGAAGACATGGAATTGAACGAACTGCTGTACGCTGGCGGCGAAGTGGTCAAACTGTGGCTTTATCCACGAGGCCCAGACTCGGGTTTTAAAGTCTATCCAGGGACCGGGAATCGGTTCACATATTTCGATACCACAGCCACCACGCATGCCCTTAACGAGCCTGCCTGGATCGTCCGTGAATTGGCCGACGGTGAGCCTACAATTCCCAATGGATTGCCCGTTTTCCCGATTTATTACTCCAACGATGATGAGGCTACTCGCCAATCGGGCAAGGATAGCCAGATCACATTCACGGCCAAGGTAGATGGTCAGTACTTGATTCGCGTTCGCGATACTCGCGGACAATCTGGAGACAACTACAAGTACAAACTGACGCTTCGCCACCCAATACCGAATTACAAGCTTCGGGTAGAACAGAAAGAGGTTACCTTACGCCCTGGCGTTGGAACGGAGTTTGATGTCGTGGTCAATCGTTTCGATGGATGCGATGGCGATATTGAAATAGCCATCGACGGGGTACCCGAAGGTATCAGTTTGTCGAAACCCTTGGCCATACAATCAGGACAGATGCGAGCCATCAGTTCGCTTCATATGCCAGCCGATTTGGCAACCACCATAAAGGAGTTTACTGTTCAAATCACAAGCCAATGCATGATAGGAAATCGGAAGGTCACCGATGGCCAATCGCTCTCACTTTTGGTGAAGGTTAGCGACAAGCCCGCCATGCAATTGAAGGTGGTTGCGAAGAATCAAGGACAAGATGCACCGGCCTTGTCGGAACTTGAAATACGTCCAGGGCAAACGATTTCAGCCAATCTCGTCATCGTGCGAGGTGAGAGCAAAGGGGACATTTCTTTTGGGGGTGATGACAGTGGCCGCAATTTGCCACACGGATGTTACGTCGATAATATTGGACTGAGTGGCCTATTGATACCGGATGGACAGTCGGTCCGAGAGTTCTTTATCACCGCCGCCCCCTGGGTTTCGCCTCAAACTAGGTTGTTTCAT
>JANLRK010000571.1:0-9760 GCA_031361585.1 Pirellula sp. | reverse complement strand
CGAAAAACGGCACGGAGTGCCGAGCTACACTGAGAACGGCACGGAGTGCACGGAGTGCCGTTCTACACTGGATGTATCGTGGACCCAATCCCTTACCAAATCCCAACAAGGCTTAACCTAAATCCATGCCATTGGTTGTCGGAGGTAAAGACCGGATTCGATCCCGCAAATATTCTTGCGTTCCGATTTTGCTCTAATGCCAAACCAAGGTCGGAAGCTACTAGCCCCTGATAGCCAGCATAAATCGAAAAACGCCTAGATAAACCTAACGATCCACCTAACTGAAAATCCAGTAGCTGCGAAGTGATCCATTCGCTTGATACGGATTCTATCGGAGCACCCGAGGAATTAGCCGCCTGGGCAACTCCAAACGAATCATTGCTCAGCATCGCCCATTTGCAGGATCCGAAAACTCTACCGTTGTCATTTGAGAGCAACGTTCCTTCCGCTCCAATTTGGCCGCCAGCCATCGTGTTCTCCGCTCGAGAAAAAAAGCCGACCCTGGTACTACTGTTGGAAGAAACATTGTCCACGACATCGTATATTTCATCGACTTCGAAGAATCGAAAACCGGTCAACAGTCGTATCCGAAACGGCGTGCGATACACAATGTTCGCTTCAAAACTACGCATCTGAGTCTCATAGAGAAGACTGTTTGAGTTGGTGGGATTAATGGGAACTGCCCCATAAAACAACGGTACGACTTGGGTTGCGGTCATCGTTTGCTCGGCAGACATATCGCTCGCCTGAAAGAACCGCATTTGAAAGTCGATGGGGCGTTCTCGAAAGATATTGTAAAAGCTTAATGTTGTGTCGAGTCCATCTCCGCTTGATCCTTTAAGCTGGTTCGCGTTTAGGAGAACGTTTGAGTTCTGGTCGAAAACCAGGTTCTGTGAATTGGGTGTTTGTCGACTTAACCAAATTGCACCGACCTCGATTCCGAACACCGGCTTGAATCGCTGAGGTGAATTGCAATCCAATGCAGCTTGATTGCAAATCATCCAATCGGGTTGCCCAAACCATGGGTCTTGGGGCTGTTGCACTAGCTGTTGCTGTTGCTGTGCATTCGGCTGCTGTGCATACGATGTGAATGGGAAGGAAATCAGGAGAACTAAGCCTACGGCCATCCCGCGAAACGAGTACAGTCTGGATCGGCAATTACGCATCACGGCACCTCCCTGTGCAGATGAATGAGAACAACTGCACTGTAATCGGCTCGGTCGACCCCTCCAATTCAGAACGTTTGCCTTACGACCGTCAATCGAGATATGCGGCACACCTTCACATAGAATCCGTGCCTAATGCGATCGTAGAAAGCGTTATCTAGATTGGAATGCCGATGGCATGACAACCGAACGGGTTCCGGGAGGAACTCTCAGGTTCTGCATTCCAGATGCTGGAGTATATCCCGAAGTCGTCGTAGGCGCAGGCAAATCCAACCGATCGCGATCGCTCGGTGACGATTGCTTTTGCAACGGCGTTGGCGGAACGGACTCGTACGACTTGGGTGACGAAGGTTCCTGTTGAATCAAATTCTTGGGTGTTGCGAAGGTCTTTGGCTGCATGTCGAAAGGTTTCGGTTGTGCCAAGGGACTTGACATTGGAACTTGCACCGGGGCAACATCCATCGATTGTCCAACACTTGGGGACGTGAAATACTCTTGGCCATACAGTGGAGCTACGTTATTGGTTCGCATCCCCACGCTTCGATTATTTGGGGGGGCAGTCGCGGAGCCATAGAAGCTCGACATAGACTCCCATGGTTTCCAAAAGGACCCACTACTTGCACTATTGCAGCGAGCTTCTTTACAAGCGTGATAGCCCTCGCTGTAACCAAAGCCATGGTATCGGCCAAGGTAATTGATTGGCGAAAACCTGTCTGAAGGCAATTGAGCTTGGGCCGCAGCGCCCAAAGCGCTGACAATAGCTATCGAAAGGAATCGCGTTAACATAATCATCTCATCCTTGAATGTGGCATCGCTCCATGGAAGTCCATTTCCGTAGTCAATCGTCAAAGGGGCAGGTCGGAGATTACCTCGAACAAATGATCTAGTTGTCCAACCGACCAGATGTGCGCAAAAATCGGTTTAGGCAATATGTAACGCGTGTTCCAGACTGCGTTGCTATCGCCTGAAGAATCATCCTGCAAGCAATCATCGTTAGGATCGATGGCCAGAAAACGGAGGCGGGTGCGCAGTAGCGCTCGATGGGTGGCTCAACCAATATCACAAGCGCCATCTTGCACATCGCGTATCCGAGTGCTGTCCAAAGCATCATCTGAAACTCCCGCTCGTACTCTTGCCTTTTCCCTTGCTCGTGCCCAATTCCTTTGCGTCGCCACCTCACAGCAAACGCTCCCAACATCAATGGAATCGAAAGCATCGCGATTGGATTGCGCAATGTCAGTTCAATCGCAGCCCTAATCGAACGCTTCGAGGCCATCCATAACCAAGTCGCATACGATTTCGGCTGTACAAGAATGATCTCACTAGAAAGGCGAGCCATTTGACGATTCATCACACGAGAATCCGCTTCATACAGTTTCGACGCGGCTGGGACCGCAATATCCCACACCATCGGATTGAAGTGCAATTCCATATTGTCGTAATTTAGCTCCGTGTTCCAATCCCGTTTTCCCTCCCGTTGTTTTAGGATCTCAACGGCTAGCGTTTGGACATCAGAACTCAATTGCGGTGTCCAATCTTTCTGCAGAAATTGGCCAGCAATTCCGATAATATTGTATCCGCCAAACGAGACCAATCCGAAGTGCCCTACAACAAACCATCGCAACGTCGACCAAGCCAAAAAGGGTAATAAACTTGCCAAAGTAATCCGTAACGCAACCCTCCAAGCGTCCCTGGTGTCCGGATTCAGCCACCATCGCGCAATCCAACCGCCAATAGGGGCGAACGCCAGCAAAAAAAGATACGAAGGCTTCGTCTGGTAGGCAAGAAATAGAAAGGTGGACATTCCAACCAACGCCCAAGGGCTTCTGCCGGTGTGCAACACGATGAACCATTGCGAGATTGTCAGAACCGCAAAGGACTGAGCCAATAGATCCGGCGTCAATACGCCGCTGTACTCCAACACCATTTGACTCGTCAGGATGGGCGATGCCGCTGCCAAAGCCAGCCACGGGTTCCATGCACAGCGAAGTAGCGATGCCAAGAACACACCCACGGAAACTGCCGACAATAAATATTGAAACCAAGGAATCAATCGTTCGGAACCGTCGGCAGAGACGAATAATTGGAGCACGCAGGGATACACAAACGTTCGCTTGTCGTTGAGTGCGTCAATCGTATATTCCAGGGAATAATCGCGATAACTCGTTGTGTCGAATTGAGCCATAGGCTCCATTTTGCCTAGCCATTGCAAAACGCCTGCGATCGCGATTACTTGTATTAGAAATACGTACCAAACTCGGAATTGCGAATCCTGCATGTTTTTGGCAAGTCAAATCGATAGTGAAAGTATATCTTGGCATTGCAACTGAATGTCTAATCCTACACAAAAACCACCGCGACTCGTTAGACTGATGCCATGATTTCGTCAACGAAAAGTACCCTGACGGTCGTGATACCGGCCCTAAACGAAGAAGAAGCCATTGCGGCAACGCTTGCCCGTTGTCTTGCGGTATCAGAGTCGATACGACTCAAGGTCGGCCTTCAAAAGATCGAGTGGATTGTTGTTAGTGACGGCTCGACCGACAAAACCGTCGAGATCGCGCATTCCTTCAAAGACGTGACGGTTGTTGAGCTTCCAACCAATCAGGGATACGGAGCGGCCATACAACGCGGTTTCGAAACAGGCACCGGTGATTTGTTGGGTTTTCTCGACGCCGATGGTACCTGCGATCCAGCTTGCTTCGAAAGCATGTGCTCGCAGATCCTTGACGATCGAGCCGAAGTCGTTCTCGGCTCCCGAATGGGGGCTGGTAGCAAGATGCCTCGTGTACGCCGCATTGGCAATTGGCTATACGCAGTACTGTTGGGGTTTCTTACCGGCAGAAGTGTGACCGACGCGGCCAGCGGTATGCGAGTCTTGACCCGGGACGCTTGGCATCAATTACAACCATTGCCATCAGGACTGCATTTCACTCCAGCCATGAGTGCCAAAGCTCTTGTTACTCATATGCGAATTGTCGAAATTCCGATTCCGTATGCGACACGAATTGGTGAAAGTAAACTGAATGTATTTCACGATGGGATTCGCTTCCTTTCGGCAATTCTAGGTGGACTGCTCAGCGTTCGGCCGGACCGATTTCTTGGCATGCTTTTTTTAGCGTGTGTCCTTACTACGATCGGGGTAGCTGCGTTTCCAGTCGAACATTATCTGAGGAACGGAAGCCTCGAGGACTGGATGATCCATCGTTTTATCGCCTGCCTCGTGTTGAGTTATGCGGCGTTCACGACCTTTGCTGCGATCGCCGTTTCGCACCGATTGGCTAGCCTCGGGCCGCTTCGAAAACCAACCGATTCCTTTTACGCTTCGATAGCAGCAAAACTTTTTTCCCCTATTCCGTTGACGATATGGAGCGCAGTCTGTGTTTCCTTGAGTCTATATTTGATCCGCGATGGTTTGCTCGAATACATTACCCAGCGAACAGTATCTTTGCATTGGTCCAGGTTGATCGTGGCCGCATATTTTTTGTCGATCGTATTCCAGGGGTTCGTAGCCGCCATTCTGTTGGGAGTGATCAACATGTGGGTTGATGCCCAACGTACTCGACTGCGTTTCAAGGGTGAATGAGAGCATGTCCAATTCGCAATTTGATCAGTTCGCGAACAACTACGAAAACGCTCTTCAGCAAGGGTTGAGCGTCTCAGGCGAATCCTCGGACTATTTCGCAACAGGTCGAGTCAAATGGTTGCGAAAACGTCTTGAAGAGTTCCAAGGTGAATCGGTTACAACGGAATCCGTTATGGATTTCGGATGTGGAACGGGCAACAGCGTGGAGTTCCTTTTGAGCGAACTCCACGCAAGAAAAGTTATCGGTATCGACTTGTCGGAGCAGTCACTCGTTCAGGCCAGAATGCGCTATTCGATGAGCAATACCAAATTTGCAACTTCGGAAAATTATAGTCCTTCGGAGGAGATTGATTTAGCGTATTGCAATGGTGTGTTTCATCACATCCCCGTTGAGCACCGGGCAACCGCCCTTCGCTATATTTACCGGTCCCTTAAGCCTGGTGGATGGTTTTCTTTTTGGGAAAATAATCCTTGGAATCCAGGGACACGAATTGTTATGCGTCGAATTCCATTTGATCGAGATGCAATTACATTGACGATCCCCGAATCCAAACGGCTGCTCAACAAAGCAGGCTTCGAAATCAAACTGGTTGACACCTGTTTCTATTTTCCAAGCCTGCTACGATGGCTTCGGCCCATCGAGCCATACCTAGCTCGGTTGCCGTTCGGAGCCCAATACTTGGTGTTAGCACAAAAGCCAGATTGAGGTCACGTAATTCAGAAGCCCGCCGCTACGCGGGTTAAACGGGTTGCAACATGTTTAACCGCTCGAGGCCCTCAAGCCTCGAGCGCGGGCGGAGTAAGTGCAGCCGACCATTCCCTATTGGTTGTTGGAGCCCATTAGCATTCCACCCAGACCACCAAGCACGGAGCCTTCTTCGGTGTGTTTACCGCGTCCGCCTGCTGCACTGACGATGCTTCCAGCCAGTCTTGAAAATGGCAAGCTCTGAAGCCAAATTGGTCCTGGGCCAGTAACAGTCGCAATGAAGAGTCCTTCGCCACCGAACAACGTATTCTTCACGCCACCAATGAACTGGATGTCGTACTGAACGGATGGTCCCAAGGCCATGATGCAACCAGTGTCCAGTTTCAACTGCTCGCCAGGACGGAGTACTCGGTGCATGAGCGCTCCGCCAGCGTGAACCAATGCGATGCCGTCGCCTCGCAATCGTTGCATGATAAATCCCTCGCCGCCGAAGAGTCCCACACCCATTTTTTTCTGAAACGCGATGCTTACTTGGATGCCTCTTGCGCCGCAAAGGAACGCGCCCTTTTGGCAAATCAATTCGCCCCCCATCTGATCTAAATGCATTGGGGTGATTCGACCCATATAGGGAGCGGCAAAGGCAATATGCTCCTGACCTTGAGGCCGGGTATTGGTAAAAGTCGTCATAAACAAAGACTCGCCCGTTAAGACGCGTTTGCCAGCACTCACCACTTTGTTCCAAAAGCCACCGCTGCTGGAAGGATCGCCAAACACGGTTTGCATTTCGATGCCGCTGGTCATAAACATCATCGATCCCGCTTCGGCAATGACCGTTTCGCCTGGATCGAGTGTCACTTCGACATACTGCGTGTCATCGCCGTGGATGCAGTAATCGATTTGGTCTGCAATTCCTTGTTTGCCGGCCGGCGATTGATAGGAGCGAGGTGCTGCATTGCTGGTACTTGAATTCCCCGAAACCCCTGATGCCCCCGAAACCCCTGATGACGAAGAGACAGGTGTTGTGGGTGAAGAGCCACTCAGGTAGCCATCGTCCATAAATGATTGCGGTGCATTGGCTGCAATATCGCTTTGAGCGACGAATACCTGCGAACAGGACTGACATCGAACGCTTTTCCCTAAGTGTTCTGGTGCCAGCCGATGTGCTTTGGAACAACTAGGGCAGTAAATGGTAAGCATGGCAGATTCCTGTTTGATCTGGTGATGTTTGGGAGTTGCATTCTGACACTTGCACAAATCGTTTAACTCTCAACCAAAGGCGACGGCGATTATGCTCAGCAAAACGCAACTGTTTTGGAACGAAGCAAGCACCAACTGTTCTTCTTTCAAACGAAGATAAGTCGGAATATTCAAATTGTAGCAGATGGAACCGCATTTAATAAATGTTGATAATCGAGTACTATGATGGGCGGATTTTGCTTCAGAATATCTAACAAACCTAGCGCTAGGCCAACGATTGTCACCAAGCGAATTGAGCCAAAACAAAACCCACGAAGACAATCGCCCCTGGCTAGATTTAGGGGTGACAAACGACGGTCTGACCGCAATCGACGGCCTGCTGACTCTTGCCTCGGATTCCGATATCCGTGGCAGTTTCGTCGCTCAGCTATGTCCACTGCTTACCGCATTCCCGAACTTGAAACGCGGCCTCGTTCCATTGCATCGTTTTGTCGAGAACACCCGAATCCCAAAAAGCTTTATGGTTTTTTTGGATAGAGATCGCGATGCGCTTCCGTCTCTCTTGCAAATGCTCTCCATTGAGTCCACCGCCGTCGAGTGGTTGATTTCCGATCCAGATAGTTTCGATTGGCTCAGGATGAGCGCAGGGCAATCCGTTGATGCAGAACATCTGAAGGATATCCTAATTGGCGAAATCCAAAATCTAAATGAGGAGGAACAAATCCTTGCGAGCATGAAGCGGTTTCGTAGACGTGAGTCGTTACGGGTGATCTGCTCGTTTTGCCTTCAAGACATGTCGCCCGGAGTCGTTGCACAGCAATTGTCCTGGATAGCTGACGCAGGCATTGCAGCCGCGTTGATCGCTGCAAATGCCGAGCGAATGACGGATCGCCGAGCGAGATCAATAGTACCGGTATTGGATTTGTCGAACTTCGTCTCCGTCATAGCACTCGGATCGCTTGGGGGCCAAGAGCTTGATCTCGGTGGCTCGCTTGAAATGGTTATTCTAACCGATGCCAGTCTCCTTCCGGACGAGTCACGAGAGTCCTTTGTCGTAGACGAACTGCGACGTCTTGCCAATCGAGCGATGGCATTTTTGACCCATCCGGAAGGGCTTGGATATTCCGTTGATTTTCCGTACAACCCTGAGGGAAGCAAGTCTGATGATGTCCACTTGCACGATTATCGGAGATGGATTCAGACCATTGAGAATCACGGACGAACTTGGCAACGGCTAAGGTTGCTCAAGTCCCGTTTCCTTGCCGGAAATTCCAACATCGCGAGCAAGTTTTCCGAAGAGTTCCCAACCCTCGTATATCGGCGGTATTTGACGCGTGCGGACATCGCCGGGATCGGTGCACTCAAACGCAAGATCGATCGCGACGGCAAGGAATTGGATTCCGCAGAGCCGAATAAACCCGCTTGGACGGTCGAATCTTTGCTTGGGCGAAAACGAGAGATCGAGTTCTTAACCCAATTTTTGCAGCTGATCAATGGTGGCGAACTGATTGCAATTAGAATCGCCAACACCTCTCAAGCAATAGACGCATTGGCGCTGTCCGGATGCTTAACGGAACAAGAGCGATCCATTCTTATAGCCGCCTATCGCCGCTTGTCTGAAACCGTCTTTGCGATACAGCTTCGAGAGCCATTTGCGGCGGGCGATCTTGATCGTTGCTCAACGATTGAATTCAAGTGTTCCCTGGCAAAGCAACTGTCTTTCAAAGGCGATTTGGCGGGGGACCAACTCGATGCGGAATTGGCCGACTCGTGGACCAAGGTAAAGCAAATTCGAAATCACTTGCGCGGGGAGGTGTTTGCCGACGAAAACCAGGCGTCGGATGAAACCGATCTCATCCTAGATCCGAATCCCAAGCCGGAGTGGATTGATGCTGTTTTGGCAAAGTATCGCTTCAAACGTGCGAACGCCGCTTACCGCTATTTGATGGAACTTTCACACGAAGAAGTTTCCATGCTTTCCACCCGTCGCTGTCGACATTTTTTGTCTAGCATAGCAACGCAATTGCTGACCAAAATCAGCGAGACCCCCGATCCCGATTTAACGCTCGAGAATCTTGCTGTCAGCTGCCGATCACTTGGAGGCAAGGGCGTCTTATGGGAGCTTTTCAGCGTACATGAACCGTCGCTCGATCTCTATGTTCGACTCTGCGGCGCCAGCCCCTATCTGATCGGGATCTTAACCAGCAACCCGGGAATGATCGATGAGTTGTTGGACTCGTTGATGCTAAACCGGTTGCCGACAGAACAACAAATGGGATTGATGCTATACGAATTGTGCAGAGGAGCAGAGGACCTCGAGCCGATTATCCACTCCTTCAAGAACGCCAGGCACCTGAATGTCGGCGTACGAGATGTTCTTGGCAAGGAAAGCATCACAGACACACATCGAGCGCTCGCGGACATTGCGGATGTCTGTTTGCATCAAACCATCGATTGGCAATACGGAAGATTGATTAAGAGGTTTGGTGTCCCAACTACGAATGAGGGGCAAGCTTGCCGATTTGGTGTTGTAGCGCTTGGAAAACTTGGGGCGCGTGAGCCAAACTACCACAGCGACATCACCCTGTTACTACTTTATGATTTGGATGGGACAACGCGACCCCTTGGATCAGGCCGCCATCACGAACCAATTTCGGCAGAGTACTTCTTTCTACAACTTGCTCAAAAAGTAGCGCAAGCCGCGAATCGCGTGGGTCGAAGCGGACGATTGTATGAGACCAAGAACTGGTTGATTTCTCCCAGCCGAGATACAACCCTTGCATGGAAACTTAGCGACTTCAAGCAATTTTTTATGGAGTCGGACGATCTCGCACTTCAGCGCCAACAACTCTGCAGCGCACGCTGTATATTCGGGGAACCATCCTTTCAACGCTTGATAGACGAGTCCGTTCTGGCAATTGTTCGAGATCGAACGTGGACCAAGGCTGACGACAGGATTGTGTTGTCGATTCGGGAGCAATTAGAAACGACAGCCGGTGATCGCAATATCAAGCGCGGGGTCGGTGGTACTTTAGACGTCGAATACATCGCGCAGCTACTCATGCTGCGAAACGTTGCTTCCAACCGTGAGATATTCGTGGCGGG
>JANLRK010000564.1:0-5130 GCA_031361585.1 Pirellula sp. | reverse complement strand
CGGCACGGAGTGCCGAGCTACACTTTGAGCCCAACCCTATTTTTAGGCATGAAGTCGCACTTGTTTTATCTTACCGGTGACTCACTGAACTGCTTGCGCCGTAGCGCTATAATGGCTGGCAATATTTCTTGCTTGATCGATATCCAATGCGAGCTGGGCTAACAATTGATCTTTAGACTCGAATTTAGTGACCTGGCGAAGCTGGGCAAGAAGTTCGATAGCCAACTCCTGGTCATAAAGATCGCCATCGAAGCCAATAATGTGAATTTCCACTTTGAAATTGGCGTCCCCAAAAGTTGGATTTGAGCCGATGTTGATGGCTGCAGGCCTGCCGACAGCACAGGGCGAAGTGACTCGACCGGCGTAGACTCCCGGTGGTGGGCAAAGAACCGGAATGTTTTCAAGATTGGCGGTAGGAAACCCTAACATACGGCCACGTTTGGCGCCATGCTTCACGATTCCATTTATGCGATACGGTTCTAGAAGCATTTGATTTGCTCCAGCAATATTCCCCGACTCAATCAGCAACCGAATGCGGCTGCTGGATATCCACTCTCCTTGGTCCTGTTGTGGTTGGAGCAATGAAAATTGCAGATGGTGCTCGTCACACAATCGCTTCAGCATGGCGACATCGCCGCGTCGACGCCTGCCGAACTGGAAATTCTCACCCTCGGAAATGGCTTTCGCTCTCAATGATCGAACGACTACGTTTTCAAAAAACTGCTCCGGTTCTAGTTCCAATAGTTGTTTCGTGGTCGGATAAACGATGACGAAGTCGATGCCGAGTTTTTTAAGTAGTTCGGTACGACGAGCAATTCCGGTCAGTGATGCCGTTGCAAACTCCGGACGCAACAATTGAGAAGGAGGGGGATCAAAGGTAAAGACCACGGCTGGTCCTGAAACTTCGTCTGCTAGCTTGCGAACCTGCTGGATGATGGCTCGGTGGCCGCGATGTACACCATCGAAGTTCCCAATCGTAATAGCACCACCCTGAGCAGCAACTGGGAAAATGGATTTAGAATCTAGCTGTAAGTTCATTCCGTATTCAACAAAGGTGGATGTAGGACTATTCGTGAAGTTCACAAACGTTGTCGCATTTCGAACGATACGAATCTTTCCAATACCATAACGAAAGTACCAACGAAATGACTATACCCCCCATGATATCCGAAAGAAAATGGGCGCTCGATTCGAGTCGTTGAAAACAGGCGAGCACAGCCAACGAAGCAAATATCCATTTTCCGCGAGGATAAACTTGCGTTAAACCGATGGCAAAGGCAACTGCGGTGGCCGAGTGCCCCGATGGGAAACTGCGCAATTGTTCTTCAAACCACGAGCCAGTCCAGGGAACTCCCCAGGTTTGCCAGCTAGATGCAATTTCAATTTCGGACATGTCCAACGAATGTGGACGATAGCGTGGAACCATTAACTTAGCTGCATTGGATGCTAGCCCGCAAACCAAGGTGAAGATGGCTGCCTGCCATAATTTCTTTCGATTTTTGAAATCGATCCATAGCAATGTTACAAAAATCACTATTCCACCACTGGAGTGTGCGAAGGATTCCGAAAGGCTAATGGCCTTCCGAAAATCGCCAGGGATTTTGACTTTTTGAACGAAACGAGAAATCTCAAGATCCCAAGTTTGGCAAACCACACCAATACCGCACGCTATCAGTATGCCGACGGCCATCTTCGCTTGAAATCTTCGCCAGTTATGCATCCAGGGGTTTTAAACGTAAGCGGTTGAAACAAAAAAAGCTTTTAGGAGAGCCTACCGTAACGGATTTTGCCGGATTTCAGAAGACGGAATTCCAGTAGTCCGTCCTAAGCCGCAAGTTGCAGAAATGGCTAAGCAAATGCCGCGATCTGCCGATTTCTTAACTTGCCTGTTCCGAGCATTCCATCTTTTTTTCACAGCGTTTGACCAACCGTGTCACCTGCCGCCGTTTATTTGCTGGTTGACCGCTTCAATGGACGCCAGATGCAGCCAATGCTAGCATTAGCGTTGAGTCGTAACGAATCTGCGAGCCGCACCATGACACCCTACTTACCACTTTTTGAACAACCACTTTTTGAGCCCGCAGCTTGTGAGCCAGGTTTTGCGCCCGGGGAGCTCACGGCTTTCCAGAAACTAGAACAGCTATCGCGTCAGATTCGCGAAATGGAAACCGCCGGCCGGCCGGATCACGAATGCATTTCGAGTGGTTGCCGTACCATGGATCGGCATCTGCCGCATGCCGGTTACGCGCGTGGGAGCATGTTGGAGTTGCTTCGTAGCGGCCCGGGTTCGGGCGTCTCGTCGATCGCACTCATGATTGCTCGACAAGCTATCGTTGAGGGGAAATATTTGGTGGTCGTCGATCCGCAACGCCAATTCTATCCACCCGCGATGAAGTCGCTCGGCATCCCTTTGGAACGCGTGATCGCATTGCAACCGGCCAACCATGCGGACGTCATTTGGGGATTGGCTCAAGTGTTGCGGTGCCCTGCGATTGGGGCCGTGATCGCGGAGGTTGGAGCTCTTGAAGATCGCGTTGCGAGAAAATTGCAGTTGGCCGCCGAGCAGAGTGGCGGGTTAGGTATTTTTATACGCGATGCGAGATCCGCCCGCGCACAACCGAGTTGGGCGGATGTTCAATGGTTGGTCCGCGCTGCAACACAGGAGCACAACGTACAACCCAACCTTGAAATGCAACAGCAGGATATCCGTTGGTTCAACTTGGAATTGGCTCGATGCAGCGGCGGTCGAACGGGCGCGCGCATCACCGTGGGCGTGAACGGTCACGGCCAATGGATCGACGCGCCATCAACGCAGGGGGCTCATCATGAGCATGCGAGTGCTTTGCATTTGGCTGCCCAATTGGCCCAGCCAACGCGTCGCAGCCGCGAAATCGCAGGCTGAGCCAAAAACAAATCCAACAACTACCGGGCCAATCATCTTGCACTCACGCGATGCACGGCGTGGACGTGTGGTGACGGCCGCCAACGCAACCGCTCGAGCATTCGGCATCGTACCCCAAATGCAACTCAGCCAAGCCAGTACGCTATGCGCCGAGGCACAGCTGATAGAACACGATCCACAAGCGGACATCGAATCGCTTTGCTCTTTGGCTGAATCAGCCCAATGCTTCAGCCCTATAGTGGGTCTCGAACAACTCGATCCTCAGCCGTGGGCCGGTCGATCGTTGCACCAACCCCAATCCATACTGCTCGATGTAACCGGCATCGCACCTCTCTTTGGCGGCGACGCAAAACTCGCATCCTCAGTGCACCAATGGGTTGCCGATCAAGGTTACTGGGCATCCATCGCGATTGCAAATACCATCGGCACCGCGTGGGCGCTTGCGAACTATACCCACCGATCTCAAATTGCTTTGGACCTGGCCGAAATAGAACGCACTGGCAACTCATCTGTAAGCCCCTCCATAACCATTTTCGAACCCAATGAAGCGATCGGTATCGCCACCTATCCGCTTCCCATCGAGGCCTTGCGACTGGAACAAGCGACTGTTACCAAGTTGCATCGTCTAGGTATCCGCAAAATTGGACAGCTAGTAGAACTTCCTCGCGTGGGCTTGGCGTCTCGATTCAATGACCAACTGCTCCGCCGCATGGATCAGTCGCTACACAATCAATACGAACCAATCCTGACCCTGCACGCGTCTCCTGAACTCGCCATCGAGGAATGCTTAGAACATCCTACACCCTTACGATCGACGATCGATTCCATTGTGACTGAGCAAATCCATCGGCTAACACGTGTGTTGGACAGAATCGGACACGGCGTAGTGCGTTTGGTCTGCCGAATAGAAATGGAGCTCAATGCCATTCCCATTGAATCCGAAATCGAAAACCAAAGCGGCCAGCCGCCGCCAGTGGCCCGTGTGTTCCAAATCGGGCTTTATCAACCATCCAATGATTCGGAACATTTATTATGGCTATTGATCGGCCAGCTTGATGCGCATTACGCAAAAGGCCCCAGTCACTATTGGGCCCGATCCATTTCAGTCCAAGCGACCTTGACAGCCCCATTGACTTGGCAGCAGAGCGATTTGTTCGATCGCCATACCACCATTCATCGCGATGCTATTGCCAAGCTAGTGGATAGTCTCAGCGCGCGAATGGGTCGTACAGCCGTAGTTGCACCCGCAATCCAACGCGACCCACAACCCGAACTCGCTTATTCCTGGCGACCGCTAACCGGCTGGAAGAAAGACGGCCAAACTCAAGAGACCAAACGCAAACTAACACGTGCACCGAAGCGTAACTTCGCCGAAGAGCGAGGGATGGAACCCAACGCAAATGAGCTATGGCGTCGCCCCATGCGATTGCAGCATCCGCCCAGGCGTATCGAAATGCAACGCGTTGATGACCTCGGGAGACCACTCCGAATGATCTACCATGGATCACCGCTTTCCGTGGTTCGAGCAACAGGTCCGGAGCGTATCGACACGGGTTGGTGGCAAGGGGCCACGCAGCAACGCGAATATTTTCGCATCGAATTGTCGACGGGAACTTGGCTGTGGGTATATCGAGATCGCCGTGGTCAAGAATGGTATCTTCACGGAGAATTTGACTGAGGGCGAAGTCACTCTCGGCAAGAATGACCTACGTAGGTCGCACCTGCCGGGTGCGACTCTGGGGCAGCAACATGTTGGCCCAACTCAATACATCCAGGCTGCATGACGGCGATCTTCAAATGCAAGTTCTTCGGATTCCCAGCTCGAAGCAATCTCACGCCATGGTCGACCCGACTCGATTTGTGTTCGCTCGCGATCCGATCCGAATAGCAAGTCGATCGCAATGGGGTTGCTTACAAACTCATAGACCTCCGTTCGCCACGCAAACCGTTCACCGGACATTTCACGCATCACCATCAACAATGCCAAGCTCGTTCGCACCGACTGTAAAACATTCCGGTCGGTTACATGCAACTGCACGCCACCACAATCCTTGCCCGCATGCTTCTGAAACATCGGACGAAACCATGCAGGGCGAAACGTGATACCTGGAAGCATCTCTGCATTCATCTTGCTGGCCAATTTGCCCGCGTCCAACCAAGGTGCACCGCAGATTTCGAAGGGCCGCGTCGTGCCTCGCCCCTCACTCAAGTTGGTTCCCTCGATTAAG
>JANLRK010000751.1:0-16086 GCA_031361585.1 Pirellula sp. | reverse complement strand
CCACAATCGACGACCCTGATCGCAAAGCAGGGGCCACCATCGATCCGGTGGACAACTCGCTAGAATTGTGGAGCGACGACGAAAGGCACTTGAAAACCATCCCTCGAAGCTTTGCAATTGCATTGCAAGAGACACGACTTTCCCAGTTTCATGAATTTGACTATGAATTCCACCACCTTCATAACAAATCATTAGGCCCGACGCTGAAACATCCAGCCTGCAGGGTTTCGTGGCATCGAGCAGCGGCCTATTGCAACTGGCTTAGCAAACAGGAAAAAATTCCTGAAGATCAATGGTGTTTCGTTGCAGACGCGACGTCCAACGAGATGCACTTCGCATCGGGATACCTTCATAGAACAGGCTACCGTTTGCCGACGGAAGCCGAATGGGAATACGTCTGCCGCGCGGGGACCACGACACGTCGTTATTTTGGGGAAACGGATGAGCTCCTCAATCAGTACACATGGCATTTACTGAACTCGAAAGAGCGTATCTTGTCGCTGCCGGGAAATCTCAAGCCAAACGAGTTCGGATTGTTCGATTCCCTCGGGAACGTAATGGAATGGTGTCTTGATGAATTTGATTTACGAAACGTTGAGATGCGATTTAAGGGGAACGATATCGAGGGCGAGCTGGAAAGCAATCTCGATCGGATACTGCGTGGCGGATCGATTTACACTTTTTCGGAGGATCTCCGGGCGTCTGAATATTCCAATTTTCGTCCATCGTATCGCGATGGCAATATCGGCTTTCGAATTGCAAAGACGATTGCGTCTTTTCAGGAAAGCAATTCGCCTTGAACCTCACGTCGGCATTGTTGAAGGGATGAGGATGTCCGGCTGAGGACAAGCCGGACCTACGTAAGAACTAGCCAAACAATCCGCTGATTAGTTTCGCGCTGTCCGCGACGCCGATTAGCCGTTCCTGGCGGCCGCTATTGGTAAAGTACAATTCGTTGGAGCCGAGACCGAAGGCATGCAGTATCGTTGAATGAAGGTCGCGAACACTGTATGGGCTCTCCTGTGCAAATAATCCGAATTCGTCCGTCGATCCAATCGTTCGCCCACCTTGAATCCCGCCCCCCGCCATCCAAATGCTGAACCCGAGTGGATTGTGATTGCGACCAGCATCGGAGCGCAATCGCCCACTCCCCGAATCCCACATTGGCGTTCGCCCGAACTCGCCGCACCACACGACTAAAGTTCGCTCGAGCAATCCTCTTTGTTTGAGATCGGTAAGCAATGCAGCAATCGGTTGATCCGTTCGTTTGGCGTTATAGCGATGGTTCTCGAAGAGCTTGGTATGAGCGTCCCATCCGTCCTTTGGACTAGCAACACCATTAAAGAGCTGCACTACTCGGACGCCGCTTTCCACAAGCCGTCTGGAAAGCAAACACATCCGACCATACTCGGCTGTTTCCTTTTCATGAATACCATACATGTCTTGAGTCTCCTTGGTTTCGGATGCTAGGTCACCGATCGACATCGCCTCCGCTTGCATGCGATACGCCAGCTCATACGCAGCAATTCGACCATCCAACTCCGGATGTCCCATACGCGTCGCTTGATGCATTCGATTGAGACGTTGAACTAAATCGATAGTTTGGCGTTGCGTTCCTTCCAGAATGGAGGGTGGAACCAGATCGAGTACCGGTGGTCCTGAATACCGGAAATGGATCCCGCTAAAAGCCGGCTGCAGGAATCCGTTTGCAAAGTTGGTAGGTCCGCCGTAAGGGCCAACGTTGAACAAAACCACATACCCTGGAAGGTTTTGGTTTACGCTTCCAAGACCATAGGTCAACCAAGACCCGAGGCTCGGCTTTCCTTCGACAAGCACTCCTGTGTTCATGCTCAAGGAAGCAGGTGCATGATTGTTGCTATCCGCAAACATGGATCGGACGACACAAAGATCGTCGGCATGCTTTGCGACGTTGGGAAAAAGTTCGGATACCCAAAGACCGTTCGTACCGTGCTGGCTCCAGCTAAAGGGACTTGCCATTAACTCTCGGCCATACGTCAACGTATGCGCGAGTTTTGGGTTGGCTCGATAACTATCCGGCAGAGGTTGCCCCTCCCGCTTCTGCAATTCGGGTTTATAGTCAAAGGTATCCACTTGGCTCGGTGAACCGTACTGGAACAAGAAGATCATTCGATCGACCTTCGCTGGAAAATGCGTTGGTCTCGGAAGGAGTGGCTGAACTGGGTCGATCGGGATCGATTCTTCGTCTGATGCATTTGAGCGGACTTGTTGTTGCAGCATGGTCGCTAATGCCAAACTGCTTACACCAGCCGTTGCATGGTGCAGGAATCTTCGGCGGCCTCCTAGTCCGAACGCAGTCACGTTAGGATCGTTGTGGTTGTTGCTGAATGGAAGTGCCATTGGTTAGATTACTCAATAAAAATGAATTCGTTGGAGTTGAGTATCGCCCGACACAACTCGGCGAACGCCAGCCGCTCGACGCTTGAATTCTCAAGAACCCTTGCATTCCCAACATCCAACTCTGGATCGTTCGATCGATTTGAGCTCTCGGTTCCATTCTCGCCTCGATGCTTCAGGCGGTCGATGATCATTCTGCATGATTGATGGAGTAGGGCAAATTCTTCTTGGCTGGCTTCTCGGCCGAACGCGGACCAAAATGCATCGTCGATTTGTTCCTGAAAGCTTTCCGGGTGCGCCACGGCGAGTCGCGATGCAAAGAGAGTTGCTGCGCGTGTACTTAGCGGATTGTTTAGCAACGAGAGCGCCTGCGGTGCATTGTTGGTTACTTCGCGTCTTCCGCACGTTCCGCTTGCATCGCTCAAATTAAAGACGGAAAGGAACGGCATTGGGACCGACCGTTTCCTAACGAGCAGGATACTGCGAACATTGGTGGATTTCTCGGGACTTGTATAATAGCCCTGAAGTCGACCTGCGTTCTCATAAATCCCTGGTTGCGCGCGAAGAACGGCCTCAGGAACTTCGGGCCACAACGGAGGTCCCGTGGTGACTAGTGCCAGGCTTCCCGCAACCGCCAATACAGAATCTCGCAATGTCTCGGCGTCCATTCGTCGCATATTTTGGCGAGACAACCATTGATTGTTTGGATCTGCGGCAAACGACTCGGTACTTACTTGACTTGATTGTCGATAGGTTGAGGACAGCATGATCAATCGATGAACGTGTTTTATCGACCAACCGCTTCGAACGAATTCGACGGCCAACCAATCGAGTAGTTCGGGATGACTTGGGGCAATACCGCTATAGCCAAAGTCATCTGGCGTTGCAACGATCCCACGGCCAAAGTGATGCTGCCAGATGCGATTGACCATTACGCGTGCCGTCCACGGATTCCTTTCGGAGGCGATCCATTGAGCAAGCGATGTTCGGCGTCCCGTACTCTTGCTATTTTTCGGAGAAACGATCTCAGGGACGTTCGGGTCCAGAACAGAAAAAATTCCCGGTTGAACCTCCTCTCGTCGATCCGCATAGGCGCCACCCTCCAACACATGAGTTGCCGGGATATCCGATTCCTTATCCTTTACGCAGTATATCGTGTCGCATTCGCGTTTCTCTTTTTCGAGTTCACGAACCAAGCGAAGCGCTTCAAGATAAGCTGGTTTTTCAGCTTGCGTCAGCTGGTCTGCAACGTCAACGTCGTAAAAATCGAGCTTCTTCAAATAGGGGTACAGCATCTGGCTAGTCGCCGCATCCCGATGGTCCTCAGGGAGTGCCAAGAGCTTTACTATTTCTGCAGGGAATGAACTGAGCGTCTGAGCTCTCAAACGTTCTCGGCCAGGTTGAAGCGTCTGTCTGTAGGTCATCATTATGGGCTTGAGTCGGGTATCGACCTCAGCGTTATGTTTGGCTATTTTCGCTTCCTCCTCACTGGAATTGATTACCTTCTCGTCGTCAAATACAACTCCTGCAAAAAAAGCCCTAAGACGATAGTGGTCAGCTTGAAGCAACGGATCGGTTTTGTGATCGTGGCATCGACAACAGCCAAGTGTTTGGCCAAGAAAGGCCGAACCCGTGGTGTTGGTCAAATCCACCAAGATTTCATCTCTGCCGGCCTCCTCGGTATCGAACTTCGACTTGGTCGTGTCCCACGGTCCCAATCGCAAATAACCGGTTGCAGTAAACCTTAGCTGGCTACGAGGATCCGTAGACTCCTCTGAGGTCATCTCATCACCGGCAATCTGTTCGTGTACGAACTGATCGAATGGCAAGTCTGTATTAAAGGAGTCTATGACGTAGTCGCGATATCGCCACATGGTCGACTTGAATTCGTCCCTCTCATATCCGTTGGTGTCGGCATACCGTACGACATCCAACCAATGCCGACCCCAACGCATTCCGTACTGTGGGCTAGATAGCAAACGATCAACCAAGCGTTCATATGCATCTGAGGTTTCATCGGATATGAAATTCAGCATTTCGTCCACAGTAGGCGGCAGGCCAATCAGATCAAAAGTTGCGCGTCGAATGAGAGTCCTTCGATCTGCTTCTTTGGAGAGGCGAAGCCCAACATTTTGCTGCTTGCTCTGTACGAAACAATCTACCGCAGTGGACGCACGCGAGGAGATACCGTCACTAGGAACGGTCATTCGAATCGGAACCTTTAACGCCCAATGGTCTAGTCGTTGACCATCCCAGAGCTTTGCAACTGGATTGCGTGTATCCTGCCACGCAGCTCCGATCCGAATCGAATTTTCCTTTTCCTCCCCGGAAGCTGGAATTGTGAATTCAAGCATTGCGACTGCGGCAATTAGGAACCTACAAATTCTTGTTTGACTCATGATTCGAAATACAATCAAATTGATTCCAGAGATGGTTTTTTTAACAATGGCGAGACGTTTGTATTAGGTTAATGCCTATGTCTTACCTCCACCCGACATTCGCGACTAGGCGAAGGAACACAATGACGATCCTGCCAATGTACCACGTTGTGTCAAACTATTTGGTAATGCGATTGTTTTTGCTATCAATCGGGTTGCTTTACCTATCACCCACAGCTTGCAACGCCGAGCAATTCGTCCTGTTTGACGTTACGTTCGACTACACGAAAGTTGATGCAGACAGTTCAAAGCCGAGCAAGTCGCATTTCTACGTGAAGGAAAAGATGCTCAACCCTGATCGCCCCAGGGATTGGTCGACTCCAATCGACTACCGAAATGGCACAGTTCATGTTCGATTAGAAGTTTTTGAGAAACCAGTTGGCGATGAGCCGACAACGTGGAGTATTTGCTATATCCCAAACAAGGGACAGAAGAACGGTTATGGATGCCTGGGTACGGACATCTACAAAAAGGTTGGCGTGTACGAGAAAGACATCGACATGAAATCGTTTTGGGAGAACGATTCGATCGTATGGACTGAGGGTATTAAGCAGATGGATTTGGTGATCAAGGACAACAGCGGCGGATCCGGACATGCGCACAAGCGTGCCGATTCCGAGAAGTTTTTTCCAACGAAAGTTCGCATTACGCTAACTCAAGTTTCAGCGGGTACAAAATATGACCCAAAGCCAACCACCAAGAAATAGGGTTCTTGGGGCTGAACATTCAGTGTAGCAGGTCCATTGTAGCACGGCACTCCGTGCCGTCTGGCAGTTTTCCGATCTCTCGGCACGGAGTGCCGAGCTACACTAGTTCGGCGAAACTACTCTCGATGTTGGCGGACTAGAGGTGGTTCGCGTTCCCGATTGCCCGATCGCGCTCGGCAGAAGTTGGCCATTCACCATTTGGCCAGGCTGTCCACTTGTTGTGATCTTGCCATCAACAAGACTCCAACGTTTGCCATTAAGGCCGATCGAAGCATTCCACTTCAGGTCGGGCAAAAGCAACAGCGACGTAATACTTGATCCATTGATCTTGGCGCTTCCCCATTCCGTGTCTACTGAGACGGTCGTTAGATCCGTAGCGCCAGTGACTGAGTCTCCGTTCTTAAAGATGATCGTAGTCGAAGGATCGTCTGCAGACGCCATTTTGACCCCCGCAACCTGAGAGAGCATAACCTTGACATCGCCAACCGCTCCACGAAACGGCAGGTCCGTTATTTCGGTCAACGCGCCAGTGATCTTCTGACCTCCAATCAACTCGACGGTCACCGTTAACGGCCCCATTTTCGGTACAGAAGCCACCGGGGCTCGCACGGCTGTCGCGGTAGCTTCCTTGTCTTGAGCGAATAGTAACGTGACGTTTGCAGGAAACGCAAACATCGCACAGAGCATTACTAGGTCCCGATTTTTCATGGTTTTTTCTTGTGAAACTTAACATCGCCGACAGTTGAGCTATACGTTTCTTGCTCATGGTTGCAACTAGTTTAGTTGAGGGATGAACCTCAGCAAGACAAATTCCACTTTAGAGAGACCGAAAATGTGATTGAGGACGGTAGCCATTCAGGACGGTAGCCACGGCTCGCCGTAGGTCACGCTTGCCGAGCGTGACTTTGTACGGTCAATAGGGTCCCAAGTTATTCGCACGGCCCAGGGGGCCATGCTACTATTGAAGCTATTGATCGCGATAAACTTGCGTACTTTCTTCTTTAATAACCGCGCCTGGTCGCAGTTTGCTCCTAAGCTGTGCGCGCAGAACATGCGTACCTTCACGCGTGTGACGGACGGTAATCCGAAGCGTTTGTTGGTCTTTCGATTTCATTTGTGCAATTGGAGAAAATTGTATCGCTCGTTGGACTACTTGGTAATTTACGGGCGCATGTACTTGTTCAACGCTAGCTCCCTCAGGCAAATCGATTTGGAGCTGCACATCGTTATCTACTCGTGTACCGTTGTTTACTATTTTGACGATGTAGGTCGTTTGGCCATCGGTTTCGATCGGATCGTTGTCATCCTCGATCGAAAAAGCGAGTTCACTTTGACCTTCTACACGAACTGGTTTTTCCACCGCGTCTGCTCGAACCGAATCCGCATTGGCTTGCATGCGAAGTACGAAATCACCTTCTTCCACTGGTAGGAGTGTCACTTTGGTTGAAGCAGGTTTGCCGGCGGCAAGTTCTGTGAGTTGCCAAATAACAGCACGTTGGTTCGGCATGTATTCGCCACCATTTTCGGCTGAGTTAAATTGCAATCCACTGGGCAAATAGACGATCAAATCAACGTTGGTTGCCATGGCAGTCCCGGTGTTAGTGATGCTTGCAGTGTACGTGGCCTGCCTCTCTAAATACCGAAGCTTCGGTCCATCTAAGCCAATTTGAAGCTTCGGAGAGACCGCTTCGATGGGAGCGGAGGACTCATTCGAGTTTGCATTATCTGCGACAGCTCGAAGGATGTTGGATACTTTGCCAGCGCTAACAGCCGTTAATTCGATGTCGTGTTTTTGCGATTCACCTGGCGCTATATCGCCTAAGGGTAGTTCTAGCACTTGAGCCCCCGACGCGTGCCGCATGTTAGCTGGGACGTCCTCTTCCAAGCGGACGTTGCGAGCCGTTCCCGTTCCGACGTTCGAGACTTCAATCATGATTTTAACGCTTTTGCCGCCTAGTACGACCGGCTCCAGTAGCTGCTTTACAACAAGTTTCGGCTGCGTGCTCATGGTGCGAACCGAGGCTTGGGCCGCAAAATTGACACTGGCCACCGATCCAATTTCTCCTTCCAATTCTGGGACAAGTTCGATGGTAATGGTTTGCTCGGCACCCGCCACCATTTCGCCCAATTTCCATGTAAGGCCATTCTGGCCAACCTGCTGAGCTTGTGGACTAGTTCGAACGAGTCTCGCTCCTTTTGGAACCGAGTCCACAACGTTTACATCGTAAGCTGTAGCGTTGCCAACATTGCGAACCAACACCGTGAATGTAGACGGAATACCAACTTGAACTTCATGCGGTGCACGCTTTTGAATTTCTATGCTGGGATTTTGTGATCCGTCCAATTGTCGAAGGCCCGGTGCGGAGCTTGAGAACCCAACCGCCTTTGGAGACGAATCAATGTTTGGGGTTGTAGAGTTTGTCGCCAGATTCGAGGGATTCGAGATCGTTGGTGCATCTGTGTTTGGAGCAGAGTTCGCCGCAGAACCTCGTGGAGAATAAGCAGAGGGAGGGAAGTTTGGGGATAAAGTTGAATTGGAGGGCAGAGGTGTACCCAATGTTGCGACGGGCGGTAGTTCTTGAATCGAGGGGGACGGAGCGTAACTCAGTACGCGGGAGGGCGACGGCAAGTTCGAAGGATCCGTGTCCGTTTGCATCCGTCGTGGGGTTAAAGTTGGCGGTGCTCCAAAACCAGTACTTGAAGGCTCAATAGGCAAAGAGTTGATCTGGTTTGAGGGATGGCTTTCAGGCAACAGATTACCATTCGATTGGCGTGAAGGTACTTTAGAAATCGCATTTGGGATCACTGGAAGAGAGGATGGCAGGGTGTTTGGAAAAGTAGTTGGATAACTCGCATTTGGATTTGCTTGACTGACGGAATCGGACGCGTTTTCAGTCGGACTCAGGAACGAGTTCAGCGCGTTTGCATTCAACGGCGGTGGCTCCGCAAGACGTCCGGTAGAGGTCGAGATCCGCGCTCGATTGGGAGTTTCATTGGGGCGGGATGGTAGCGAACTGTCGTTGTCGTACGATGTTAGCGTTGCATGGGTCGGCGGCTGTGATTCATTGCCAATAGTGGATGTAGAATGTCTGGGAAGGGCAGAATCATTTCCCCGAACGATAGGAGCAGGTGGCCAATTACTGGTTGGAAATGCTGAATCAAGAGGATCGACGCTAGAACCGGCTATGGGTTGTGCTGGTTGATTTGCATACGGAAGTTCGTTTTCAACGGTTGACGAATCGCCGATTCGGGCGTCTCGTTGCGCAATTGCCATTGCCAGTAGGACAAGCACTCCCGTCAGAATTATCGCTGCGGCTGCATAGACGAATCGCTTCATGTACCTGACATCCTTGCCGGGCTACCACTGAAAGTTGAATAAATAGACAACTTGACGTCATATCAAAAAACCTTCGGTGGCGGGAAGGCCAATCGCTAAGGCTTACTAGCAATTGATACGAATGGGGACTCGGGCTAGAATTCCGTTTCACATCGTTGGTGTTAGACGGAATACCAGCATATAGAGTTACCTCAACACTACTTTTGCGACGGTTGTTTACCACAACTGGAATCTAATGAGCGAATTGTGCGACTTCGGCCTCATCGGCCTAGCTGTAATGGGTGAGAATATTGCTCTCAATGTCGAAAGTCGAGGTTACCGCGTCGCGGTGTTCAATCGCTCTATTGACAAAGTAGACGATCTTATGAAAGGTCGTGCCAAGGGAAAAAACTTTGTCGGATGCCATTCCATCGTTGAGTTAGTCAAGAATCTCAAGCGACCACGATTTGTAATGATGCTAGTAAAAGCAGGACCGGCCGTCGACGATTTGATCGAGCAAGTTCTCCCTTATCTTGAGCCAGGGGACATCATCATTGATGGAGGCAACACACACTTTGCCGACACGGAACGTCGAACGCAGTATGTAGAGAGCAAGGGGCTATTGTTTGTTGGTGCTGGGGTTTCCGGCGGCGAAGAAGGCGCTCTGAAAGGCCCTAGCCTAATGCCGGGCGGAAGCAAGGCAGCATGGGAGACCATCAAGCCAATCTTCCAATCAATTGCAGCCAAAGTGGGACCCAATAATGATATTCCGTGTTGCGAATGGGTTGGCCCTCGAGGCGCAGGGCACTATGTCAAGATGGTCCACAATGGCATCGAGTACGGCGATATGCAGTTGATCTGCGAAGCATACTTCTTATTGAAGGAAGCAGCCGGTCTTACCAACGATGAACTCTACGAGGTGTTCTCGGATTGGAATAAAGGTGAGTTGCAAAGCTACCTCATCGAAATCACTCGCGATATTTTCAGTGCGAAAGACGACCAAGGCGGCGACGGTTTTCTGGTCGATAAAATCGTCGATGTCGCTGGTGCTAAGGGTACGGGCAAATGGATGAGTCAACTGGCTCTCGACCTAGGAGTGCCGTCGACGTTGGTAACAACCGCAGTCTATGCTCGTTCTTTGTCTTCGATCAAGGAAGCTCGCATTCGCGCGAGCAAAATTCTACCCGGCCCCTCGGCGTCTCATAACAGTCACTTCGATGCCGCAGTGAAAAAGCTTGTAGGAGATAAGAAGGCGTTTATTGAAGCCGTAAGGCAGGCTTTGTACGCATCGAAGATTTGCTCATATGCACAAGGGTTTGTCCAATTGCAGGAAGCCAGCAAGGAGCACAACTGGGGTTTGAACTATGGCGATTGCGCGTTGTTGTGGCGTGGTGGTTGCATTATTCGAGCTCAGTTTTTAGACCGAATCAAGGAAGCATTCGACGCTCAGCCGGATCTCGAAAACCTATTGCTTTATCCCTATTTCACGCAAGCGATTGAAAAAGCTCAAGAGTCTTGGCGGGCAGCAGTAATGGCAGCGACACATTTGGGATTGCCAGCTCCTGCCTTTACAACCGCGCTTGCGTACTATGACAGCTACCGGTTGCCTCGCTTGCCTGCCAATTTGCTTCAAGCACAGCGGGATTACTTCGGTGCCCATACGTATCAGCGAACAGATAAGCCCGGCACATTCCATAGTGAGTGGCTGGAACTGCGCAAGAAACCTTTGTAAGCGTCCAGCAGGAGTTTATTTACCGTAGCTTAGGCCCCCTGCCCGAGTCTCTGGAGTTTTGTTACTGCACGGCCCAGGGGGGCCATGCTACTGGTAGATTTCAACTGCCGCTCGCCTTAAAGCTTTGTTTTAACGAAGCAAAGCGGTTTCGATCCTATTTAGTGCGGCAGTTATCCTAGTTTAGTGCGACAGTTAATTGATTGCGGCGTAGCCATGTCCTACATTCACTTGTGGGAATATACTATTGGTTGCCCAATTAACTGCACAACCGGAACAACCGTCGCAAGTGCTTCGGTCGGACGGTCGTGGCCGTGTTTAATGGTAGCGAAAGCTTATCGCGGTGTCTCAAAAACCATCGGAAATCATCGACGCAATTATGCCGCCGCCGGCGAACGGAAGTTCGTCGACCCATTCGATTCCTCCCCCGTTTTCCGCTCCCCCTCCGTTCGTACCAATTCGGCCCAAAGCATACCCAGATGCTGCCGTCACTGAAAGACATCGCAAGGCGTCCAGCATCGCGAACGCACAGTCCATTTCGGTGTCTCCACTGGAATTCAATAATGAGGAAATCCCGTCCGACGAGTTGACGTCGGAGGAATTGAATGAGGCTGATGCAGGATCACTTGTTTTGAAATGGATGCCATTTACGCTGAAAGAAACGCCCTCGTGGCTTGTCAGCTTAACGGTGCACGTTGCGATTGTTCTCTTGCTCGCTTTGATTCCTTTGAGCGAAAGGATTCGCACCTCGATCTCGTTGATCTCCGGAATGAGCGAGGCCCAGGATATCGGTGAAAAATCGACGATATTCGAAACTGCAACGGATTCCGCTGAGCTGGAGGCAAGTCAAGCATTAGCGGCAATGTCCGATCTTTCTGTAAGTGAGATAAACGTCCCAGATTTCACACCATCTCTTACGCAATCCGATCTAAAGATCCCCGTCACCTTGAGCAATGGTTTGCGAGGCCGAACGGGACCGATGAAGGATGCTCTGTTAAGAGCCTATGGCGGCACACGAGGGACCGAGGATGCAGTGCAAGCAGGGCTTAAATGGCTAGCACGGAATCAACGTTCCGATGGTTCATGGAGTTTAGTCGGTCCCTATGGCGATGGAGGTGTCACCGAAAACAAACCTGCGGCAACGGCCATGGCGCTGCTTGCTTTTATGGGGGCGGGCAGTACGCACCGAACCGGTGAATACAAAGAAAACGTTCTCAAAGGCATTGGTGTCCTTAAAAAATTTCAAGACAAAGAGGGGTTCTTTGCCGAGCAAGCCGCGGGCAATCAACGCACCTATGCCCAAGCGCAGTGCACGATCGCAATTTGTGAACTCTACGGTATGACGGGCGATGACGAACTCCGCGACCGGGCACAAAAAGCAGTGCGCTATGCGGAAAAGTCTCAGGCCAAAAACGGTGGCTGGAGATACATGCCCAAAGAAGGGGGCGATACATGCGTAACAGGGTGGTACGTCATGGCACTCATCAGTGCAAGGATGGCCGGTTTAGATGTCGACAGTGAAGTATTGGAACGGGTTCACGCTTTTCTAGATACGGTGCAGCGATATGGTCGAACGACCCAAGTCAACCCAGATGGTGAGCGTTATGCGTATCAAGCGTTTTCGATGCCAACGCCCTCCATGACGGCGGAAGGTATGCTGTGCAGGCTTTACCTGGGGTGGAATACCAAGGACCCTCGAATCGAAAGCGGCTCCGAGTTTCTTTGCAGTCAACCGATTTCAACAGACAAAGGCCGCATTTCGTACTACTACTGGTACTATGCGACGACCACACTACACCACATCGGGGGAAGTTTCTGGAAAGAATGGAATGCTACCATGAAAGACGTTTTACCCGAATTGCAAGTTGGCTCAGGCAAAGACAAAGGAAGTTGGTCGCCCGCTGGCGACCCACACGAAGGTGGAGGTGGGCGACTCTATACGACTTGCTTTGCAATCTATTGTCTTGAGTCGTACTATAGACATCTTCCCTTGAGCGATATGGCTCCCAAGCAATGAACAATAGTTCACTTTCGAATCCTGCTGAGTCGATGGATGCAATTGGTATCTTGGAAACGCTTGGCTGGGCCGCCGCGATAGTTGCGCTCGACCAAATGGCTAAAGCTGCACAAATTGTCGTTCTACAAGCAGAATGGAATGACATGCTTGGATCGGTCATTAAGATTGCAGGCGGTACTAGCCATGTTCAGTCTGCATTGGAAGCTGGACTGAAGGCAGCCAATGAAATGCATCCACCGATCGATGAAAACTCGGTCCCCAAGTCGATGGTGCGATTGATTAATAGACCGGACGAGCAAGCCCTGCGAGCGATCCTCAGCCCAGATGAATACAACGTATTGATCGAGCAATCCGTAGTAAAACGCCCCCGATCCCAATTGAACGAAACCACTTCCTCAGATTCTCTCGGAGTTAAAACAACCATGGCCATTAATAGCCAAGCCCTTGGATTCATCGAAACTCAAGGCTTTACGGCAGTATTCGAAGCGATCGATACCGCATGCAAAGCTGCATCGGTTGAAGTCGTTGGCAAAGAAAAACTAGGTGGTGGATACGTGACCGTCGTTATTCGAGGCGACGTGGCTGCAGTAAATGCTGCTATCGAAGCCGCGAAGCCTCGGGTCGAAGGGCTCGGGAAATTGATCGCTTGCCATGTGATTGCTAGACCCTCTGAAGCAGCCTTAGGTTTGTTGCCCAAGTAATTAATTACGTGCAGGTAGGTCACTCTTGCCGAGAGTGACCTTGTACTGAGATAGCAGCCCTGAGCCATTGGCGACAATCCATGCAACGATCCGATTCATAGTCGCACCCGGCAGTTGCGACCTACAGGTCACTCATAAAATGCTTCACGATCTAAACATGCAATATGCAATTCCAGGTTTAACTTTCGCGCAGAATACGAAAGGATTCACGCGAGCAGTCGTTAAGACTCCAACGGCTAGCGGTGAGTTGTATTTGCAAGGCGCGCATGTGACATCCTGGTTTCCCTTTGGGCATAAGCCGGTGCTTTGGCTAAGCCAGTGCTCGAATTTCGAAAAAGGGAAACCCATTCGAGGTGGTGTCCCGATTTGCGTTCCTTGGTTCGGGCCCAATGCAAAAGTTCCCTCGGCGCCTGCTCACGGATTTGCCCGCCTAGTTGAGTGGAGAATGGCTTCCGCGGAATCGAAAGAGGATGGAGCCATTGCCCTAAGGCTAGAAGCGTCGATTGAACCGTTTTCGGTGAGTTTTAACGTGGAGTTCGGTCCGCAGCTAAAGATGACTTTGCGAACGCGTTTGTCCTCCAATGCGACTTCATCGGTTACATTCGAGGACGCATTGCACACATACTTTTCTGTAAGCGACGTTCGTTCAATAGCCATTGGAGGCTTGGAGAAGACGAGCTATGTAGACAAAGCAGACCAAGCTGCATTAAAGCCAGCCACGAATGGTCCAATCAGAATTACTAGTGAAACGGATCGAGTTTATTTGAACACAATTGCCGATTGCGTATTAACAGACGAGGGTTTGGGACGCACGATTCGCGTAGCGAAAACTGGGTCAGCATCGACCGTGATCTGGAACCCTTGGATCGACAAAAGCATCCGAATGACTGACTTTGGTGACGACGAATGGCCGCAGATGGTTTGCATTGAAACGGCCAACGTAGCGGCCGATAGCATAGAGCTTTCTCCAGGAGAGGCTCACTCAACAACCGCGATAATTTCTGTTTCGGAAGGACACACTCGGCGTTGACGGCCCATTTGGAGATGAGCATCGAAAACAACTTTACATTCGCCATATCGAGATCCGCGCAGACCAATATTTGAGCGATCTCCACAGAATTCTTTTCGAAGCTTTTGGAATGCAGATTGATGCTGAGTACGAGTTCAATATTGGAAGAAACAAACGGTTTGCAAAAGAGTCCAAGCACTTCGGCTTGCCGGAGTTTCAAGACAAGCGGAAGACGTTTCTCGGGAGCTCAGAAGCCGATGACGGTAGTGTCTGGACGACCCAGATTGGCGATCTTGGATTGAAACCTGATCAAGTCTCGGGATACTGTTTCGACTTTGAACGAGATTGGTATTACTTTCTTTGGTTCACCAAAATCGACAATGCCATCGAAACTGTCCATGGGAAAAGACGGGTGAGAAAGTTCGATTTCGCCATTGGCTCCGAAAAGTAGCTCGCAATTCTATCGTCAATGCACTATCCCGAAAACCTCACGACCGAGCGGTCGGTGGATCTAGCGCAACCGTTGTTCGCAGATCAACACGGCGACACACTGCAATCGGACTTAGAAATCGAATTGGAATACCGGCGCGAACTTTACTTGCGAGCTGCGTTTCAGGTTCGCGTTGATGTAGAGCCGGATACGTGGCGAGCCTTCGAACTCACCGTTATTGATTGCAAAAGCATGGACGAGGCTGCATTGACGCTGAACAAATCTATTGGAGCGATCTACGTGGCTCGCCGTCGAGTGATGCAGCGCCTTCGCGAAAAGATTAAATGGTTGGAGAATCGAGAATCATGAACCTAAACGTGCGAAACAGCCCATGCGAATCAATTCAAGTCGATTCGCTGTTGCGAAACCAATTGAGTGTCGCACATGCACTAGGACTCGTTCACCGAGACATCAAGCCAGCTAACATCCTTCTTGAGGATGGGACCGAGCGCGTGAGTTGACCGATTTCGGGCTCGCTCGGGCCGTCGACGATGCGAGTATCACGCACAGTGGAGTTATCGCCGGTACGTCGCAATTTATGTCACCGGAACAAGCCCGAGGTGAACCGGTCGAACAACGCAGTGACTTGTTCAGCCTCGGCAGCGTTCTTTTGTACCTTTAGGCCGAAAAGGGGTTATTGTCATGCTTGTAACGTTAGGGTTTTTTTTGTTCGGATTGCTGCTTTGGCAAACTTCAGAGCCACCCGATATCGCTGGACAATTGGTAGGGGGTGAATGGGGAACGGTAGTTCTCAAAGCCGCAGACTTGAACCGCTACACAGGGACAACTGCCAACGCAACTCACGCGTTGGGCGCGATTCGCGTAGGTGCTAACGGAACGATAGAACTCATGTGGTCGCGGTTGCAAGGTCGATTCAACGGGCATTGGAAACAGGACGGTGACCATTCGGGGAAAGTCTCGCTCAGGCTGGTCGGCAAAGAGATCCATGGCGCATGGACAATGAAGAAGTCATCGGCCGTCAACGACGTTACACCGCGACTGTCCGAGTTGGTTTGGAGGCGAAGGGAAGCGGAGCAAGCAGACACAGCTAACTCGATATTTGATCGAACGAACGCGCGTGCGGTGGCCGAAATGTCGATTCCGGTCAGGAGTTTGGCCAGGTTTCCGGTTTGGCTGGTTTGCGGTTGATTACCGGTTTGCGGTTTCGCAGGTCGGATTATGATGGATTCCGGTTTGCTTCCTGCCGGATGGAGGCTGTTTTCAAGATCGCCTCATTGCAGAGTAACTAGCTCCGCAATGAGACTTGACCTAGGAGAGCTCACAGCTCTCATTGGCCCAACTC
>JANLRK010000448.1:0-15794 GCA_031361585.1 Pirellula sp. | reverse complement strand
AGTTGTCCTAGTATGTAGCTTCGGTATCCGATTTTAAGCGATTCGCTTAGGATCAACGTTAGAAACAGTAGCTTCCACACGTCTTGTAGGTCGTTTTGTCCTAGGTTCTTGAAACCGTAGTTGAGCCTGATCGCAAGACGTTCATTTTAAACCCGAACCGTCGCAAGAGCTGCTTTATGTAAGCTCGAATTCACTAGGATGGGATATTTTGAAAAATACGAATGCCGTCGAGTACACGTATGTGGGTGTAGATGTTTCCAAAGCCAAGTTGGACGCGTATCGTTCCAACACAAAAAAGGTAGAGACCATTAACAATGAAGAGGCCGATATCGAGCAATTCTGTAAATCATTTAAACGCTTGAACAAACCAGTGATGGTAGTTGTTGAGGCTACTGGAGGCTACGAGACGTTGCTGTTGAGAACGCTCTCCAAGCACGATGTTGCAGCCGCAGTTGTCAACCCAAGACAGGTACGCGACTTTGCCAAGGGAATTGGTATGGATGCAAAGACAGATCCAATCGATGCACAAGTCATTTCGCGGTTCGCTGAAGTCGTCAAACCTTCGCCCATGGCGATGAGTGGTGAACATGACCAAAAGCACTCCGCACTCGTGGCTAGGCGTAGTCAACTGTTGCAATTGATCAATCAGGAGTCGAACCGACTAAAGCAATGTTGGGACGAGGACGCCAAGCAAAGCATCCAGAAAACGCTGGATTTTTTGAGGAAAGAAGCTAAATCCATTGATGAACAGCTTGCGAAAATGCTTGCGTCAGACGAGACCAACAAGCGTACCATCGAGATCTTGAAGTCGGTAAATGGAATCGGACCCGTAACGATTTCAGCAGTCATCGCAAAGCTTCCGGAACTGGGAACACTCAATCGCGGTCAGGTTGCGAAATTGGTCGGCGTAGCGCCCATCAATCGCGATTCAGGCATCAAGAGTGGCAAACGTTTTATTGGTGGAGGGCGAAGCTATGTCCGTCGCGTTTTGTACATGGCGACCTTATCCGCAATTCGCTTCAATCCAACGATACGAGCCTTCTATCGTCAACTTAAGTCGCGAGGTAAAGAGTCCAAGGTGGCACTCGTTGCATGCATGCGAAAGCTCATCACGATTCTAAACATGCTGATCAAGACCGACCAGACGTGGCAAACAAAATGAGCGTCCTGAGTTAGACTCAAGACGCCCTCGATGACTTCCCATCGGCACAGTTATCCCTAGCAAGGTTGTGTCCCCACAGAGCCTTGTTACGTTTCGCCGTGCGCTTGTATTAAACCACAAACGCGGCGTAACTAAAATGATTTTCCGAGTACATGCCTAAGAAAATCCCGGGGTTTGGGGCTGGCCCCAAGTACACGCTGGTCGACCAACTAGCGACAACAAGGAAATCAAAAACTCACAAGTTTTTGATTCGGCACTTGCCATTAACTATCACCGTCGCTCAACTGTTCCCACACGCCGTCGCATGGCCAGTGCAATCGGCCGCACTGGAAATGGCCGGCAAGATAAAGTCACTCCACGATTAACTTGCAATGGGTACAATGTTTTTTTGTACTGCGGCAACGCAAAGTCACTCTCGGCAAGAGTGACCTACGGTAGGTCGCACCTGCCGGGCCTGCCGGGTGCGACTGAGAAAATGCGTCACTGCGATGCGCATTGGTCCCCATCGCGTGCTCGTGCTCAATCGAAGCCTTGCATGTCGCTGCTGAGTCCGCCTGCTGCAGGGACGTAAGCCAATCGGGCATAGTCCATAACCATTCGATGGCTGCTGAAACGCCAGGCCAAAGTGCTGATGCTGTTCATCATCATCTTGATCCATTTGCGAGGCAAGCCATCACGATCGCGATCATAGAAGGTGGGTATCACACGCTGTTCTAGTGTCTCGTAGAAAAACTCGGCATCGCGCTTGTCGGTCAATCGATCTTCGGCATGGCTGGTTCCTTTGCCTATCGCAAAACCGTTGGTTCCGTCGTAGGCTTCCGCCCACCAACCATCGAGAATACTACAATTGAGTCCACCATTGAGAACGGTTTTTTGACCGCTGGTGCCTGATGCCTCCAAGGGTCGTCGAGGGTTGTTGAGCCACACATCGACACCTTGAATCATATGTCGACAGACGTTGATATCGTAGTCTTCTAAGAACGCGATTCGGCCAGCAAATCGAGAGTCATGACGTAGATTTGAAATCTCTTGAATGAAACGTTTGCCCGGTTCATCTTTGGGATGCGCCTTGCCGGCATAGATGACTTGAATGGGACGGTCGGTGCTATCCAATATTTTGCAAATTCGATCCAGGTCATTGAACATTAGGTTTGCCCTCTTGTAGGTGGCAAATCGTCTACCGAACCCAATGGTCAAAATGTTCGGACTTAGGATATTTCTAGCTGCCTCAACGATTTCATCGCTTTCGCCTCGACGTCTGCATTGTCTCGAAATGCGCCGACGTACAAACGCAAGCAGCAGATTCTTAAGGGCATTGTGAGTTTCCCAAAGTTCTCCTGGATCGACTGAATGGATATTTTGCCATACGTCTGGTTCACCCATTTGGCTTTTCCAGTTGGCTGGAAAGTGACGATCGTAGAGTTGTTGCATCTGTGCAGCCAACCAACTCTCGATATGCACACCGTTGGTAATATGTCCGATTGGGATGTTTCGCTCTTCGCGTGATGGCCAAAGACTTTTCCACATTCGACGAGAAATGTGGCCGTGCAGTTGGCTTACTGCGTTTGCTGCTCGCGACATTTTCAAGCCGATGACGGTCATGCAGAATGACTCGTTTGCGTCGTCAGAATTGACCCGACCGAGCCCCATGAGTTGTTCCGCGTTAATACCGAGTGAATCTCGTAGTGGTCCAAGATGTTCTTCAATCAGAGCAGACGCGAATCGGTCGTGGCCAGCCGGAACAGGCGTATGAGTGGTGAAAATAGTAGCTTCAGCAGTCTCGCGCATGGCATCTTCAAACGAAAGTCCGTCGTCAGCCATCCTTTCTCGCATGACTTCCAGTGGAACAAAGCCGCTATGTCCTTCGTTGAGGTGATAAACTCCAGGATTGATCCCGAGAGCTCTAAGAGCTTTGACTCCACCGACGCCGATTACCAATTCTTGGCGGATGCGGGTTCGCTCATCGCCGCCATATAGTCGACTTGTCAACTCGCGATCTTCGGGACGATTGCCTTCGACATTGCAGTCCAGCAAGAAGAGCCGTACTCGTCCCACCTGAACTTTCCAGACCTTTGCAAGCAAGCGTCCATTGCGAGTATCGATGGCGACCATAAGAGGAGTTCCATCCGTTAGGACTGCTGGCTCAAGCGGCAAGTCCTCGACCTTTGTCTCAAAGTATTCTTCGCGTTGGTATCCATCGGCGCTTAGATGCTGTTTGAAATAACCGTGCGAGTAATAGAGTCCGATTCCAACCAGAGGCACACCTAGTCCGCTAGCACTTTTAACGTGATCGCCCGAAAGAACACCGAGGCCGCCGGAGTAAACTGGTAGCGATTCATGCAGACCGAATTCTGCCGAAAAGTATGCCACCGGTTTGGCCCCGAGTACGCCAGCGTTGTTTTGAGCCCATGTGTTCTTGTTTTCGAGATATTCCTGCAAGCGTCGAAAGGCGTAATTTACCCTGCTATGCAGAACCATTTCACCGGCCCTAATCGCGAGCCTTTCTGGCGTGAACTCACGCAGTAACGCAATGGGGTTGTGGTCCAGTTGCCGCCAACGGATCGGATCGATATCCCGAAAAAGGCTGTTTACTTCGGGTTGCCAGCTCCACCACAAGTTCCGAGCAAGCGCCATGCACTTGTCATAAAGAGATTCCGCGTCAATTTCATTCGCAATACCTGCAGTACTAATTTCTTGTCCAAGCGAATATTCGATCTGGGTCATGGATTGTCTCTTTGAATGATTCAAAACTTACATGTAAAGTAGCGTTGATCGTTTCGGGAATTGGATCCGCAAGGCTTTAAACGGCTTACAACGTCGTCGCCCTTGAGCCGATTCTGGTATTCTGTACGGCCTACCTAGCGAAACGGCCTACCGTAGAGCTCAGGTTATACCGCATCATCTGCAATAGTTCAAAGCCAGCATCGATTTGGAGTTAATGTGTTAAGACAGGTAAGCTTGGAGGGCTTGTGGACACGACTTTAAAGGAAATAGCGGGACAACGCGTGCAACAAGCAATGGCGACTGTGTTGAACGGATGTCGCAGTGAGCAATGGCTAACGGAGTTACGGAGCGATGCCCGAACGCTAAATACTCCCGGTGACTTTCCGGTTGCGACCATTCGAAAATGCGCCTCCGTTGAAGCCGCACTCTCGAGCGATAGCGCCGCGTTGCTTCAGTTTTACACATGGCTGGCGAGTGGATGCTTGACGTCCGCCTTTATCATGACCCAGCGTAATGCTGCGTTGCGGCGCATTGAAACCAGCGAAAACCATTTGAGTCGCGATAAGCTGTTGGCATCCATACAACCAGGAGACTCGTTCGCGACCGTTGGAATAAGTCATTTAACGACCAGTCGCAGGCATTTGAATCAACCACCGCTTCGAGCTATTCGAACGGACAAAGGATGGAGTCTAAATGGTTTTAGCCCGTGGGTTACGGGAGGGCGTTATGCGAAATGGTTGGTCATTGGCGCAGTGGAGGAAGATTGCGTCCCAGGGGCCTCCATTAACTCTAAACGCAACGAATTGCTTTTTTGCATTGACAGGAATCGATTTGGCGTAGTCGTTGAACCCAGCAGTGACTTAATGGCTCTGAACGCTAGTTCCACAGGTCCAATACGATTTGAGCAAGTCGAGGCGAAGGCAAGCGATGTGTTGCATGGCCCCATTCCAAACGTAATGGAAGCGAGCAGCCGAAAATCCAAAACCAATGGGGCGACAGTGGTAAATGGAGGGGCAGGCGGTCTGCAAACATCGGCTTTGGCAATTGGTCACGCGGCCCAAGCCATCGAGTATCTGCTAAAGGAATCGCTCGTTCGAGCGGATATTTGCGGCGTGGCCGAGGGGTTGCAAAAGCAGTGGAAAGCGGTTTTTTCGGAGCTCTTGGAAATGGAAAGCGGTAGTGGCCCGCAGGATAGCATTGCATTGCGAAAGAGGTCCAATGACCTGGCGTTGAACAGTACTCAAGCTGCACTTGTTGCCGCCAAAGGTGCCGGATTTGCAAGCGACCACGATGTGGGACGATGGTGTCGGGAAGCAATGTTCTTCTTGGTGTGGAGTTGCCCACAGAGCGTAGCCCAGGCTCATCTTTGCAGCTTCATGATTTGATCGGCAAGGCGCAAGTCAACAAGTCCACGTTGAGTTGAAGTTCCTTGAACAAGCACTATACTTTGCGCATGTTGGGGCTGTGTATATGGAACATGACAACGGTGAATCGCTGCTAACCTCTGTTCGTTGACAAGGCAAGAAACTACTCATGAGTTCTCAACTCGCTGCTACTCCATTGCATGCTTGGCACAAAGCGCACGGTGCCCGCATGGCCGAGTTCGCAAACTACGAAATGCCGATTCAATACATCGGTATCGTAGCGGAACACCAAGCGACACGCGCCTCTGCTGGCGTCTTCGATATTTCGCATATGGGACGGTTACGATTTGACGGTCCGCGAGCTGATCAGTTACTAGATCATTTGCTCACTCGCCGCATTCTCGACATGCAAACTGGCCAGGTGCGGTACTCGTTGGTCTGCAATGAAGAAGGGGGGATTCTAGACGACGTTCTAGTAAGTTGCTTAGAGAGTCCGAGCGGTAAAAATTATTTTTTATTGGTCGTGAACGCAAGCAACCGCTCAAAAATTGTGCGTTGGATTCAGCCCCATTTGTCTGATTTTCCTGACGTTGAATTTCATGACGTGACCGAGGCAACCGCCATGATTGCCATCCAAGGACCGAAGGCTATAGAGATTTGCAAGCCGTTGCTACCAGCCTCGGCATTGACGCTGGGATATTATCGTGCCAAGGTAACGGATCAAATGAGTAAGCCGTGCATTGTGTCGCGCACCGGTTATACCGGTGAAGACGGTCTGGAGATAATCGTCAAAGCAGAGGACGCGGCCAGGGTTTGGGAAAATATCATGCTGGCCGGCAGAGAACTTGGTGTTCAAGCCGTTGGTCTTGGAGCTCGCGACACGCTAAGGCTAGAAGCCGGAATGCCGCTTTACGGCCATGAACTCGACGAAGCCATCAACCCTTACCAGGCCGGTTTGGGCTTTGCATGTAACCTAAAGGATCATGACTTTCTAGGGCGTGAGGCTTTGGAACAAAAATCAAAGGACCTTGCTCTACCGAAACGCGTCGGATTAGTCTTGGAAGGCAGACGAGCCGCTCGGCAAGGTGCAAATACGCTGGATGCAGATTCGCGGGTTGTTGGCCAAGTAACTAGCGGTAGTTTTTCACCAACTCTTGACAAGCCCATCGCGATGGCATACCTCAACCCAGACATTGCCGTTGTCGGCACAACCTTGGATATCGACATTCGAGGTACACAGGTTTCAGCCTCCATAGTTCCATTACCTTTTTACAAGAAAGCCTCATCGATATGAGCATCACTCCTGAACAACTTCGGTTCTGCGATTCACACGAATGGGCTTATGTTTCAGATAAATCCGCCGGGATTGCGACCATTGGCATTTCCGCTTTTGCAGTCGAGGAGCTCACGGACCTCGTGTTTATGGCATTGCCAAAAGTCGGACAGACAGTAACTGCTGGAAGCGAATTTGGCGAGGTGGAGAGCGTGAAAGCCGTCAGTCCTATGTACAGCCCCGTCAGCGGAACCGTGGTTGAGATTCATTCGGCACTCGTCGACAATTTGGAATCTCTCGGTGTCGATCCCTATAACGATGGCTGGATCATCAAAGTAAAAATGAGCGACCCCTCGGAATTGAACCAGTTGCTTGACTGGGAAGCTTACAAAAAGCAATGCAGCCATTAGTGAATTTATTCGATCTAAAAACTGCCGTGCCTGGATTGGTAGTCATCGATTCGGCTCGGTCCGGCGAAAGCAACATGGCAATAGACGAAGCGTTGCTACAGAATGCTACGCCTCAATGGCCAATCGTTCTTCGAATTTATCGCTGGGATCGCCCCACTCTATCGATCGGCCATTTCCAACGGATTCAGGATCGACAGGGCGATCCGCGTTTGAGCGATCTGCCATGGGTTAGAAGAAAGACCGGTGGCGGTGCGATCGTTCACGATCAGGAGCTAACGTACAGCATCGTTATCCCTAACAGGAATTCCCAAAGCACAAAAGGTCATAACGAAACGCTCTACCGGGGGATTCATTTGGCCTTCCTGGAAAACCTTAGAAAGCTAGGATGGAGCGCATGTCTATCGGAATCTTGCACTTGCAAAACGACTGCCGGAAAGGAACCGGAAGCTTTTCTTTGTTTTTTGAGGCGATCTCCGGTCGATTTGTTGGTAGGCCGCGATAAGATATTGGGTAGCGCTCAGCGTAGATCCGTGACCGGGTTGATTCAACATGGAAGCTTTCTCCTTCGTCACGCACAAACAACCCCTGAATTGTTAGGTTTACTCGACTTAGAAAACGGTTTCGATCCTAAGCAGCACGTAGAGAATTCCAGTTCAATTTCTGGTTTGAAAATCACGAAAAACGAATTTGAAGGTGGTTTGGATCCAAATTGGAAGACCGATTCACAGTCCACGCAAATGGACCCTTGGATTTCATTTTTTGTTGCATCTTTAAAGTTAGGGGTCTCGAAGGCACTACAAGTAAATTGGCAAAATGGTAAGCTGAGCGACTTATTGGAAAACCTCGATTGCGTTGTGGCTGGCCGCAATTAAGAGTTGCGAATGTAATTCTCGGGGGGTGTGCTTTACGGCTAAATTGAACTAGCATTAGTAGTCACAGGCAGTAAGACTTCAATAAAAGGGCAGGCGATGCAGGTTTCTCTGAAAGTCCTTTCTGGAACGCACGAAGGTAAATTGATTCACATTAAGGACGAAAAGTTCCTTATTGGCCGTGGAGAGACTTGTCAATTGCGACCAAAGAGCGAGTCGATAAGTCGAAAACATTGCGCAATCGTCCAAAAAGATGGCCGACTGCTTTTGGTTGATTTAAAGAGTCGAAACGGAACCTTTATAAACGAAAAGCAAGTAGCGCCGGACCGTGCAAAGATTTTGAAAAACGGTGACCGACTTCGATGTGGTCAACTGGAATTTGAAGTTATGTTGGAAGTAGGAATTGCTAACTCGAAGCAGCCCGAAGTGCAGTCGGTTAAGGAAGCTGCTGGTCGGATGACAGAGCAAAGCAATATTGATTCGCGAGAAAGCGTCGATATCGGCTCATGGTTGTCTGAGGCCGATCAAATCGATAGAAGCGTGCCGGCGGCTGAAAAGGAATTAGAGACTCGCCAAATTGCCATGGAGGACACGACTCGATTGGAAGGGACGCTGATCTCGGAACCGGCTGAACCGGCTGAACCAGAAGTGACAAAGCTTAAGAGGCCAGAAAAAAGAGAGCCAATCAAGCTACCGAAAAAAGTATCGACAGGTCCTTCTACGAAGGATACCAAGGACGCCGCCTCCGAGACGTTGAAAAAATACTTTGGTGGCCGTTAGCAATTCAGCCGATAGCGGCGTTGAGTCGTAGATCAAGCTGCCGTTTGAAGACTAACTGGATGCTGTTGGTTTGTCTTGCCCGATTCAGAGATTCTTACTATGGCGCGATGCATGCAGTTAGGCTACTTGTCAAAGCCAACTTTTATTTCTAACGCGAGATTGATTCTCGCGTTTTTTTTGTTCGCGTTTTTCACTGCTATCGGAATAGGGCAACAAAGAACGTTATCGCTTGAAGGCGGAATGGTTATTGGCCCCGGCCAAGACAACCAGGTTGTCAATATCGTCGAGCCAACCGGTAGCGTAAACGCGAATGCCGAGGTGAAAACAGCCCTCTACACCGTTATGGATGACGGTCTAAGAAGAACTTACGTTTGCACCGGTCGCGTTAAAGGTGACTCACAAGTAAACCAGACCGTTCTCAAAATTGAGCTTGAAAACAAACCCGCTTCCAATGTTGCAAAAGTCCCATTCGGACCCATTATCAATAGTACGATGTTTAACAGATTCGGCCGTCGCATTTGCTGGGTCAAACAACCGGACAAGCTCATAAGTATCGTGCAAGGAATCACCGAGATCACGACCAACTATGTAAAGGTCGAAGGCCTGGCCCGACCGAACGGTTCCAACGGTTCCTACGAATGGGATATGAGGCTTTCTCTATCAAGCTTTAGCAGCCAAAGGATGGAGGAAATCCTGCTTCAAAACGCGAGCAAAACGAATCCAAACGATTGGGTAGCGATTGTAAATCTATTTGAGTCTGCGAAGCGATTCGAGGAAGCTCGCAGCATCTTAGGTCGCGCAATCTTGAAATACCCTGAGCTAGAGAGTCTTAAACCCGAACTGAAAAGGTTCGATCAGAACATCGCGGATCAACTTTTCACTGCCTCGGAAATGGCGGCCGAAGCGGGGCAAACCCAGTATTCAAAACTCATTCTTGAAAACATTAATAAAGCCAGGTTGTCGATCGAAACGCAACTCAAGGTTGGTGCCAAACTAGAAGCAATTGCCAGCGGTCAAAAAGATCGCGATGAACTGATTGCTTGGATCACAGAGGATGTATCCAAAGTCGCAGATGAAATGGGGAAGATGGAAATGCAAGCCTTAATACCGGAAATCGCCACCTATCTAACAGCTGACACGGCTTCGCGATTTACTGACTATCGACGGAGAAGATCGGACGCGACACTCAAGCCCGACCAATTGGCGGCACTAGCTTTCAGCGGCTGGATTTTTGGCCCTACTGCGGGAAAAGATAGCGCCTCAGTTGTTGCGGCAGGAATCAAAGCTAGGCGACTAGTGACTGAGTATCTTGCCAAACCAGTGCGCGACGACCAAATACTGCAGGATCTGGCCAAATTAGAATCTGGCACGCCGGAGTTAGTATCGAAGATTCTTGCGAACATGCCACCACCCAAGCCAACGCTCGATACCGAAGCGGTTACGGTTATGGGTGAACCAAAGGATAGTTCCCAACCACTATCGCAAACAAAGATACCCGGCCGATTTGCGATCGAGGTACCATTGGTTGGAGACATGTTAGGACGAACCTCAAGGTACATGGTCCAACTGCCACCAGAATACAACCCATTTATGCGTTATCCTTGCATCTTTACGTTACCGAGTGACTTGACCAATGTGGAATGGCAAATCGGATGGTGGGCAGGGCAGTATTCACCGGAAAACAATCGATGCATTGGAGAGGCGTCTAAGAGAGGCTATATCGTTGTTTCACCGGATTGGCTCGAGCCCAAGCAACCGAGCTACAATTACACCGAAAACGAACACGCCATGATTTTGGCTCCGCTTCGCGATGCTCTTAGACGGTTCAGCATCGATACAGACAGAGTTTTCCTTTCCGGCCACTTTATGGGTGCGGACGCAGCTTGGGACATCGCGTTGGCCCATCCAGATTTATGGGCTGGCAATATCGTGATCAGTGGCGAGGCGCAAAATTACGTTGTTCATAATTGGAACAACGCCATCTACGTGCCGAGCTACTTTGTCGCAGGAGAATACGACAAGTTCACGGAAACGAATGGAAAGGAATGGGAAAAACTACTAAAGGACCGGAAAATTGACAGCATGGTTACTCTTTATCGTGGCCGAAAGCCCGATCACTTTCAGGAAGAGTTACCTCGGATTATGAACTGGATGAGTTTTCCAGCCAGAGTCCGCAGTCCCATCCCAAAAGATAGTAAATTTGAGGCAACGACTTCGCGAGCCGGGGATCGTTTCTTTTGGTGGTTCGAAGCAAAGCAGTTGTTTACCGACAAGCTGATTCATCCCTTGCTCTACAACGCTGGACTCAACAAGCCTGGCCAAGATTACAAAATCGAAGCCTCCATAAACAAGGAAGCCAATACGATTTCGATGAAAACGGTACCAGCGAAATACTTTACGATATGGCTTTCTCCGGAAATGGTCGATTTCGATAAGCAGATCACGATCTCCATCAAAGGAGTTCGAGATCGTCGCAATCCAACGCCAGAGACGCGCGTCATGCTGGAGGACGTACGCGGACGAGCTGATCGACAGCACCCGTTTTGGATGCGCGTGGATTTTCCAAATTAGCTCGATACGATTGTCAACCAAAAACGAATTGATCTTCGCTCGCACCTCGGCAGTAAATTAGATCGAGCGCGGAGAGGTAACAGTTGACACAACTGTACTATGACTCGTGGGAACAGTTGCGACAACTGTTCTACTATGTCTTAGGTTGCTGCCGCTTCAAAAGCTGGTTTGGTTGCCTTCTTCTTGACTCGGTCGTTCTTGCCAACGAATTCGAGAATCGCACGCGTTCCGTTGTCGCCTAATCGAGGCTTGGCCAACCGCATGATTCGAGTGTAGCCACCCAGTCGACCAGTAAATCGAGGAGCAATCCGGTTAAACAAAACGTCAACAGCTTGTTTATCTCGGATCATTGCATAAACGCGACGACGTGCCGTGATACCAGGCGAACGAGCGTCAGCCCACTTGCGCCACATGTCGCTTTTTCGCCATGCCTTCCATTCTTCCGAGCCGCGTTCCGCTTTGCTTGCGAACTCCTCTGCACCAGCCTCGCCGGCCAGTCCCTTGATCGCAATCGTGATACACTTCTCAACCATTGGGCGAATTTCCTTCGCCTTTTCGAGAGTCGTGATGATTCGACCGGGTACCTTTGGCGCGTTTGGTTCCAACTCCGTCGTTTCCCGCTCTGTCAGGAAGATTGCGGAAACCATATTGGCAAATAGCGCCTTGCGGTGCGACGAATTGCGTCCTAGAACGCGTCCTTTTCTACGGTGTCTCATGACAGATATCCAAAACGAAATGCAAATTGATAGTTGTAAGGACAATCAGCCCGCGGCTGGCAGTCAAATGATCGTAACGGTCGAATCAACGCAACGAGGGAACACGCATCCCGAGATGCAATCCCATATTGCCGAGCTTTTCGCGAACTTCCGTCAGCGTTGTCTCGCCAAAATTTCGAACTTCAAGCAATTGGTCTTCGGTACGCTGAACAAGATCTCGCACTTGTCGAATTCCTTCCGCTTCTAAGCAGTTGTTTGCACGAACCGAAAGTTTCAGTTCAGCAACAGTGGTGTTTAGTTTGGCTTCGAGCTGAGCTTCAGCACTTCCTGGACCACCTCGCGCAACTGCATGCACTTGCTTGCCCAATTCGCTTGACTGAACAAATGGGTTGAGATGTTTCCGTAGTATCTTGGCTCCCTCAACCAAAGCCATCTCAGGATGAACGGAGCCATCTGTCCACAATTCGATAATCAATCGATCGTAGTTTGTTTTTTGACCAACTCGCGTTTCTTCGACGAAGTAACGAACACGAACAACCGGACTGTAAACTGCGTCAACAGGGATAATCCCGATTTCGTGATCGCCTGAGCTGTGTTCTGTTGCAGGAACATAGCTGCGACCGTTTTCAACAACCATTTCCATCATGAATGGAACATCGGCTGTTAATGTTGCAAGCACATGATCCTTGTTAATGATCTCGACGTCCGAATCGGTTTGAACATCGGCACCTGTGATGGGACCCGCTTTGTCGCGAGTCACCGTCAAGACGCGTGTGTTGTCGCTGTGATTCTTGACGACCAAGCTCTTCACATTGAGTACGATTTCTGTGACATCCTCAAGTACACCCTGTATCGAGGAAAACTCGTGTTGAGCACCTCGAATTTTTATTTGCGTTACCGCACTACCTTCCAAACTGGATAGCAGAACTCGACGCAGGCTGTTTCCAATCGTAGCTCCGAAACCTCGTTCGAAGGGTTCTGTTGTAAACTTGCCGTAGGTCGACGAAAGCGTCGAACGATCGATACTCACTTGACTCGGTAGCTCTAATCCACGCCAACGAATATGCATTGCCTAAGTACTCCAATATCAACTAAAACTGACTCGTGATGACTTCTTTGGCCGAAACAAACGAAACGCCGAGATTAAACTCTTCGTCGTTTGCGAGGTCGGCAACCGTTGTGAGGAATCGGGGTAATGTCCTCTATTAACTTGACCGTAATCCCAGCCGCTTGAAGAGCTGTAATTGCAGACTCACGACCCGAACCTGGACCTTTGACTCGAACTTCAATTTCCTTTACCCCAAACTTCGCGGCCTTCTCGGCAGCTTGTTGGGCTGCTAGTTGACCAGCGAAGGGCGTACTTTTTCGAGATCCTTTGAATCCACTCGTTCCGGCACTTGCCCAACACAACGTATCACCCTTCATATCGGTGATCGTTACCGTGGTGTTATTGAAAGTTGCTTTTACGTGCGCAACAGCCGAGGTGACATTCCGTCGAACCTTGCGTCGCTTGTTTTGAACCGAAGCACTGGTATTTGCTGCTGTCTTGGCCACAGTGGGACCGTTCCTTCAAATCGAAATGCGGATAATATTTGTGTACGAAAATAGTTGTTCGCTTTGCGAACGAACCGCAACCCGTAACCAGGTTGCAGAATGAAGAACATCGACCCGCGAAATTATCGCAAGTCCTTTACGCCCTTCTTGCCTGCAACGGTCTTCCGTGGACCCTTGCGAGTACGGGCGTTGGTGCGGGTTCGCTGACCACGAACTGGCAAGCTTTGCTTATGTCGGACGCCGCGATAACACTTGATTTCCCGCAGTCGATGAATGCTCTGGCCGATTTGACGACGAAGTGGTCCTTCGACGGTGTAATCTCGCTCGAGCAATGTCGATAAGCGGCTCAATTCGTCTTCATCCAGGTCCCGTGCCTGTTTGGTCGGATTGATTTTGGTCTTTACGCACGCTTCCCGAGCAATAACGGGGCCAACGCCGTAAAGATACTGAAGTGAATAAATGACTTGCTTGTCATTCGGAATATCAACACCGAGAAGACGCGGCATACTTGCCTACTCCTAAACCTTTATCTATCTGGACTTTACGCAAAATGTTTCGCGGTCAGTTTCGACGACGAATCGCCGAATAACCCCGATTTCCCGTTGGGAAGCCCCACAGTGTAACGATGCAGTGCCTAACCCTGCAAGGGTTAATTAGCAGGTTTGGCACGCATTCTACGCTAAATCAATTCGTCCAATTGTTTGACCAAACTGCCAAATTGAACCAAAGCGGTTTCGACTGGTTCGGTTTGCGTCATGTCTACGCCTGCGCTCTTCAGCAGATCAAGTGGGTCTTTGGAACAACCACCCTTCAAAAAACCGAGATAAGCGTTGAGGTCGGCTTCCCCCCCACTTAAAACTTTCTTAGACAATGCTATCGCTGCCGATAAGCCCGTCGCGTACTTGTAAACGTAAAATGCTCGATAAAAATGGGGGACCCTGAAGCATTCTAAAGATAGCTCATCGTCCACGACAAAATCAGGACCGAAGTAAGCGCTCAAAAGTTCGCCGTAAATGGATTTAAAGCTAGCAACAGTTAGTGGCTCACCGGCTTCGGCCATCTCATGAACAGTCTTTTCGAATTCCGCAAACATCGTTTGGCGAACGATGGTCGCGCGAATGCTATCTATCTCGTGATTGAGGATTTCAGATTTTTCCTCTTTGGACCTAGCGTTTTTGATCATGTAGTGGGCGAGCAACTGCTCATTGAATGTGCTTGCGACCTCCGCGACAAAGATGGTGTAGTTGTAGTATTGAAAGGGCTGATTGGCTGCAGAATAGTAGCTGTGCATTGAATGGCCAGCTTCATGCGTCAATGTGAATACGTCATTGAGCACGTTCGGCTTGAAGTTCATGAGGATGTAAGGCTCAGCGTCAAACGTGCCGCAGCTAAATGCTCCGCTCTGCTTGCCTTGATTCGGATAGCGATCGCACCAACGACCGCGAAGCCCTTTTTCAAGGACTCGACCGTATTCCGATCCCAATGGTTCAAGCGATTCGAGGACTACCGAAACAGCTTCGTCCCACGTGTGATTCGATTGTTGGGCTGAAAGGATTGGCACATACGTGTCATAATGATGGATGTCGTCAAGACCCATCTTCCGACGTCGCATTTCAAAATAGCTATGCACCTCTGGGAGGCGTTTTCGCACTGCAGCGATCAAATTGTCGTAGACGCTGAGCGGAACATTATCTGCGAAGAGTGAACATTCCCTTGCGCTTTGGTAGTTACGTGCTTTTGCATAATAGACATCACTGTGAATGCTTCCAGCCAGCGTTGCGGACAGTGTGTTTTCATGGCCTCGAAACTGCTCGTAGTATTGTTTAAACGCTTGTTTGCGAACGCTGCGATTGGGTGAAATGAGGAACGAACTGAATGAGGCGTTTGTCAATTCATGTCTAACGCCGGTTTCGTTTACGATTTCTCCAAATTTAAGATCGGCATCATTCAATTGTCGGAAAGCTTTGCTGGCAGTTTGAGCCATTTCACCTTGCATGGCCAGCAAGTTTTCTTCCGGTTGACTGAGCGTATGCCTGCGATAGCGATTGATGCGTTCTAGTACCAGGGAATATGGTTTCAAGCAATCGTCGCGCAGCATGATCGCCATCTTTTCAGGCGTTATGGACAAGATCTCTGGCCGAATAAAACTGGCGGCTTGGCCGGCTTTGGTAGCTAGGTTTTGATAGCGAGCGACAAAGCCTTGGTAGTGGCTATTGCCTTGATCTTCTGTGGTTTTCAAAAACGCAAATGTACCTAGCTTTTCTCCGAGCCGATCTAGTTTTGCATCAAAAGTTAAGCACTCGGCTAAAACCTCGGCCGATTCGGCCAGACGGCCTGAAAACCGGGCAAAGCCAGCAATCTCCTTTTCAAA
>JANLRK010000413.1:0-19361 GCA_031361585.1 Pirellula sp. | reverse complement strand
CACAGCCAACGCCCGCCATGGCGAAGAACCTTATCCCCGCGATCGCTTGGACCGACCAAAGTCTCTTACTAGACGGACATGCCGATGAAGGTTTTTGGAAAACGGCAACGCAAATTGAATTGCGAGATCCTTGGTCAAAACCTACGGCAAATAAGACGTCGATCAAGTTTGCTCGCGATGAACAATTCCTATACGTATTTAGCCATGCCCCTACGTCCGCTACTACTCGCATCAATCATGTCAAAGAAAGAGATGGTATCAAACAGGATAGCGATCAGATCAAACTGCGAATCGATTTGGATAGAGACTATGCATGCTGGTTTGAAATCGGTTGGTCTTCCTCCGGAGACTACTTCGACGCTTTGAACGACATGCTGCATTGGAATCCGACATGGTGGCGTACCACAATTAACGAAGGCAATGCTTGGTCGACCGAGATCGCCATCCCGTTGGAACAACTCGTTACCTTGGGAGAAGGTACAACCAAGGATTGGACCAATGAGGTTTGGGCAATCCATGCAGTGCGTACGATTCCCGGAGTTGCCACACACTCAATGGCACCCACTATCTCAGACCGAACCGGTGTAGACGATTGGTTCCTCTTGGATCTCAATGTGGCACGGCGATAGACCAAGTCGACTTGGCTAGCCAGCGTTATTCCATTGGACCTTCGTTTTTTCGTGTCATTCGTTTATTTCGTGGTTGGACATCCAAGGTTGCAAATGGGCAAATGGTCTTGGTAATGATTTGGTCTTGTAGTTCATGGCGACTTTAATCTATATGCCTAGATTGTGGAAAATAGTTTGGTAGCGAGTTGCTGACCGTAGTCCTCATACAATGCAATCGAAATCGAATTGATGTCAGGAAGTAGAATCAGGAAAAAGGAAATCGTTCAGATCGATGCGGATTGGCTTTTGGGCAAATCCAGTAAACCATCCTCTCGCGATTTCTCTTGGTTCCCACGTATCCTTGTCTGCTTGATATGTATCCTCGCTGCAGTTTGGAGTTGGCCATACGCCTCCCAACAGTGGCTCAAGCGGGAGTGGCAACAGCAACTAGCGGACACCTCCGGCAAGCAGTCCGAGGATGTGCTGCCAATCTTGCTCGCCCTAAATGAATTGGGGCCAATCGGCAATGCCGAGATCGTCGAGCAAATAGCAAGTACAGATTACGGCAAACGCTCCATGGCATTTCGCTTGTTGGAGAAACGGATTGCGAGTTGGAGGCAGAAAATTCCGTCGAACGCATCAGAAATCATCTCGCTGGTGGACGCACTCGGATCCGAACGGTTTCGAAGTCCGGAATCCTTGCTCTTGCGAGGTCAGTTGGCTGCACAATTGCTGCCAATACTCAACGATGTCCCCAATGCTTCGAAGTTACAAGCGTCCGTTGATGCAATGATCACCCGAGGAGAACGTTCTGGAATGCCAATCACGACCGCTGCTAGTAGTTCCATCCCTCCCGCCAAATCATCAGCAGTGGCCACAACCTTGCGAATAAATGACAACGGCCCCATGGCGGCTGATCCAACAGCCCCCCCCAGCTTGCATAGACTCCAAAACCCTCCCGCGTCTGTCGAGAACAAACTCAGGGAATCTGGACCTGTCCTCACCAGCATGCGAACCCTTTCCGATCAGGCGGCGTCGACTTCGATCGCAAAATTGCCGAATCTAAACATATCCATTCCAAGAACCGTCTCTAAGGCAGTGATGGTGCAGACTCCTTCCGTTTCCATTGAAACACCAGTTGCTAGCGCGTCCAGCATCGAATCTGCATCGCGTGACTCGCCAGAGCTCACTCTCATCAATGGAATCGAGAAGCTAAATCTGGAAGGGCTACTACCTTTGCTGACCAGCGCACAAACGAGGATTGTGCAGCAAGCCATCATTGAACTTGGTCGTCGTGGGATGACAACATCCCAGCTTGAAATTGCAATGACGTTGGCTCAAGGCGATGTCGAGCAACGACTCAAGGCATTGGAAACGATTGCCAAGGATCCAGATTTTGACGCAATTCCTTGGCTAGCATGGATAGCGGGTGGTGCCGACCGAACGGTCAGGCTTCGCGCCATCGTGTTGCTGGGTTCAATGACGAATCCAGATGCCATTCGCAAGTTGCGCATTTTGAAATCACGCGAACCGGATGGCGCAGTCGCCGAAAAAATTAGCCAAGTTTTGTTGGCCTCCGGAACTGCATTCAACAGCATTCGATGAAGGACATAGCCAAAATGCAAATCCCAAAAAAATGCCTTCAACGTAATTCCATTAGGATCTCTTTGTTTTTCGGAGGTCTTCTTTTTGTTTCCGAACAATGCTCAATAGCAGATGGTCCGACGCCTGGCAAAGCAAAACAAGTTCCTGCGTATGTCTTGGCTCAATTCGACAAGCCAAAGGTGCGATTCGTTCAATCCAACAAGGCGTCGATCCGATCGGGTCCATCTGAAAAGTATTATGCGACAACAACTCTTCAAAATGGAACGTCAGTCGACGTGTACCTTGAAACATCGGACGGATGGTCTGGGATTCGTCCGCCCGCTAATAGCCATGACTGGATCCCGTCCAACATCGCCTATCTGTTGCCTGGGGGCAAATCGGCAGAAATCATCGAAGACAAATCGCCGGCGTGGGTCGGTAGCGACTCTTCCGATGTGTCTGAATTCATGTGGCAAATGGAACTTGTCAAATCCCAACAGGTCCAGGTGCTCGGTGAAGAGCTGCAAATGACAGACGATGGAAAGAAACAACTTTGGTATCGCATTGCACCCCCTCCTGGTGAATTCCGTTGGGTGAAGACATCGCAACTTTCCGACTCGTCTACAAGCAGTTCGCCTCCAAACGGGGTTCAATTGGCAAACTACGTGGAAGAGCCAATGCCGAATGCAGCACGCAAGAACTCAAAGTCCGAGTCTGGCAAAGTAGTCTGGTCCGACGAAAAAAAAACGTTGGAACAGGTTGAACAACAAATTCAACGTGAGCAGGCCGAGATTCAAAACAAAATGGCAGCAGATGGTATTCACGTAAGTCTAGACTCGTCAATCGAGACTAAGGCTCGAAGCATCAAATCCAAGCCGGCCAGCCACGTTAATTCGTTGCTGAACATTGCCGATGAAGAAGCAACTGAGTTGGACTTACAAGGATTCGATAATTCATCGGCGATCGCGACCACACAAATTCGTCCCATCCCAGTGCGGCCCAATCAAAAACGGACCAAAGCTTCAGCGGAACATCAGATCGATGGCCAACGGCAATGGGAAGCAATGCAATCGACAGACCCTAAGCTCCGTGTAAGACCCGTTAACAGTTTGCTTGGACTCATCGGGCTCAATATCATCGAAGCAGATCGCGCTCCCGTAACGACTCACATCTCGCAACAATTTCACACGACCCCATCGCAGGGGAACATTGGCAGGGTCGGTACAGTCGGGAACAGTCGACTTGATCGATTGCCGCGACCAGGACAAAGGGGATCGACCATGACACTACCCTATGACACTTCATCGCACGGAGTAACAACGGGCCTAAACTACGATGGTCCAATCACGGTCCCTATTTCTTCTGGTCCTCCGATGAATCAAGGCGAAACGACGTTTTCGCGTTGGATCAATTCGCGAGAACCCGTTTTTGGCTCGACTCCGACCGCCAGCAATCCCATGCTCGCGGCGAACAACCTTGGTAACCCCTATGGTATTCAACCGCAACCTATTCCAATCCCACTCGAAACTTCTGCATGGCATGGCTTGAACTCTTCGCTTCGAAATTCAGCAGTACAGCCAATTCAAACATCCGTGATCGAGGGCAGTTTGAACAACCTAGAGACTCCGGATCAATTCCAGACGCCAGAAATCCAATCGGCACTTGTTTATTTGACTAGGGAAGTTGCAAGCCCTACCGAGCAATGGAATTTCGCCGAATTGAAGAACCAAGCCTCATCGTGGGTTGAAAATGGAGCAACCGCCATGGTGCGTGGCGAAGCCAGATTGCTCATGGAGAGAATCGAGCGTTTCGAGTCCCTTCGACAACGCACCCTCGGCCTAGCGCAGGACGTATCGAGGATGGCTCAACAATCTGGACAAGCGAGCGCTGTTTCGTCCGCTTCGGCCAACAACGCAGGAGTCAATGGCAGCGCAGTCGCCACTGCCTTTGCAACCAACGCTTTGTCCGACGGAGATGCCTCGGGCTGGCTGGTTCAAGTCCATACGACGCTCAAGGGGCAGCCTGAGTTTGCGTTAACGGATGATGCAGGCAAAGTGATCACGTATGTTCAATCGACGCCTGCTCTCAACTTAAGGCGATATCTCCAACAGCCTGTGACCGTCTACGGAATGAGAGGGTACATCCCCAATCTCGCAGCCAAGCAAATCCTTGCCGAGCGCGTAATTCGAATGCGTTGAGTCGGAGTCATTTTCCGCAACTCACAACAGGTGGAGTTCGACTATCGACCGTTTGATTTGGTTCCGTTCATCGGCGATCATCATTTGAGACCGTAACTGGTTGGCGTATTTTTTGCCTCACATCGTTCTGCCAAAATAAACCTCGGAGTCGCACCCGGCCGGCCCGGCAGGCCCGGCAGGAGCGACCCACTTTTTGTTTGCTTATACATGTTCGTTAGTCCATTGATGGATACTCTGCGTTCCTCGTGCCCCTGTGGTTCTTAGATGAGAAATCTCAGGCAAATTCGTCTGCTCGATCAGTTCAAAATAACCGGAAAAAAATTTAGCATCTTGCGGGAATTAATGGGAAAGGTTTCTAGCTTCTTCCAGCCTGTCATAGTGAAAAAGTCAGGCTGGAAGGCTAACCTACCAAATGGACGCGGAATTTCTCCCTGTTTTTCCGTTTGCTCTTGCGGTCCGAAACAGGACTGATCGATTCTTGATTTCGTGGTAAAATTCGAAGAGAGCTGGACTGGTTTGTTGTACTTAGATGGGCAACTTCAAGGAGACCAACCACGCTCTGGCGAGCGTAGCTACGTTTGCCTTACCAGCATCACACTCTACACAGGCTTCAATGACGATCGCAACGCGGGTGGTTTCACCCGGTCCAAATGACAAGACAGTACGCACCGAAGATGGCAAAATCCTCCCGATTCCCGATGGTTGGGAACTATTGCCCCCGGGCGATGCAGGACTGACCCGCCGACTAAAAGCTGCCGGGCCGACTTGGACGATTCAAGAGAAAAAGGGACGCAGGACTTTTTCCAAGGGTGTGCTCGCTCTCAAAGAGACCATCATTTCCCTGCGAGCAGGTCTTGAGCAAGAGCGCACTACGGAGTCGTACGCCAAGCGTAAAATTGCCGATGCAAATCGAAGAGAAAAGAAACAGACCGAATACGTCGAGGACTTTGGAGCCGCGGTATTCGACTTTTTGAATTTCGCGCTACGTTACGATACACTTGCAAAAAAACTCGCTGCGGCGGTTACATTGCATGCAACTCCGGTCGGAAGTGGAACTGTAGCAAGAACCGAACGAATACCCATCGAACAACGGGCTGAGGCCGCCGTTATCGCTTGGATGCGACACCAAACAACGGCTTACGACAATCTAAAAATTCCTCGCGTCAAAGGCGAGCGGCGAGAAGTACGACGGATGTTGGCTGACCAGTCCCGACAATTACTAGAGGACTATCGTCGAGGGCACCCTGTTAATGCTGCCCACTGTCCTCTTCAAAAAGCATTCAACGAGTAATATTCAACGAGTAAAACCATGTACCACCAAACCATTGTAAAGCCAAACGCTGAAGAGGTTGCGATCGCGGCAACCGAATGGTTGATCGAGACCATCGCGGAGTGCATGGCTGCGCGAGGAACCTGCAGCATCGCATTGTCCGGCGGCTCGACTCCGAAGCGCCTCTATCAACTCATCGCGGAGAATGAGACCAAGAGCGTCGACTGGTCGCGTGTCCTTTTGATCATGGGAGACGAGCGCAACGTTCCTCACGAACATGTTGACAGCAACTACAGGATGGTGAAAGAAGCTTGGCTCGATCGACTTGACCCCATCGCGTCGCCAAAGTCGATGCCTCATGTTTTACCCGTTGCAATTCATGTCCACGCGCCCGAACGCGCAGCCGCCGAGTACGAAAACGCCATCCGCGAATCGCTGGCAGATGGCGCCGAGGACGAGGACGCAGAAATGCCGGCGATCGATATTGTGCTTCTTGGTCTGGGAGATGACGCGCATACTGCGTCACTCTTTCCAGAAACCGAAGCGCTCAACGAATCGCATCGACTCTTCGTCGCCAACTTCGTCCCCAAGTTTTCAGCTTATCGCCTAACTTTGACGGCACCTATGATCAACGCGGCTCGAAACATCGCCTTTCTGGTATGTGGGCCATCCAAGCGTCCCGCAGTAGATGTTGTTCTACATGGCCCGCGGCATCCCGACGAGTACCCGGCTCAATTGATCGAACCCAAACTTGGGAGACTCTGGTGGTTTCTCGACACTGCCGCTGCAATTGAAGTATTGAAGTAACCCAAGCGCGAAGCCTATGTCCGAAGATTCAACTCAAAAACCAAACTCTGAACTTCCCTCAGCCACTTCCCTCAGCCCGTCCTTTGGTGGGCTTCGGGTTGCCGCGTTGGAAAGCCGCCGTCGCGATGACTTTATAAGGTTGATTGAGCGCTTCGGAGGCCTGCCCTTCGTCAGCCCCTCGATGCGCGAGGTGCCGATCGACAAGAACAAAGAAGCCATCGAATTCGCGTACCGAGTAATGACCGGTGAAATCGGGGCTGTCATCTTTTTGACGGGGGTCGGCTTCAAGCAATTGATTACAGCCATCGAACCACACGTCGACAAACAACGATTCTTGGATTCGTTGTCGGATATCCCAACCGTGGCCCGTGGGCCAAAGCCTGTCGCCGCGATGCGAGAGTTCGGCCTGCAGCCAACTCACCGAGCACCTGAACCCAACACTTGGCGCGAAGTCCTTCAAACCATCGACATCCATGTGCCCGTATCCAACGTTGAGGTCGGACTACAAGAGTACGGCATCACCAACCATTCATTGGTTGCCGGCCTTGAAGCCCGGGGAGCCAAAGTAACCACCGTCAAGGTCTATCAATGGGAACTCCCGCTAGACACCCAGCCACTGATTGACAACGTCCAAGCCATCGTTCGGGGCGAGCGAGATTGCCTCCTGTTTACCAGCGCCCATCAAGCCGTCAATCTCCTGCGCATCGCCGCTCAACTCGACTGTGAAGCCGCTCTACGGCTCGCCTTGCGCAGCATGGTCGTCGCGTCGATTGGACCAACAACCTCGGAAATGCTTCAGCACCTCGAGATCCCAATCGATCTCGAACCCGAACATTCCAAGATGGGACAACTTGTTCAAGCGTCCGCTGATAAAAGCCCGCGAATCCTCAAAGCCAAGCGGTTTGCAGGCATCACCGGATTGCCAATCGGAGTTTCTAGAAACGACTTTTCGAACAGAGTCACAATTGGATCCGGAATACCCATGAGTTCATTGCACGACAATCCCTTTATGAAAGCCTGTTTCAAGCAACCAACCGAGGTGACCCCAGTTTGGCTCATGCGACAAGCTGGTCGCTATATGGCAGAGTATCGAGCTGTCCGCGAAAAAGTATCGTTCCTGGAACTTTGCAAGAACTCCGCATTGTGCGCTGAAGTCATGGTGACGGCCGTCGAAAAACTAGGGGTGGATGCCGCTATCATATTTTCCGACCTGCTCCCGATTCTAGAGCCAATGGGTTTTCAACTGGAGTTCACGACCGGCGATGGCCCTGTCATCCATAACCCAATTCGTACACCCAAGGATGTCGATCGGGTTAAACCCTTGGAGACGATGGAGGCGTTGCAATTCGTCGCTGACACTGTCAAAGCGACGCGGGCGAGCCTTCCGGAAAAGATTCCAGTAATCGGTTTTGCTGGGGCACCGTTTACGTTGGCTAGTTATATGATTGAGGGTAGTGGTTCTCGAAACTACATCCATACCAAGACGTTGATGTATTCCGACCCTATCGCATGGAATGTCTTAATGAACAAACTCGTGGACTCAATCGCTTTGTACCTTAATTCCCAGATCGCTGCGGGTGCTCAGTGTGTTCAGCTGTTTGATTCATGGGCCGGATGCTTGTCGCCCAATGAGTATCGCACTCGCATCTTGCCTCACATGCACCAACTGCTCGAGTCGATCGTACCAGGCGTTCCTGTGATCAACTTCGCCACCGGCAATCCGATGCTAACCTCCCTGCTCCGAGGTGATAGCCGAACCGTGGTAGGTTTGGATTGGCGAGTTCCATTGGATGTCGGTTGGGATATGGCTGGCAATGATCGAGCCGTACAAGGCAACCTCGATCCGACTGTTCTATTTTCCGATTTGGATACGATTCGCGATTCTGTTCACTATATTCTTTCGCAAGCGGCCGGGCGTCCAGGGCATATCTTTAATTTGGGACACGGAATCCTGCCAGGCACACCGGTCGAAAACGTGATCGCGCTCGTCGATATGGTGCATGAACTCAGTGATCGTCGCGAGTAGCCCTGCCAAAGGAATCGACACCAATGCTCTTTCAAAACGTATCGCTGCTTTCGGTGGGCTATGTGTTACCTCCATTGGTGATTACTTCTGCGCATATCGAAACACTACTTGACGCTGTCTATCAAAGACTCAAACTGCCTCAAGGGCGGCTTGAGGGAATGAGCGGTATTCACGAACGAAGGCTTTGGCACCCGAAGACCCGCATTAGCGATATGAGCGCAGAGAGTTGCCGTCGAGCGCTCATCGCAGCCAGCGTTGAGCCTGGCGTGGTGCAATGCCTGATCCATGCAAGCGTTTGTCGTGAATTCCTTGAGCCGGCTACAGCTTGCCGCGTTCACCATCTGACTGGCTTGCCCGAAGACGCATGGGTGTATGACGTTTCCAACGCCTGTTTGGGTGTAATGAACGGTGCCGTACAAATCGCACAAATGATTGAAAGCGGAGCGATTCGGGCTGGCCTGGTGGTCGGTACGGAAGACTGCCGCGGCCTGCTAAATGCAACAATAGAACAATTGAACGCGAATTCCGAATTGACTCGCCAATCGATCAAACCTGCCTTTGCGTCGCTGACGATTGGTTCTGGAAGTTGTGCTTGGCTCCTGGGAGATCGTCGTTACTTTGAATCCAGGTCACCGGGCTTGGGAGCGCGCGTTCGTGGCGCCGTGGCCGTCGCAAGAACTCAACATCATGCACTTTGCCAAAGCGATACGGATCAAGCGGGCAGCGGCATGCAGCCGATCATGAACACCGATTCGGAGTTGTTATTGGAAGCCGGGGTCGAGACTGGTAGAGTAGCGTTTGAGAAATTGCTCAACGAACTCGATTGGCAGCGAAAGGAAATCGGTGCAACAGTTTGCCATCAAGTTGGCTCGGCACATCGAAGAAGAATGCTGGAATCGCTCGGCATGCCCGTAGAATCGGACTTCGCAACTTTTGAGCGATTGGGCAACACTGGGTCGGTTGCATTGCCAACGGCTTTGGGGGTCGGCCTTTTGCAATCCCAGTTTGCGTTAGGCACGAAATCTGCGTTATTGGGTATTGGCTCTGGCCTCAATTCGGTCATGATGGGAATCGAGTTCGGAAAGATAGCAGTTTGCGGCAAGGGTCCTGACTTCTCCGGGCTGAGAGCCAACGACGTATAATCGTTTAACAGTCAGCCGCAGGCGTACAACGAACCAGCACAAAAGTACGCCTACGGCTGACCTGTTAAACGAGTAAACGACTATGATTCACGGCTATCATGTTATCCTACCGCATTACGGATTCTGGCTGCCAAACGACCCGCGTGGATCGTGGTCCGAGTTTGTCGCCAGTTGGGAACTGGCTCGATTTGGTACGACGACGCGGCACATGGAACAACGTACCCTGGCACAATTATCTGACGAAGAACTAGCGACGCGGGATTCGATGCGAAAAGCATTGCGTTATCCACCCGTGACCTTGACTGGCATGGAAGCTCTATCCGTAGCAACTGGCTTTCAAGATCAGGGAGAGAAAAGTGGCTATGCGATCTGGGCCTGTGCGATCCTCCCTGAACATACGCATCTAGTGCTTTCACGACACCGATACAAAGTCGAGCAGATGGCTAATCTGCTAAAGGGTGCTGCAACGACGCAACTCATCGCTGACCATCTCCATCCGCTTGCAACGTATGCCAAGCCAGGCGAACGCCCGCCTGGGATGTGGGCTCGCCATCAATGGAAAGTTTACCTTGACAGTGACGAACAGATCGAAAACGCTATCTCGTATGTCAACGGCAATCCAATCAAAGAAGACAAGCCCGAACAGAAGTGGAAATGGATCACTCCGTACCGAGGCTTGGAGCATGGTTGGACAACCTACCTCGTTTAACAGTCAGCCGCAGGCGTACAACAAACCAGTACAAAAGTACGCCTACGGCTGACTGTTAAACGATGTTATTGCAGTATCTACTTCAGTACGAAAGATCTCCCGATGCACCTCTGTATATTTCGATCGATTCATGGGGATAGAGAATGGCGAGTTCTTCTTGAGCCATGGAGGTTTCTTGGACGGCTTTTCTAAATTCGGTGATCCGTTCACTCGCGACAAAACAAACCAGCCCCCTTCGGACTTCGGCCCCGCAGAAGCTGAATAGGATAATTTTCCAATGTAGTTCCGCCCATTCGCAATTCAGCTAACTTTGTTTTACAATGCTAAGCATGGCACCTTTAAGCAACCTAGCCGGGTTTCCAGTGGAAGCCTCTCACCAGTTTCGAATCAATGGACAGAGCTTCCGTTTAAACGCATCGGGTGTCAAAGCAATTGAACTTGCGGTGGAGTTACACCATCGGAGAACGAGTCTCCAATCGTTGTTGCCATTGCGTTCCAAAATACGCGATGTGGAGTTTGATAGTTGCAAAGCAGCCCTTTCCTATCTGATTGAAATGACGTCCAACAATAACTTGAGGGTCATAGCGATTTGGCTTCGAGGTCGATGTGGTGGTTATGTTGGTACGCAAACGATCGCCAAATTTGCACAGTGCGAAGACGAAAGAATGCGTTACCTTGCTGCCAAGGCGATGCAAAGCATGGGGGTATGGAGTACGCTTGCATCGATGGCCAAGAATGACCCGTCCGAACGAGTGAGACGCATAGCAGCGACCCGTCCTCCTCGCAAATTTCGGGAACGACTTTGCGACTTCTCGAAGAATGTGGAATCGATTCCACACCCACCAAAACAACCGGACCTGTTCTGGTCAACGCGGATCGACGTTCGAAATCCGATGCGCACGAAATCGGTCGAGTTCATTCGTCGGCTACTTGAAAGAATTCGCAACTTGGTGCACACGTAGGTCAGGCAGTCCGCGTGGCTTCTGACGACTGTGCTGAATGTACCGGTGAGTACTTCATTCTTTGTTTGTCAATCCATTGCGGCTAGCCACCAAGCAACAATTCAAAGCGTATTTTTTCGTTGAAATCCATTCCCAAACATTGGTACCGCTTCGAATGACCATTAGTGGGCTAATCCCGATCCATCCCCTCACGCTCGTACCAAACTACCGAGTTGGGACAAATGTATACCTTTGGAATGATAAAACCGGTGCGGCGGTCAAATTTCTATCGAGCGAGCAAATTGTCAGTGAAAGCATCTTCAGCTTCATGTTGGCAAATCCGAACCAAAAGGTGTTTGTTGAGGACACTAGCCATCAGTCCTACTTTGAGTATCTAGTCGAACACATGGCAGGCTGGCTAGTTGAACCGCGTATTCCTCGCATCCTTAAGACGGCCGTGATGATTGAATACGTGCAGGGACAATTCAGTAAGGCTTTTGAACACAAATCGATTCAAAGTCTGTTGCGAAGCAGCATCGATTGTAGTCGAATTCTCACGCATCTCGGACACCACATTCAACTCAATGGACGTGAACTGCAACGCACGCTTCGGCATGATTGCGGTTTCGTTACGCATGCGGTCAACACAACCTTCTATTCCTATCTAATAGCCGAACATCAGGGATATTGCGAGGAAATGGTTTCCGAGATTTGTGCTGGCGCGATGCTTCATGATATTGGAAAGATCGAAATGAATGGAACACTGCGAAACGATCAGTCGCATCCAACAGAAGGTTTTCGCATGCTTTGCAGAGAACCGGGAGTTACGGAAACGCATTTGATGGTCTGCTATCAACACCATGAACGGCCAGATGGCAAAGGCTTTCCAGTCGGTTTGCAAGGAGACGAAATTCAAATTGCGAGCCGGATTTGTGCCGTCGCAAATCGCTTCGACGGATTGACCAGCGAACGAGCGGATCGACCCGCCATGACGCGATTGGCAGCCCTTCGCGTATTGGAATCAGAAAAGAATACGGCCCTTGATATGGAGGTAACGAAGTGCTTGGAACAAAAGATGAGCCAAACTTCAACGAACTAATCCGTGGACACCCTCTGACGTTAGCTATTCCACCGCAAATTCAACTTGAACTTCAACAACGCGGCCCGATCTCGACGTGCGATGAAGATGTCCGAGTCGCAACTCGATTTCGATGCAGAGGACTTGCGATACTCGAATGGATGGAGTCCCCCAGCGGATTGCCCCTTCAATTCCCGACTTCCCAAGTGATCGTGCGAAACCTCTCGCGGACTGGTTTCTCAGTCCTGGCAGATCGACAATGGTTTCCAGAGCAAATCGTGAAGATCTACTTCTCTACGGCAATCGTGACGGCCAGGGTGGTCCGCGCTAGGCGACTCGGAAGCCGCTGTTACGACATCGGATTTCGAATGGTCTCCTTTCGTATCCTCGAAGCCGAAGCAAAGAAATGACAGCAAAGTGTGGCACTGCTAAGTGTGGCACGGTGGTCCCCACCGTGATTCTAACGGATTGAATTGGATACCATTCGTGCACGTCGTGCTGAATTGCCGGTGCCACGTCCGGCTGAGGACTGCCGAATCTACAAGATCGCAATCTTCGGCTGATAGCTAACAGCTCGTTGATATGCGTTGGCGATCTGAAGCAGTTTCGACTCCGAAAGTGCCGGCCCTTGCAATTGCATGCCAATGGGCAGTCCGGTGGCTGTCATTCCAACCGGCATCGACAAGGCGGGGATACCAGCTAAGTTGGCGCCAACGGTAAACAAGTCCTCAAGGTACATCTTGACCGGGTCATCGACTTTTTCGCCGATTCTAAACGGTGGCGTTGGGGTGGTCGGACCCACGAGCACATCGACTTTTTCGAAGGCCGCATCGTAATCCTCTCGAATGAGCCGACGCACCTTAAGGGCCTTTTTGTAATATGCATCATAGTATCCGGCGCTCAGCGTGTACGTCCCCAACATGATTCGACGACGCACTTCCGAACCAAAGCCCTGCGATCTAGTTTGACTATACATCTGGATCAATGGCGATTGGACTTTGCCGCCAGATGTTGCCAATTGCTTGTCCGTTTCAATTGAGGCTCGATACCCGTAATGCGCACCATCGTATCGCGATAAATTGCTGCTCGCTTCACTAGGGGCGATAATGTAGTAAGTCGCGATCGAGTATTGGGTATGCGGCATCTCAATGTCGACGATTTGGCAGCCTAGCCGTTTGTATTCGTCGATGGCTTTCACGATAGCCGAGTGAATCTGGGGGTCGAGGCCCTTGCCGTCGAGATGTTCGCGAATAACACCGATTCTAGCTCTAGCAAACGGCTTTGCGATCTCAGACGCATAGTCGTCGACCGGGACCTTGAGGCTGGTCGAATCGCGTGGGTCGTGGCCAGCAATGGTTTGCAATGTCAGAGCCAAGTCAGGGATTGTGTGTCCAAATGGTCCCGCTTGATCGAGACTACTGGCGAAGGCGACGAGCCCGTACCGGCTAACACGTCCGTACGTTGGCTTCAATCCACAGACACCACAGAAAGCTGCGGGTTGCCGAATCGACCCGCCGGTATCCGTACCAATTGAAATCGGTGCCATGCCTGCGGCGATACTAGCGGCCGAACCGCCACTGCTGCCGCCGCATGTCAGTGTCGGGTCCCAGGGGTTATAAGCCGGTCCGCGAAAGCCGGTCTCGGTCGAGCCACCCATCGCGAACTCATCCAAATTGGTTTTTCCCAAAATCACGAGGCCCGATTCTCGAAGCTTCGAAACCAAGTGAGCGTCATAAGGGGATCGATAGTGTTCAAGCATCCTTGACCCGCAGGTAGTAACCGAGTCGGTCGTGCAAAGGATATCTTTGATTGCTATTGGCATCCCAGCCAAGGGCGACAGCGACTCTCCAGCAGCCCGACGTTGATCGACAGCGTCCGCTGCTTGAAGGGCAAGATCGCCGTCCCAAGAAATAAAGGCACGAACGGTTGGCTGCAGTTTTTCGATTCGATCGAGAAAAAACTGAGTTACTTCGCGACTGCTAAGTTCGCGAGTCGACAATTTCTGAGCAAGTTCATGTACAAAAAATGGCAATTGGTTCATGCCCTGAAGATAGATTAGACTCGACCGTTCGAAAAGCCCAGTAGCATGGGCCTCCGGTATGCTCATTGGCCGCTTGGTTAGGTGCTATCTGTGGACTTCCCGACGATGAAGTCAGCCTTCACGGCAACGGCGATTTGGGTTGTGTGCGAAAACATTAGTCCCGACGACAAATCTGGCAAGCCTGTTACAAAGTCATTAGCGGCACGACTGCGAGCGAAGCTCTTACCAGGAATTTGCAAATCGGTGTCCAACCCAGTCACGTTGTACGACAATCTGTGAACGCCGGACAATGAAACATTCAGAGCGTCGGCGATGGCGGTTGCGGACGAATGGGCCGCCCGCACAGCGTCTTGCAAAACGTCTTTTTGCATCTTGGCAAGTTCATGGTAGTCCCATGCGATAGACGAGATCTTTGAGTTTTTTTGTGAAGAAATTGCAGCAATCACCGGACCTAACAAATCTATAGTTCGGCATTTGACCTCAAGGTCATAGATTGCGGTTGATGATTTTGAAAGGAAACCGGATTCTACCTCGGCGGAGACATTGAGCAATCGGATGTCATCTTCGGGAATGCTGCATTTTGCAAGCGACGCAATGCAGGAGGCAACCTCGGTTGCTTTTCTAAATGCTTCGTTGCCGGTGAAGAACGATTGACCAGATATCCGAACGACGAGCCGAGCACCCGTCGCGCGCAATTCGCGAGTGGCGGTTTCGGAAACCGAAATGATGTTTAAAGAATCCATTGTGGGGTGCTTTTTTTTGGCAAATACTGTCCGCGGTCACGTATTTTTTTTGACGGAGACCACTTTCAAAAAGTTAAGAAAGAACCGGCGGCGACGAAATGTCATCTGCACATCCTAACGCCCGTCGGCTGATCCATACATCCCCTGTTAGGCGACCGGCAGACTGAAACGTACCAGTAGCACGACGCGCGAGCTAGTGAATTCGAAGCTGGAATCACTAGCTTGCGCGTCTGGCTAGGTAGGGTTAAACCTGCCGATCGCCTTACTAAACCGGGCTAGTGTATATTGGTATAAAGCTGTGATCACTTCTTTTACCGTGGTAGGGCTATGGATACCAATACTTCTCTTGATTCGCAACGCAAGTCCAGTTCCGGTTCGGTTTTTTTGCGGGGACTATTTATCAATCAGCTTCACATCGTGCGTGGTCTCAGGTCTCGAGTAAAGCAGTTGTGCATTTCGCGATCTGCGGATAGTGAAAAGATGGCGGCTGATCGCGACCGATCTATCCGTGAGTATGGGGAAAAAGAAACCGAGATGAAATCGCAACACGCGGCGGATTCAAAATCCTCGATGACCGAATGGGATTTGTTGCTGGACAAACAGTTCGGTGTGGCGGAACGCGAAACGCTCTTAAGTCTCCATTTCGAACGTCAGCAGACCAAGAAACTAAAGTCTGAGTTTGTCCAAAAAAAAACGGAACAGAAGAGCAAATACGAAACCGCAACCGCCGGTCTAAAGCAAAAAAAGAACGACGCGTGTCTAGATAAGAAGAACGCTCGAGACAGCATCAAAGCCAAGCTTGACAAGGAGCGGGCGACGATGGAGCAGCAGATGCATGAGTGTCGCGAGTGGATTGGCATACGCACTAGAGACACGGCACTACAAGGGCTGATCGGTTCAATCGCACCCGAGGCGGCAGCCGAAGTGAATTCCATTTCGGATCTTCCCGAAGTAGCAAATCGCTTTGAGGAGATTAAAAAGTCTCTGTCGACGAGTATTAAGAGAATGCAGAACCACCCCACGAACAAGCTGCTTGGGTCGAGCTGGTTTTTGTTTTTTGGGTCCGTGTTGGGTGCCGGCGCTGCAGCCATTGCATGGGCTATGGAGTCTGTCCCATTGATCATCGGTATTGTCGGAGTCTTTAGTGCGATTCTATTTACTTCGATCATTCATTTTGCTTTCTCACCACTGGTATCAAAAACGATTCGTCGTATGTTTCCTCAGGTAGTAGACCAAGAGAACGCTGGCTATATGGCAATTAGTCAAGGCCATCGAATCGCAGACTTCAATTGTCAGCAAGAGATCCAACGGCTCGAGAAACAATTTTCCACCAGCCAGCAGTTGTTGGACGATGACCATAAAGCGCAGCGCACCAAGCTTGCTAGCGAGTTCAATTCCAACAAGATGGCTTTGACTCATTCCTGCAGCGAAAGGCGAAAACACGTTGCGGCCTCGCGAAACGAGAAACACCATCGCATCAATGCCGATCGCAAACCTAAATTGGATGACTTAAACAAGCAACAATCCTCGCAGGCCTTCGAAATCGAGCAAGCTCATGTGGCACTGTTAACCCGAATTGAATCGCATTTTCAAAATTCACAACAACGAACCGTTCGACGCTGGATAGACGGTTGTACGGCCTCGGCGAAGCTCATGCGGCAGGTTCATGAGCAAACGAAACTTGACTTTCCAGATTGGGATTCAGATCGATTTACATCCGGCGATTGGCCGAGAACTCGGCAGTCGTTGGCATGGCGTATAGGCGAGATCGAACCATTGCTCCAATTCCAAAACGAACTCCAACTAATGTCTTTGCCGGAGGCTTGCCCTCAGCAGCCGTGGAGTCTCTTCTTCGACGTGGTATCTCAAGGCGCTCTGACTCTCGATACGCCTGTAGAATGCAAGGAGACGGCTGCCGACATCGTTCGCAATACGCTTTTGAGAGCGGTGACTTCGGTGCCTGTTGGCGACTTGATTATCACGATTATCGACCCGGAAGGTTTAGGGAAACAGTTTTCATGGCTGATGGCATTGGCTGACGTGGATCCCGAAATGGTACACCAACGCGTATGGACACAGTCGCTCCACATCGCGGAGCAGCTAGCTAGCGCGGCTCGCCATGTCGAAGACGTAATCCAGCAGAGTCTAAGGAACCGATATGCAAATGTGCTTGAGTACAATAGCAACGCGGGTCCAATGACGATTCCATATCGATTAATTGTTTGGTCCAATTTCCCATGCGGGCTGGACGACAGCTCGTGGCAATCCCTTTGTTCTATCATGGCCTCAGGAGGCAGATGCGGTGTCGGAGTTATATTGCAAGTTTCTGACACTTATGTTTGGCCGTCATTTGCGGATCGATCCAAGCTCAACGAGTTTCGGCTTCGACTCAAACTTAGCCCTCAGCGCATTCAAGATGCAGATGGGACGTCGGTGCGGACCGAGTCAAGAGTCGTGGTGGATCACCCAGAACTCGTCATGTATCCTCTGAAGCCGGAGCTTCCCCCTGCCGATGATCGGCTGCAAATGATAATGGAACATCATTTGAAGGCGGCCTCGGAAGTCGGCAAATGCATTGTGCCATACGAATCAATAGCGATTCCAGTCCAAGAGCAGCAAACGGTTTCAAGTGCTGAAGGACTTGCGATACCGCTTGGTGTCTCGGACTCGGGCCGTATTCAATCGATGCGGTTGGGATCTGGCACGGCGCAGCATGTGATCATTGCTGGTAAGACTGGATCCGGCAAGTCGTCGATGCTGCACACCATGATCACCAGTGCAGCGATGAAGTACTCACCCGATCAGTTGCGTTTGGTGCTGCTCGATTTCAAAAAGGGGGTCGAGTTCCAAGTTTACTCCGAGGTCGGACTCTCCCATGCGGATATTATCGGAATCGAAAGCAAGCGTGAGTTTGGCGTCAGTACGCTCGAGTATTTAGATCGTGTTTTGCATGCACGCGGTGAAGCGTTCCGGCAATGGGGTGTTCAGGACATACCGAGCCTTTCGAAGAAGTTCCCGCAACATGCGATGCCGCGAATCCTAGTAGTCATCGATGAATTTCAGGAGTTATTTGTCGAAGATGACAAACTTTCCCAACAAGCCTCGATGTTGATGGACCGCATTGTCCGTCAAGGACGGTCATTCGGCATGCACTTGGTGTTGGCTTCGCAAACTCTCGGCGGTGCCTACTCGTTGCCTAGAACGACGCTCTCGCAAATGGCGGTACGAATTGCATTGCAGTGCGATAGCTCCGATGCAATGCTCATCTTGAGCGAAGACAACACAGCTGCCGAACGACTAAGGCATTCGGGCCAAGCCATTTACAACGAAATGGGGGGCCGTATCGAAAGCAACCAACCCTTTCAAGTTGCCTTCATCGAAAAGAACGACCAAATTGCGAGACTAGAGCGATTGAGCAAAGATCCTGTCCCTCACTCCCCAACAACCAACGCGCTTGGTCGACGCATCGTGTTTGAGGGTCACAAGCCAGCCGTTTGGGACGAAAAGAGCATCACATTGGCCATCAGCGAATTGCGTATGGACGAGGGCTCTGTACCAATGATACTGGGCGATAGCGTATCGATTGATCCACCTGTGACCAAGACGTTAACGCGCAGCGCAGGTCGAAACGTCATGGTGATTGGGCAAGATGAATCAAGTGCTGCGAGTTTATTGGCTGGTTCGATTGCTGGTTTCTGTTATCGAACTTTAGCTCAGCCGATGGATGGAAAGCCGTCCGTAGTGGTCCTAGATGGATCCAGGGCCGAGGATGAGTCCATGCGCTCGCTGATGACGCAGCTTCCTCGTTGCAAGGTTTCTGTTCGAGTTAATGACATTCGAGGGATTGACGCCACTATGGATTATTTGAAACAGGAGCTAGCGCACCGTAGCGAAACGACCGATTCGACGCATCCGGCAATATTGATTGCGGTGGTCAATTTGTCTCGGTTCCGTGAATTGCGAAAGAACGAAGAGTATTCGTTTGGCGACGATACTGCGGGCGCCAGTAAACCGGACACAGTACTAGCGAATTTACTTCGCGATGGTCCCGCACTGGGGATGCACGTTTGGCTTTGGGCTGATTCGGCAGGGACAATGGCCAGATGGGTTTCTCGTCAGTCTCTGCGCGATATCGAGTTACGAATTTTGATGCAAATGAGCGCCTCGGATTCGAATCAGCTAATCGATTCCAATGCAGCGAATCGATTGGATCG
>JANLRK010000747.1:0-2636 GCA_031361585.1 Pirellula sp. | reverse complement strand
GCTCGCCCCCAACTTTGATTTGATGTCCAAAGCATTTATCAGGTGCAAGCTTTGTGCGAGACTGGAGGACTGTACGCGCTCGCATTCGCAGACGCTTTCGTTCTCTGGCCGACCAAAAACCTTTAGGAACGGGGAGGCATTGTTGTAGCTATTGTCCGGCAAAGCGATCGCACGTGTTCCACTTGGCAAGTTAGGAAACTCAGTCCTCGAGCCGGCCAAATCATCAATGGCATCGAGATATACCTCGGCCTGAAGCCGCCGAGGATAGTAACGCGAGTAGTTCTGTTGATCCGCAATGTTGTATTGGTTGGGAACGGCGCTTAGTTGGTAAGCATTCGAACCAGCTATCAGCTTGACTAAGCTCTTGAGATCAAAACCACTCGCGATAAAGTGCTTTTCCAAAGCCGCTAGCAGTTCGGGATTGGATGGTGGATTGGTGTCGCGAATGTCGTCCTCCGGTTCGATTAACCCGCGTCGAAAGAAGTGCTTCCAATAGCGATTAACGACCGCCTTGGCAAAGAATGGATTGCTGGCTGAACTCATCCAATCGGCAAGTTTCAGTCGAGGGTCTTCGTCGGGCGCAATTGCGGGAATCGCATCGCCGAGGGCTGCGGGTTTCAAGACGCTGCCGGATTTGATATTTGTAGCACTGGCCATGCCGCGTTTGTGAAAGATCATGTCTTCTCCTCGCGTGGCCGTCGGCTTGCGGCCAACTTGCGTGAAGAACGCGGAAAAGCTGTAGTAGTCGTCCTGACTCCAGCGTTCAAACGGATGGTGATGACACTGAGCGCATTGCATCCGTACGCCCAAAAAAAGTTGGGCCACATCCTCCACTTGTTGTTTCGGTTCCTTCACTCGCTTGTACCAGACGACGGGCGGATTGGCGATAACGGTTCCGGTCGCGGCCAATAGTTCTCGCACCATTTGGTCGTACGGTTTATTCGCAAGCAGGCTATCTCTAACCCATGCATGGAATGCAAAGTTGGAGATGATATCGCTTGCGTCATCGCGTCGGTTCTTTAGCATGGCCGTCCACTTGTTGGCGAAGTAGTCGGCGTATTCTGAACTTCGAAGTAAGCTTTCGATTAAATGCTCGCGTCTGCTCGCGTCATGGCTTGCGGAAAAGTTGTTCCTTTCATCCTCGGTCGGCAAACGGCCAGCAATATCCAGCGACACACGGCGAATGAAGGTCGCGTCATCGCAGATCGGTGAGGGAGGAATCCCGAGCACCTTCAAATTGGCAAAGACCAAATCGTCGACAAAAGTTTTGGATGAGGGAAGTCCGTCGACGGCAGCCCCAAGCGGCACCGAAGCGCTGAATACAGAAACCTGTCCCTGATAACGAACCATCACAGCAACGTTGCCCGGCAAATCAAAAATCTTAACGAGACCATCTGAGTTTACGCTTGCCATCGCGATGTCGTTCGATTCAAACAAGGCTGCGCTAGAGACATCCCGTTGACTATGGTCGTCGTAGGTTGCAATGACTTTTAGCTGCGTCTGAGCTCCCGGCTGAAGCGTTGCTCGATTCGGTTGTACTTCAACGGAAATCAATTTTTGCGCAGTAGCGGCATCAAAGCTCGCTCCGTTGCGGATCCAATCTAGAAGGATGGAATACTCCGACGACGGCTTCGCTATTCGAAGGCCGCCGCCATGCGATACTTGTGCCGTCGCCTTCAAAAGCAAGAGACTACTTTCTGGATCGGCCAACGACAGCCTCCGACCGCGACTGTCCTTGACCATGTATTCAAAGTCTTCTTTTGGCTCAAATCCGAGAAGTGATAGTCGGAAGCCATTCTGACCATTGCCAGCCTTCGCATGACAAACACCCGAGTTGCAGCCAGCTTTGGTCAGGAGCGGGACGACGTCGTTAACGAAACTAACAGACGGAGAATGTCCTTGTGCGCTTGCCGTTTTGGTTGGTACGCTTGTCAACTGACTAATTGCAATGATTGCTAACAATAGGCATTGCAGCCCTCTTCGAATGCTAATATGCGATTCAAAACTGACCATATTTTTTCGATTCGGCCCAAGCCGGTGGGATTCAAAAATACCGCAGACTTGTCCGGCTGGATTATTCAGCTTCCAGGCTAAATAAAGCAACCGACCCCGTGTCTTTTTTGCAAGCATCGTAAAGAGGGAAGACCTCCAGAGATTGGAGTGCGTCTCAAATATAGGCAGGTAAAACAAAAAAGGCGGGATTCGACAAATCGAACCTGCCTATTATGGGTCAGATCAATGCGTTCCGTCAATCCTGAGCGTTCCCAAGTTGGCTAGCAATAAGTATTTTCCTATCGACTTCGCAAAAAACTCTTGGACCGCAAGGCAAATGGCACTACAATTGGCCGCCTGAACTTGGTGAAGGATCACCGCACATTAGCTTAGGTAGGGATACCGATATGAGAACTCAATTCGTTGTATGTAATTTTGCTTTCCGCAGTTGCGTTGCGATCTGTTTGGTTGTGACCTGTTTGGTTGTGACTCTGGCAGACGTGAGTTTCCCTCAGTCAACAGAGTTCAATGGCAATGCTGAGTTCAATGGCAATGCTGAGTTCAATGGCAATGCTGAGTTCAATGGCAATGCTGAGTTCAATGGCAATGCTGAGTTCAATGGCAATGCTGAGTTCAATGGCAAT
>JANLRK010000392.1:0-4526 GCA_031361585.1 Pirellula sp. | reverse complement strand
AGCTGGAACCGCCGATGAGATACCCCGCCCCGGTTACCATTGCACCAAAGGCGATGTGGATGGGTAGGAAATACTTTTCCAAGAAAACGGTGTAGTTGTCCTTAAGTAGATCAGGTACCCATTTCTTCGCGTAGCCTTGTGGATCGCCATTGTCGGTTGTAAAAGCAAGCCAAAACGCGTGCGACCACCACGGACCATCGTGGGGCGAGTGAGGGTCGCCTGGCTGGTCGCTATATGCATGGTGCTTGCGGTGATTGGCTGTCCAGCTAATGGGTCCGCCCTCGCCTGCTAAAGTTCCGATCGTGGTGAACGTATTGCGGAGCCAGTTTGGCACCTCGAGTCCGGTGTGAGTCAGCAATCGGTGAAATCCTAAACAAATCCCTAGACTGCCAGTCATCCAGTGGAACAGCAAAGTCAATCCCAAAGCGCTCCAAGTAAAGCACCATGGTGCGTAGATAGCACCGATGTGCAATGCGATGAGCCAAGCCGATGCACCCCATTGAACATTCCAAACGGTCGGAACTGGCGATACTTTGGCAGCACCGCCGGCAGTGGGAAGATTAGCGGGAGCAAGTTCTTCGACCATCGATTGAGGCGGGGCGGTCAAGGTACTTGCATGATGCTGATGAAATTGGTGGCTCGTGGTATCTAGAATCGGATCTTTGCCTAACATGCCAAACGTCCTAGCGGCTAGGGGGACTTGGAGAAAACGGATTTAACGGGGAATTTGAACCAATCGAAGGCATTGCGCTTCGATCAATTCGCGTCTGAGTACATTAACGCCGTTTGTCGATTGTGTATGTCCTGGTTTGGTTGTAGTCATGTCAAAGATGTGTAAAACCTGGTTTTGGCCGTACTTTAGAGGAAAACTCGATGGTTCGAATGTCAATAAATCGGTGAGGCTAGGGCGACAAAAACAGAAAGAGCGAATCAACCAGGAAATATGCGAAAGACATGAAATAGAAATCAATTCGACTCGGCGAAAGTCTTCGTGCTGAGAGGAGGCTATGTTTTCTGCCAAAGTGGCCTTGATTCGCAATAGCGACATGCAATTGCCGCCAAGGCTCCGCAACGTGAAACTAGCATCCGCTAGCTTTCAAAAGCTGATTTGCAGTTTAAAAGTCGATTCAAAATAAGCTCCACTTCATCCAAGCTTCACGGAAAACAATCCCGCTGGAAGCCTATCCCAATTGTTTTCCGTTTGATGTTAGGTCGCGCAGCTGCCGGTCACTTCGAAGCCCATGTCGGCGATCATCTCGTAATCTTCTTGCGGCGGTTGGCCTTGAGTGGTCAAGTAATCACCGACGAAGACGCTGTTTGCGACGTAAAGTCCCAGCGGTTGCAGCGTTCGCAAATGCCGCTCTCTGCCCCCAGCGATTCTAAGCTCGCTCGTTGGATTCACGTACCGAAACATGCAGAGCGCTCGCAAACAATCTCTGGGATTCAAATACTCTTTTCGCTCAAGCGGCGTTCCATCGATCGAATGCAAAAAGTTTAATGGAATCGATTCCACGGACAACTCGCTAAGTTCAAAGGCCATCTGCACTATGTCTTCGTGTTTTTCTCCCATCCCAATGATTCCGCCGCTACAAAGCTCCATGCCGGCTTTGCGAACATTTTTCAGCGTCTCGATCCGGTCGTCGAAGGTGTGGGTGGAGCAGATTTTGGGGTAGTATTCGCGGCTGGTGTTTAGATTGTGATTCACTTTGTCAACGCCCGCTGCCTTGAGGCGTTTCGCTTGGTCCTCGTCAAGCAAACCAAGACAGGCGCAAATGTTCAATCCGTATTGTGCCTTGATCTGTGGAACAATCGTTTCGACTGCCTTCATTTCGCGTTCGTTCGGAGCCCGTCCACTGATGACAATGCAGTAGGTCTTGCTCTTGCGTTCGGCGGCAACCCGTGCGCCGTCAAGCAGCTTTTCGCGACTTAGGATGTTGTATTTCGGAATTGGAGCGTCCGATATCTTAGACTGGCTGCAGTAGTTGCAATCCTCGGGGCACAATCCACTCTTGGCATTCATCAAGAAGTAAAGCTGTACCGTCTTGCCGAAATAGCGATGGCGAATCTTGAACGCACCCGCGATGAGATCAAGCAAATCGTCATCGTTGGTTTTCAGTATGGAAAGGGCTTGCGCCCGCGTAGTGGATTGGCCGCTGAGAACATCGGTTGCTAGGCATTGCCAAATGGAATCAGCGTTGCTGTCGAGGGTCGGTTGGAGGGCAGGTGAAAGCATTGTTAGGTTGGGTAGTAGGAATTATTTGTTCTATAGATGGCACGAAGGAGCATTTTAATCCGAAAATCCGATTGCACTCGACCAGCACGCATTGCCGCTCGCACAGCGCGTGAGGATTGTACATCGAAAACCTATCCTGCCAAAGGGTTTACGTCCAACGGAATAATCGCTAGACGTTGTACCGTGGCTTATTTAATTGATTTGCTTGCATTAGGGAGTCGATAGGGATCGAACGCGTTCATTTTAGTTCGATACATCCACTCCGTGCAAAGAGACTTCATGGCTCATTCAAGCCCATACCTAGACGATGTGGAGGATTCACAGGACGAAGACCTCAAACTGATTTCTCGTCGCAAAAGTCCCAAGGATGGAGCCCAACCCCAATCTCCGCTGGAAACCTATCTCCGCGAGATCAATGAAATGAAATTGTTGACTGCCGAAGACGAGCAGATGCTCGCTAGGCAAATTGCGCAAGGCGACGCTCAAGCCCGCGACCGAATGGTTCGTGCCAACCTCCGCCTAGTGGTAAATATCGCCAGAAGCTATGTCGGCAAAGGCCTTGCCCTACAGGATTTGATCGAGGAAGGTAACCTTGGGTTGCTTCGAGCCGTCGAGGGATTTGACCCCGACATGGGTACTCGGTTCAGCACATACGCGAGTTATTGGATCAAGCAATCGATCAAACGGGCGCTGATCAATTCTTCCAAAACGATTCGCATTCCCGCTTATATGGTGGAGTTATTGAGCAAGTGGCGACGGGCCACTGCTCGGCTGAACGATGAGCTCGGCCGAATGCCGACTCAGGAGGAGATCGGACGCATTCTCGGACTTCCAAAGAAAAAGCTGCCGATCATCAAGAAGGCGATTCAAGTCTATAATGCAACGCCTCAAAGCGATCAAACCGATTCCGGTTGGTCTCTCGGAGAGATGGTGATGGACGAGCGCGTTAAGAGTCCTGACGAAGCGATGATCGACCACGACGTACTCAAGACTGCGATCGAGTTGGTAGGAAAGTTGGATGCTCGTGAAGCGACCGTTTTGAAGATGCGTTTTGGACTGGATGACACACCTCCGCATACGCTTAAAGAGATTGGTGCCGAGCTTGGATTGACTCGTGAAAGAGTGCGACAGATTGAGACCGAAGCCTTGGCTCGATTGCAGCACGCACTAAAAGACCCCAAAGAACGAATGGGACTGGCTTAGGTACTGACCATGAATCGATTGCAACTCGTTTGACCCACGCAGCGACGGGCGGATCAAGCGACTTGGTTTGGGCGGACGTACTCGGAACAAGAGGACATAGAGAGCTGGCAGATTTATCAGCGTTAGAAATGTGGCGAGCGACAGCCCACCCATAATTGCAATGGCCATTGGCCCCCAGAAGACGCTTCGGGTTAGCGGGATCATGGCTAGAATGGCTGTGGCCGCGGTCAAGATTACGGGCCTAGCCCGTCGCACCGACGATTCGATAACGGCATCCCATTCGCTCAGGCCGCTTTTTATGTCTTGTTCAATTTGGTCAACGAGGATAACTGAGTTCCGCATGTCCATGCCCGCCAATGCGATAACCCCCAGCAGGGCAACGAAGCCAAACGGTGCGTTAAATAGATGAAGAAATGCGACGGCTCCTATCAAGCCGAGCGGCGCAATTCCAAAGATGAGAATCATCTTTTTGAAGCTGTGGACCTGCGACATGAGCAATGTCAACATGAGCAATATCATCAGCGGGAACAGAGAGAATAAAGCCTTATTTGCTTTCTTACTTTCTTCGATCGCGCCACCCGCCTCGATACGATAGCCCGGGGGCAATTGGGAGCGGATTGTGGCAAGTGCCTTGTCGATCCTAGCGCTGATATCGGGAGCTTGTACGCCGTCGATGATATCGCACCGAACGGACAAAGATCGCTCTTGATTGCGACGCCACACAATAGGCTCTTCGAGACTTGCGCGAATTCTGCCAACTTGACTCAATGGAACGGCTTTGCCTGTCTTAGTAAAGAGAGTCATGTCTGAAAATTGCTCCAAGTTTACGCGATCGGATTCAACGGCTCTGGCCACGATTGGAATGGCTTCGGTTCCATCACGATACTGCGAGATCGTCGTTCCACTGAGATGTGTTTGAAGGGCAAGTTCAACTTCCTGGGGCGACAACCCCATCAGTCGTGCACGGTCTTGGTCAATGTCGACTTGAATGGTCTTGGCCGGTTCATCCCATTCGAGATTCACATCCAAAGCCGCATGATCTGCTCGCATCACTTCTCGAACATCGCCTGCAATTCTGCGGACAACCTTT
>JANLRK010000385.1:0-4106 GCA_031361585.1 Pirellula sp. | reverse complement strand
GCACACCTTTCGGAGGTTGCGTTGTAGGGCGCTTCTTTCGGAAGTGAGGCGTGCAACTTGGGATTCTGCGAGCAGTCGCGCCTGTGCTAGCGTGTCGCGAACTAGAGAGGGATCTCGACCAACGGATCTAATCTGGTTAACTACAAATCTCTCAATCTCCTTTGCTGGTAGTGACGGCGCCGGACATTCTTGCCAACCGCGTTTCTGCGCCTGCGTACATACGTAATAGCGATATAGCTTGCTTCCCCGCTTAGAATACGAATGGCTCATTCCACAGTTGCAGGAGGCGCACATTAGGAGCTTCCGCAGCAGCGCATTGTGCTTGTTGCGAATGGCGTTGCTCGCGCCCTGACCATTCCGTTCTAACAGCGACTGGACTTTCTCAAACATTTCGTCGTCGATGATTGCGGCATGCTCACCATTGTGGACTTCGGATTTGTATTGAACCTTACCGATGTAGGTTACGTTGGACAGCAGATTGTATACGGCATCCTTGGTAAAGCACTTCCCACCGCGCACAATTCCTTTGCGAGTCGTCCATTGCTTGGAGCGCCATCCGCGATCATTCAATTCCTTTGCAACCGTCAGCGCCGATTGTTGCTCTAGGTACATTCGAAAGATCTCTCTGATGCGGTCTGCTTCATGCTTATCTAGGATCAGTTTCGTACTTTCCACAGTGTAGCCAAGTACTGGCATCCCACCAGACCATTTTCCTTTTCGGCGCGCAGCTGCTATCTTGTCTCGCGTCCTTTCGCTGATCATGTCGCGCTCAAATTGCGCGAAGGAGAGCAGTACATTTAGTATCAATCGACCCATGGAGGAAGCGGTATTGAAGGCTTGGGTCACACTAACGAATGCCACTTTCCGTTTATCGAAGGCTTCCATGATGCGAGCGAAATCGATCAAGCTGCGACTAAGTCGATCGACTTTGTATACGACCACGCAGTCGACTTTGCCGGACTCGATGTCGTTTAGTAATCGTCGGAGCGCTGGCCTTTCCATATTCGCACCAGAGAATCCACCATCATCGTATTTGTTGGAAATACATTGCCAGCCTTCGTGCTTCTGGCTCTTGATGTAGGCTTCGCCGGATTCGCGTTGCGCGTCGAGTGAATTGAATTCTTGCTCAAGTCCATCCTCTGTGGACTTGCGGGTGTAGATGGCGCAACGGACCAGTTGCGGTTTCTCTTTTGTTGGTTTAATCATGTTACGGCTCATTATTTTCCACCCCTGTTGCGAAGGTTGAAGAAGTGGAAGCCATTCCAATGCTTACCGGTGATGGCTTGTGCGACGGCTGTGAGGGATTTAAAGTACTCACCGTTGTAGGAGAAGCCGACATCGAGCACTTCCACAGAGATGTGCTTGCCTTTGTACTTGCGCTGTAGCTCCATGCCTGGCGGGAAGTAGTCGCTGTGTTCAATACTTGCTATCGCCGTTTTGGTTCGCGCCGAGGCGTCCACAGAAGTCTTGGATTTGCGATTCCCCGGCGGATTCATTAGTAAGTCAGCGTCGTTCGCCAGCTCAGCAGCTCGTTGTCGAGCTCGTTCAGATAGATCGCCTTCTGCATTGGCCTGCATGCGCCATGCGATGCGCTTGATCAACCATTGCTTGTTTCGATTGTTGGTTGCCTCCAAAAATACTTCCGAATACAACTTTCGTAACTCGTCGGTCGTCAACTGTCGCATGGTCGCGACCTCTTTTTCGATATTCAACATTCGATTGCCCCGTGGATAGGTTAGAACTCTCATACGCGTAAACCCGCGTGGACACACTGAGCAATGGAATTCAAGAATCTTCAAGGCCGTGGGCTAAGGATTCGACTCTCTTTTGATCAGAATGAGAGTCTTTTTCAACGGTCTGCAATTCGCGCTGGCGCAGTCTTAGTAATGCGACTGCGAAGATTGCAACGATGGCGTTGTATCGCTGCTCGGGGGACAGTTCTGATGGGTGATCGACTGGACGCATCCGGATGGGACTCCTGTGGAAGTTTCGTGAATAGCGACACACTGGTTAACAGTGCCTGACTATCTGTACTACTACCCCGTCGCGATTCGATTTGTCGGAAATCCACGCCGATTTCAACAAGAAAATTCCATTACAACAAGCTTGCGATGTGTCGCATCCACTGCTCCATTTTGTGCCGCGCAGTTGGTGCAAATCCATCAACAGCTTTTCCACCGCAAGTTTTCCAGCAAGGAAAAATTTTCTTCAATTTTGTTTGCGCAACGCGGGCGAACAAAGATTCGCAGTCTCCATGAAGAACGAGTCCATCTTCGGTTTCGGCGTGACCTAACTTGCCAACGCGATCGATCAAATTGCTTGCTAATGGACTCGACACAATTTTTGTGCTTTTTGCTTGGAGACTCAAAACCATGGTTAGCCCCAATAGTGAATTAACACCCGTGCAACTTAAGATCTATCGCGCGATCAAGCGATTCATGGAGGAGCATGGGTATCCACCGACCGTTGGAGAGCTTTCCGAGTCGCAGTCGCGCACGAAGGCGAGCATCCACGCAGTTTTGAATAGCTTGATGCAGAAGGGATTCCTTCGCCGGTCGGTAGGTAAGGCCCGCAGCTTGGAGATCATACGTCTTCCGCAAGCGACGGTCATCGATGTCATTGCGATTCCAAAGTTGGGCAGCGTCCCTGCAGGAAATCCCATCAACACGGAGGAACATCGCGCTGGTGAAGTGTTTGTTGAGGCGTCCATTGCGGGAAAAGATCCTTGCTTCGCTCTAGATGTAACTGGCAGCAGCATGATGGGCGCGGACATCTTGGATGGTGACACGCTCATCGTGCGACATCAGCCACTGGCAGAAAATGGTGACATCGTTGTTGCATCGATCGATGGCGAAGTAACTGTCAAACGACTCTCGATGCTGGGCGGTGTCATTCGGCTCCTTCCAGAGAACAAAACGTTCAAGCCAATCGAGGTAGGCAACGCTAGTGACTTTCGAATTCTTGGAAAGGTGATCGCAACGCGGCGTCTTGTGGCCGCTACAAAATAGTTGTCTGTGAAATGATTGGCGGACCAAACAAATTTTCGAATCCCTGAGACACCGGAACCGCGTTCCGCGTATGTAAGTAGTATCAGAAAACAGTTTACACAATGAGTATCGAACATGATTGCAAAGACCTTCGGCGCTCTGTCGCCTGCACAAAAACTAATCACCAAACGAATGAGAGAGATGGGGTTCGGCAAGATTCGAAACCTTTCTGTGGTCAACGGCGAACCAGATCTCGCGGGAGCTACTGTTACGACGCGCCGAAAGCTAACGAGTATGGAAGTGGCCACAGTAATCAATGGTGATTTTGACTTACGAACTGAACATTTCAACTTATTCAGTACGTGTGACGAAATTCAGAACGGCATCATCTCTTGCCTGGAAATACAGCATGGATTGCCATGCCATCTTGAGATCGATGACAAAGACATTTAGTTCCCTGCTAGTTCACTAACGAATCGTAAAACACGCCAGACATACTGCCGACCGCGAAGCGGAAGCACTTGTGGGCCTGCTGAAGCCCTCGCCATTGTCACAACGGGAATTTCTCCTGCAAGCAATGACGAGGAGGTAACAAAACAGTCCTCAATTCTATTCGCGGAGTAATTTTCTATGCTAGTTCCACGTAATGCGCCCATCGTTGATAAAGTAGCACTTCGGTCCATCCACATTGCTGTAAACGCGTTCATTCGTAAGTTCAATCTTCCAAAGGGAGATAGAGACGATCTCATTCAAGACGTCGCTCTTCACCTAATTCAGAAAGTGGAAAGCTTTGACCCGACCGTTGGCTCCCATGCTCAATCGCATCACCAACATAATCATCGGAGTGTCAGCAGCGGTTACCAAATGGCTTGATAAGAATCGCGGGATCATTGCTTTGGTTGCGCCTATCGTGGCTGCTCTTGGATCGGTCGGCGCATCGGCCATCGGACTTGGCTTGGCATTTAAGATCGCGGCGATTGCAGTGGGACCGGCGCTTCTTGCGGCGCTAGTTGCGGTCAAGACGGCGATAATAGCTGTGGCTGGGGCGCTTGCTGTTGTTGCCTTTCCTGCTTTAGCGGTGGCGGCTGCCATCGGTGGACTGACAGCGACCATGTATGC
>JANLRK010000745.1:0-9999 GCA_031361585.1 Pirellula sp. | reverse complement strand
TCGCCGCACGTTGTTTCTGTTGGCCTTCGTTCTGAGCTCTACGGTAGTGGCTCCCTCTCAGGCCAGCTGTAAGGGTGTGCGGATTACAATAAGTTCTCGGTCATGTCGCGCTTACTAAATAACTAACTCCTCGAACCGGCTGATCGCGGTCGTTCGGCCCCCTTAGGATTCCTCAGATGGATACATGGCACCGACGTTACAACGTATCCGGTACGGTCCATTGCGGAAATCGTTTGGACCGATGGTGCGCAATCTTGCGTGACGTTCTTGCCGTTGACGATGTTTCCTTTATCAGTCACATGACGGGAGACGACTCGATTATCGTGTTGTCGACAGTTGCTGATGTAGCCTCGAGCGGAAACGACGTTCACTTCATTCATGCGTACGTTCACGGTGAGCACCCGACATGGATACGATTTGTCGCCGCAATGAAGGCAGCTCTGTATAAGAATAATATGGAGTGTTCCCTAACCGCACATGATTCTGTTGAAAACTTACCATAAAGCCTAGGGGCCGAACAAAGCGTTGAACGCGAGCGGGCGATCATGCCGGTCCTGAAGTCATAGTCTAACGCGCCCGCCGCATTAACGCCGCCGTTCTGCCATGGACCTCCAATGTCATCAAACATGAGCGGCAACATCGGCCCCGACCTCCCGCTTGGCGAGGCACTGTTGCATTGCAACTGCGGCTTCGAGTCGGCAGCGTTTTGCTTCTCCGATCACGCGTATGGATGCTTGTCGTGCGCTGCGGTCGTTTTTCCAAAACCGCTGCCATTTATCTATGCCGCACCGAAATGCAATCAGTGTAACCGTCAGATGACTCCACTAGATCGCATTCCGGCATCTCGAATGTCCGCCGATGTTGCCACGCGCTGCCCACGATGCCTTTCAAATACTCTGAAGCTGCGAAACCTGCACATCCAACTGTTGGACACTTATGTCGGTGATGCAGTCCCGGCCGCCACCCAGTTGATACACGCGAGGACGCGACAACCGGAACGCGAAGGAGAACCGTTCATGCTATTGTCGCCAGGTCTGTCCATGAAACTTGCCCTCATTCTTTCGATCGCCAATCGAGATCGCTCTTCGATCCCAAACGGTTATCATGAATTTCGAACTATCGATGTGGCCGATGACAAACTTGTTGTTGACTACGTCCGACAACTCCCAGAGAATGATTGGCTGTGGTATGTGGTGTAGCCGCCCGGAACGTGGCAGAACAAAGGGTTGCAGAGGGAGCGGGCGAAAATGCGTTTGGGCATTGTTGCTCAATCGCGCCCGCCCGCTGAACCCGACCGTTATGTATTGGAGGCTCGAATGCAGGTCGGATGGTTGCTCGACGGAAATCTCTTCGAAGACTACCACGACGATCTGGTTGCAGCGATCCGCGAGTGCGGCCATTTGTCTGTTTCCCTGAATCGCCCTAATGCTCCTTATTCCTGGGACGATGCTGGGAACGCATATCGAAACGCATTTCCGAAAGGGGCATGTGTCGTAACACACTCAGACATTGATCTGGCGCTACGTGTCAGGAATGATGCCTATTGGAGCCCTGGCGTATTTGCGATGTTACCGAATTACTTTTGCTCGCACTACTATGCGCACCTAGGGCGTTTTCTATTGAACTCTGACTACACGATGCTGCCGTTCAATGAGATGCGAAGGCAGAAAGAATTCTTGCTAGATACATTTGGAAAGCACGGACAGATTTTTGTCCAACCTGATTCTCCGCTTAAAATTTTCACGGGACAAATTGCTTCAGGATCATCGTACGACAAAGACCTTGACTTCATGGCTTTCTACGATTTCCCCTGCGAATCACTCGTTGTGGTTAGCTCTCCCAAAAAAATCGAATTTGAATCTAGGTTCGTGGTTGTTGACGGAGTTGTTGTTGCGGGATCGACGAACAAGGTTGGTGACGAGATTCGACTTTCAATTGCAGATCAAGAATCGTGGCGACTCGCAGAAGAAATTGCTAAAATCGGATTCCAACCCGATCGCGCTTGGGTCATCGATATATGCCGAACGACCGAGGGGAGATATCATCTCTTGGAGATTGGTGCGTTCAGTTTTGCGAACCTCTACGGCTGCGATAAGAGGGCAGTCGTTTACGCCGTCTCAACTGCAGCCCTTGAGGTGTGGAATACAAACAATACGTAACAAAGCCGTGCACCAAAGTCCGCGAACGGCTCAAACTTGATGGTTGCTGTCACGCGCGGACTTGGTGACGGCCAGCGTTACGCCTTAAAACGAATTGCCGCGGCCTAGACTCGCGGCTAGTGATCTTCAATGACGCTGAGTATGGTCCATATCGAGAGCGGCAGTGACTTGACAATAAATCGTTGTTCAATTTGCAATCGAATCGTGCGAACTCCGCAGGCTCGACAATGCCTGTGGTGCGGACACAATTGGCACGATGGGAACCTGAATCGGTAGCGCAAATGCCGACGAACCATGCCATGGAGCGAAGTGGCTATTTGGACGCTACAATCTTAGCGGATTGAAGGTGTTAGTATGTTTGAGAAATTATTCGGCAGGCGATCTAAAATTCCACCAGATCCCTTCCCTGAACGTGACCCATTTAGCGAAGTCCGCTGGGACGGCGAGACTTTGATCCCGATGCTGGCGTATATCACGGCTGACGACGAGCGAAAGGTGGCAACCTCTGTCGCTCTCGGCAAGGAAAAACTCGAGTCCAACGAAATGGACGCAAACGACGCTGTTTTGCTATACGATGGTCGCATCCCTCTCGGCAACGAAAAGGTTGACGCGATCATCATTGAGATGCGTGCCTATTTTTCGCCCGACTCGGAAGCGGTCATGGCCGTGCCGTATACGCCCAAAACGTCCGGCAAGTTTCGAGTCCATAAGCCGAAGCTTCTGGGCTGGAAGAGATGCGACGACTTCGACATGTACGCCGCGCTGCAGTCGTTCTTCGAGGGTGTCGACGGCCACGAAAAGGGCGCCAAGATTTGGAACGACTGCCTGGATGAGTCGAAGTAGGTCGGCCGCGGCTAACCAACGGATAAAGCTGACCGGGGCCGCCATCCTGGTTTTCGCGCGGCATGAAGGTCTTGCAGGCGGCCCCGGCAGCTTATACTTATCGTTACTTTTGGAATTGGCAAGAATGAACATCTCATTGATCACAACGCTGATTTTGTTGGCTTGCGTTTCTCAAATAAAATCCAGTGCTGTTGCAGGGGACGATGGCGATCAGAAGGAACCGCCATTGCAATTTACAGTGTGTATTGGCGAGAAAAAGATACGTCTAGCCGAAGGTGAATCAGGAGAATTTTTGGGGACATTTGTGAACCCGAAGGTGAGTATTGAGATTGATCCCAATCGTACGTTTCCATACGAGGGAATTCGTTTTGAATACCCTAGGACGTTTAATTTTGAAGCGCAGTCTCAAGAGCCGGGTGTAAAGTTTTGGACGCTCGCGGGCAATGACTTAAAGATTTTCTACCGGACTTCCGTAGAGGAAGTCACACCCTTGAAATTTGCGGAATCTCTGATCTTTAACGTAGGGCGCTCAAAGGCTGAGATAATCGATCAGAACGCGACAGCGACCTTCGGTAAGAATAAACTCGCCGGAGTGGTGGTGCGATTATCGTTTGGTCCTCGAACGATTCTATATCGCATTTACTCGCTGCCGAAACTGAACAATCGTTCGAGAATCCTAGGCTTGCAAGATTCCGTTGGGGCGAATGATATTCCGTCGTCTGAGTACGATGTCGCGATGAAAGTGTTTTCGCGTAGCCTTATTATTGAATCGAATGATAACCGCACTGTTAACGAAACCCAGAAAAAGGACAAGTGACAAAGGATTGCAGCGAAGTGCTCGGTCGGCCGTTGCTTACTTGCGTAGCGTCTCCCACTCGCTGAATCCGGTCGTTCGCCGCTGCATAAAACAAATCCCTTCAATGGAGTTCCAATATGAGAATGCGCTTGGTCCCACTCGTTGCGTTAATTTTGATTTCGATCGCTGCTAGTCAAGATACAGAATCGCCCCAATTGACGCAATTGACTGGCAACATTCGCGTCGATGGTAAACCCTTGAAAAAAGGGCGTATTCTGTTTTATAGCCAGGAAGGGCAGATTGTTGGATGCATCGTCCGTGATGGGAAGTATAAAATCGAAAAGCCGCCCATTGGAGAGCAGGTCGTAACCGTCGATGGTCAGAACATTGCCAATCGCTACGCTGACTCGGAGAGCTCGGATCTGACTTTTAAGATAGAAAAAGAAGTTCGCAACTCATTAGAGTTAGATCTATTATCAAAATAGCTCGCGACGAACAATGAAATGCACGAAAGTCGCCGAACGCGTGCGAAGGACTCAATGTGCGATTTCATCAATCGCAAGAAACGAAACAAATCCAGGTCACCTTCTTAAGTCTGTCCGCAACAGCATACATTAGAAATTTCGCTGAATCACGAACTTCTGTTAACCAACTTTCAAGAATTGCTCGGCGAGTTGCCGCAAGTGATTGATCGAGTCGCGTTCAGAGAGAACCGATGTCTTCTCCTTGTTTTGGATCACGCCGTCTACTCGGAACTTCTTGATCCCCAACGACTGCATCATGTGCGGATCGCTTCCGGACTCCGAAACCAGGTAGTAAGTGAGGCACGGCTCAGTCTGTCCGTCGCGGTGATAACGTCCAGTCCCTTGCTGATGGACGGCGGGACTCCAGTCGAGTTCACCGAACACGCCGATGTGACAACGATGCTGAATCCCATCGAGACCCTTGCCGCTCTGAAGTGAACAGATCAGCAGATCCGATTCCCCGCTCACGAACCGATTCTTGTTCAGCTCCTTCTGGCCTGGACCTTCGCTGCCGGTATAGAGCAACGGGTTGAAGTCTTTCAACTCACGACACCAGATCTCGTAGACTGAGCGATGCCAGCCGAACAGCATGACCGGCTCAGGTAGGCGTCCGTATCTAGCGCGTTCCGGCTGATCACTGTCGGGGCCAATCGCAGCCCAATTGTTGATTTCCAACACGAACTGCTAAAATCTCTCGTAACGCCGTTCAGCGCAGCAATGCGACTTTCCACGCGAACTCTGAAGTTCCCCCAACCTGTCGAGAGACCCTCCATGACAAACTTCGTCCGCGTTTTACTGTTCCTCGCCGTATCCTGGCCCACGTTCGTCGCCGCTCAGCAGCAGCCCATCATGCTGAAGGATGTTGCGGAAGGCTTGCCCATTATCTCTCAGGACGAACCCATGGCCGCTGAGTTTTCGGCGGCGAAGGCTGCGGAGTATCTTGATCGCTCGGCGCTCAACTGGGTGAAGACGAAGAATTGTGCCACCTGCCACACGAACCTGTTCTACATGCTCGCCAGGCCAGCATTGCATTCGATTCAAGAAGACTCGGGAGAAGTTCGCAGCTTCTACGAAGACTACCTCAAGGTGCGTTGGCAGACCGACAAACCCACAGAAGCGGACGGCTTCTGGCCGATCGTTGTAGGGACTGGATTAACGTTTAATGACGTGCAGACAACCGGCAAACACAGCGATGTGGCACGAGGCGTACTCGATCTGATGTGGAAGGTGCAACGTGCCGATGGCGGATGGAACTGGCCGCATTGCGATTACGCCCCGATGGAGATCGACGACCACTATGGAGTCACGGTCGCGGCGCTGACCATCGGCATCGCGCCGGACGACTATAAAAACTCACCGCAGTCGCTGGCCGGTCTTGAGAAGCTGCGGACGTATTTCAAGAACAATCCTCCCCTGTCCCTTCATCACCGCGCGATGTTGGCGTGGTGTTCAGTCCGAATTGACGGGATCGCGACTGAAGAGGAACTCCAACAAACGCTGAAAGAACTGCTGGCTCTGCAACTCGACGACGGCGGTTGGTCGACTGCCGGTTTCCTGACGGATTGGAGGGGGCTGTCTCGGGGCGACGGTGAGCCGCTGCACACGAAAACCAGTGACGGCTATGGAACTGGCCTGAACATCGTCATCGCGCGGGAACTGGGAGTGCCCGCCAACGACCCTCGGCTGCAACGCGGTGTCCAGTGGATAAAAACTCATCAGCGCGAGAGCGGAAAATGGTTCACGCTGTCCCCGGTCAACGATGCGGGCAACCTCATTTCGAACGTCGGCAGTGCGTATGTGGTCTTGGCCTTGCAGGCCTGTGGTGAGTTACCCGGCTGGCCGTTTAGCGACAGGAAATCAGACAGTCCCTAGCTCCGTTTCTCTGCGACCTAGATTCAACCGGAGTTGGGATCCTGCGAGAGAATCGCGTGACGTCCGCTCTGGGCACAGAATGAGTAGGCTAATTGCTCTTCGGACATGAGATCCGCTGGTTATGTTCGCTTTGCAGACCTGCAGCAGGTACGTTGCCGCATGATCTCGTGCCGCTTTGCCAAGTTGCAGGAGGTTGCCCACAGCTTCTTCAAAACAACTCGTCGCCAGATTATGATGAGGCCTCTGCGAAGCGGCAAGGCTCTGCGGCAAATTGGATTATCGGAAAGGCTCGACGATGGATTCTGACGACGATTTGAGTCCCGTCTTTATGCCCGTCCGGTCCCGAGGCGGGAAACGTTTGGGAGGATCTGCGTGCAGATGAAGGCGGACTGGTGCCAACGAAACTGAAACGCAAGAAGCGTGCGACGTTTCTAGAGTGGTACAATGACTGGCTACAGCAAGCCGTCGCTAAGCTTCCTAAGCTGAAGCCGCAGAAGGGCAGAACGACGCAGTGATCCGGATCCGCTGTTTATGTGTGTTTTGAAATCATAGTTTCTTGGCGGCGGCCCGGTTACTGCAGCCGCCATTCAGTGTCGGCATTGTAGGTGGACACGCCGAAACGTTTTCCTCGATCACTCGATCCCCAACTTGTTGGATCGTATCCTGCTTTGGCATTTGCGGGCGGCGGATACGTTTGGGACGCCGTTCTCGAATACCGAGTGTGGTGCTGCCACTCGACCTCAATCCCATCCTCAGTTACCACTATACTCCCGGAAGAACCATTGTTTGGGAAGAAGACTAGTGATCATGAACACACAACCGTCGCTCGATCGCCGACGATTTCTCGCTGCCGCGACAGCAACTGCCACGTTCGGTGCATTGCTGAACTCAGGCAACTCCACGCTGAGAGCCGCGCCCCCGAACACAATCGCGGAAACGGATCACTTTTGGTATCGCCTCGCCCCAGCTGGTCCGACCATCGATTCACAACAGGACAACAAGGCCTTTGGCTTCAGTGCGGGGCAGATCTTTCTCTCCGAAGACAACTCTCGGACCTGGCCCCACAGTGCCACACTTGCGGACGCAGCTAACATCACTTTCAGCTGCATTTTGAAAAACGGAAACATCCTCTTTGCGACTCGCGAGAAGCTATTTCTGAGCTCGGACAACCTGAAAACGATCCAACCGATCGTGGTCCAGAATCGAGATGGGAGCGATTATCTGCCGCATACACCGCACTCACCGGATCAGCCGGGCTGGTACTTCAACCCGCTGGATGGTGTGCATACTTGGGAGATTGATGGCCAGGAAATGCTCGTCTGGGGTAACTACTGCAACGTAGTGGGCGGGCCGGTCCCGGTCAACATCTACTACTCTACGGACAGTGGTCAAACGGTGAAGATCGCTTACGCCTTTGGCAAGAATCCTGACTTCCAGGAGAAAGAGACTCCACGCGCTTCGTATCTCGGCAATCCCAACAACCCAATGATTTGCAGGCACATCCATGCCGTGGCCTACAACTCGGCCGAGCGTGCCTTCTACGCCTGCACCGGGGACCTCGATCGCGGACATGGGCTCGAATGCCACTGGATGCGTGGCGAGTACGATCCACAGGCGGACAAATGGGATTGGCAAATCCTGGTCTCGGTGGATGCCAACTCACGCTTCAAGTCGGGCGGCATCCATTGTGTCGATGGTCAACTTTATTGGGCAGCGGACGCAAATGGACCAAAGCAGCCGACCGAGAAGTACGACCGAGGCATTTTTCGCTGTGCCCCGGAAGATCTCGGCACCCCTGCGAAGCACACTCTGCTGTTCAATCCCGAATACGAAGTGGCCACGATGATCATCGAGGACGGTATGATTCTGGTGGGAGCGAGCGACATTTCGTCCAATTACGCTACGGGAATCGCCATCTCAATGGATTTGGGGAACAACTGGACTCAATACGATCTGAAAGAACTTGGTCCACGATCTCCCTTCCGATTCCACCCGAAGAACAGCGACGGCTGGTTCCGTGTGGATCTACGCAAGAACTGGATCGACCGCGCGGAAGTCCTGTTCATCAAGCCAAAGCCCTGAGTGTTGGTACCCAGAACCACCAGAAAGGAATGTGGATGATCGCCCACAAACTTCGGCCAGTTGCCATGGCCATATTCGTGTTGGCAGCCGTGACGTCGTTGGCCGACGATGGGATTCAGCTTGATTTGGATGCGAATCATGCTGCCTCCAAACTGGGATCTACGTTTTCGCTGGCGACGTTTGTCGCGGAGGTGACTCCGCCGATTGGCCATTCGTTGCAGGCCGGAGTTGGCGTGAAACCAGCCATCGACATCGCCGACCCGCTGTTCGCGCACGGGTTCGTGTTGCTTCCCGGTGAGCCGTTTGTTGAGTATCAGCACTTCGCGCAGACACAGCGACCGGATTCGTTCGTAATGACACTGGGCTATGGCGACTATGGCCCGGTTTATATCCCAACAGATCGAGCGTTCGCGGAAGGGGGCTACGAACCGGGAGCCTGGTCGTTCGTCGCGCCGGGAGTTGAAAAATCAATGAAGGACGCGATTAAGCTGGCTCTCGCGCCACCGGAAGTGACAGAAAAGGCGCAACCGTTGACGGTGGCCAAAAACGGTGCGACGACGTTCGTCATCGTCACGGCGGCAGCCCCAACGATTGAAGAACAGACAGCTGCTCAATGGTTGTCGGAGACGCTGGAGCAGGTCACCGGCGCGACGTTCCCGATTCAGGCTGGGGGCGCGACAGATACACCGACGCAAGAGATTCGCGTGATGACTGACTCAACGATGAAGCCGGAAGAATGGAAAATCCAAACCGTCGGCAATTCCCTGCGACTGACCGGCGGTCGGCCGCGCGGGGCGATCTATGCCGTGTGCGAGTTTCTCGAAGCGCATGTAGGTGTCGAGCGACTCGACCCGTTTACCGAATTCGTGCCGAAGCAGCTGACGCTGACGATCCCGGTACTCGATCGACGCGGGCGACCAGCGTTTCCGTATCGCTTCGTCTTCACGGGCTGGCCGTACCAGACATCTGCTCCGCAGGGAGTGAATGGGGTCAATGGCAGTCGTTGGCGGATCTGGAACAAAGAGCACATCTACGCCGGTCCCTCGATGGGCGACTATCCCCGAGCGGTGCCGGACGGCGTGCATACTTTCGGCCACTTTATCTCCGCGAAGCAATTTGCCCTGACGCATCCTGAGTACTTTTCGATGGACGCCGACGGCAAACGTATGACCGACGACAAGGGCAACCGGCAGTTGTGGATTCAGCTTTGCGTGACGAACGAAGACGTCCGCAGGATCACGCTCGAACGCGCGAAGCAGATGCTGCACGATGATGAAGCCGAAGCGACGAAGACCGGCCGCGCACCGGCTCGGATGGTCGTGCTTTCGCAGAATGACAACACCTCGAACTTGTGTCTGTGCCCGAACTGCAAGGCGATCAGCGACCGCGAAGGCTCCGAAAGCGGTCTGCTACTCGATTACGTCAATCACGTCGCACGCGGGCTGAAAGAAGAATTCCCCGATGTGACCGTGCAGACCGAAGCCTACAACTTCACGCTCACGCCGCCGAAGTCGATTCGCCCGGAACCGAACGTGATGATTCGATATTGCGACAACTACGGCCTGTCGGATATGACGCGACCGCTGACCGATCCGCGCAATGCCGAGCGGCTCGCTTTGCTGGATGTCTGGGCGTAGTCGGCGCTGCAGCTCGGGATGTGGGAGTACTGGCGGACGTTCGATCCGCATCCACCGGGACTGTTTGCGCCGTCGTCAAACGTCCG
>JANLRK010000302.1:0-4408 GCA_031361585.1 Pirellula sp. | reverse complement strand
CCGTTGTGGGAAGCCAAAGAGGTCTATTCCAATGTCTCTCCATTTATGCATGCAGATAAGATCAAAACGCCCATCCTGTTTGTGCACGGGGAAAACGACAACAATCCTGGGACATTCCCTGTCCAATCGCAACGAATGTTTAAAGCGGTCAAAGGAAACGGCGGCATCGCGAGACTTGTCATGTTGCCGCACGAAAGCCACGGATATCGCGCTCGTCAGTCGGTTTTGCATACGCAGTTTGAAATGATAACTTGGATGAATCAATTCGTACGCGACGCCAAGTAAACAGGGAGGCATTCCCACTTTCGCATCAATGATTTAGTTGGTCGCGCTTGCGCTAACTAACTCCGTGGATAGCCAAAAAGCCCGAACGATCCACCGGTCAATCCGGTGGGATTCACAATTACCGCCGGCTTGTCCTGCTGTTTTCTGCCCCCCTGGGTCACGCTGCGTGCATCCTGAGCCAAACAGGTGTAGGATAATGCAATTGTGCGGTAGCTTGCCCTGGCTTCCATCCACTCCATTCCGCCACGCTTAATCGTTTTCGCGGTGGCACAACCCAATGAGGCTCGCATTATGAATTCGAAAAAATGTCCTGATTGCAACTCGCCATTGAAGCAATCCATGGCCCGAAGAAACTTCCTTCAAGCGGCAGCCAGTATCGCGGTGCTTCCACTTGCAGCTCGTATGGTGCATGGTCAAGCGGCTCGAACTAGCAAAGCCGAAACGATTGTAGGTGAGTTTCATGCCAGTCTCTCCGAACAACAACGGGCCGAAATATGCCGACCGTTTGCCGACTCGTTACGAACCAAAGTGAACGCCAATTGGCATGTTACCAAGCCTTTGATAGGAAGCGATTTTTACACTGCTAGCCAACGGGAAATGATCGACAGGATCGTGCGAGCGGTTACCAGTGAGGAAGGTCATGAACGCTTGGGCCGTCAAATGGATGACGATGATGGTGGACTCGGTGCTTATAGCGTCGCTGTCTTCGGGAACCCAGCTGCAGGGGATTTTCAATGGTTATTGACCGGCAGACACCTCACTCTGCGCGCCGATGGAGACTCGTCTCCAAAAACTGCCTTTGGGGGCGGGATGGTCTATGGTCACGGCGAAGAATCAAGCGCAGAAGCCAATATTTTCTACTACCAAACCAAAAAAGTGAACGAAGTCTTTGCGGCGTTGGACAAGGACCAAGCCAAACAGGCTTTGATATCGTCCGCTGCTCCGAAAGAGACGGATATCCAGATCCAAGGTGAAAAGGGCAAGTTCGCCGGACTTGCCGTTAAAGCCATGAACAAAGAACAGCAAGTCATCGTCAAGGATTGTTTGAAGACGCTGTTGTCCCCCTACCGCAAAGAAGATGGCGACGAAGCGATGAAGCTAATCGAGGCAGCAGGTGGCATCGATCAATTGCGTTTTGCGTTTTACCAGCAGGAGGATCTCGGCAATGACAAAGTGTGGGACATTTGGCGAATCGAGGGGCCAAGTACCGTAGTGCACTTCCGTGGTGCCCCGCACGTCCATGCCTATATCAACATTGCGCAGGTCTAGGAAGTAGAACCACGTAGTGTAGCTCGGCACTCCGTGCCGAGAAAAACGGCACGGAGTGCCGTTCTACACTGGGTGTACAGCGTCATTTTCATGATTCCATTGCACGATAGTAATCCAATGTTGATGAGATTTGTTTGCAGTCTGCATTTCCTACTTGCTATCAGCCTTTCTTCGACGCTGGCCAATGCACAATCGCCGACTTTCAATGCAATCGCGGATGCGATTCAGCCACTGCTCCAAGGCTACCAGGGGGATACATCAGTCGCCGTGTATCATTTCGAAAGCGACACGGAGTGGTCCGTTCGCGGCGATCTCGTTATGCCCACGGCGAGTCTGATTAAGTTGCCGGTTATGGTAGAGGCCTATCGGCAAGCTGCCACCGGTAAAGTGAAACTCGACCAGCCGATTGAATTGAAAAAAGAAGATATGGTCCAGGGCTCCGGGATCTTAACGAGCCACTTTTCTCCAGGCACCATTATTTCTTTGCGAGATGCTATCCGCTTGATGATTGTCTTTTCGGACAATACCGCTACGAACTTGGTTATCGATGCCATTGGTTTGCCGTCCACAACAGCCGCGATGAAGGAGCTTGGATATGTTGAGACGCAGCTCAACTCAAAAGTGTTTCGTCGCGATCTATCTATCGCCCTTGAACGGAGTGAAAAGTATGGCCTGGGTAGTACTACGGCTATCGATATGGTCAAACTACTTACCAAGTTAAAACGAGGCGAACTTGCAAGCTCTGACGCAACCGAGTCCATGCTTGACCACTTAGTAAATTGCGATGACAAGTCTCGGTTTTCATTGCGGCTTCCAACCCAAGTCAAAGTGGCGCACAAAACAGGCTCGGTCACCCGAGTTCGGACCGACGCAGGCTTGCTCATCGGGCCAGGATGCACGATCGCGCTATGCGTATTAACGGACAACAATAAAGACATTCGATGGACAGACGATAATACGGGAAACAAGCTATGCGCCGACATCGCTAAATCGGTTTACGATGTTCTGGCACCAAAGACCTCAGAAAAGGAAACCTCCACTTCGCAGGCCAAGGCTATGCGTATTGGTGCAACAGGTGACATGGTCGAATCACTCCAGCGGACACTCAAAGCAAAAATGTCACCACCCGGAACAATATCTGTCGATGGCGACTTTGGGCCAGCAACGGAAGCAGCGGTTAAGGCTTTTCAGAAGCAGGAGAAAATCGAAGCCACCGGCATCGTGGATGAAGCGACCTGGAATAAGCTTGGACCACTAATCGAACAAGACCAGCCGTTGCCGTCACCACAAGTTGTCAACTCCGAAAAGCTCGATAAGAAGCCTTTGGACGATCCGTTTGGTCCGCCTCAAGTTACGTGTACCGCTTGGACTATTGTGGATCGAGCGAGTGGCCAGACGATTGCATCGATCAAATCCGAAACCCCGATGCACGTAGCAAGTACGACCAAGATAATGACCGCGTATTTGGTGTTCAAGCTGGCGACGGAGCGTCCGGAAGTTTTGGATGAAGTGTTGACGTTTTCGAAGCGAGCGGATGACACGATCGGTTCGACCGCCGGAGTGCGAGCCGGCGAGAGCCTTACCGTTGCTGAGTTAATGTATGGCCTCATGCTACCTTCAGGCAATGACGCATCCGTTGCGTTGGCTGAACACTTCGGTCGCAAGTTTGCGCAGTCAGATCAGAGTCTCGACGACGGACACTCATTCGACTTATTCATTAAGCAGATGAACGTGACCGCCCAAAAACTGAACATGCAACAAACCCACTTTGTGAATCCACACGGGCTGACAGACAAGGCCCATTTGTCAACAGCCAATGACCTGGCACTGTTAGCCAAAGCGGCCTTGGATGTACCCCGTTTCCGTGACTACGTGACTTGTCGACAACATGGATGTGAAGTAACAGGCGTCGGAGGCTACAAACGCAATTTGAAATGGGAGAACACCAACAGGCTATTGAGTATCGAGGGTTACACGGGTCTCAAGACCGGAACCACCGATGCTGCCGGCGCTTGTCTGGTATCGAGCAGCCAACGGGATGGACGAGAATTGATTGTTGTATTGCTCAACGCTGCAAACTCAGACGCCCGTTACGTGGACGCTCGCAATTTGCATGCATATGGCTGGCGAAAATCAGCTGACTCGCAATAGAGGCTAGAGCAGTAGCGGAACTAAAGTCTTTCGCAGGTGTTAGAATCAGACGGCTCGACGGTCAACGCCGACGGGCAATGCGGTAAAGCATTTTGACAAAGCACTGGCAGCTCAAAGTCACTCTCGGCAAGAGTGACCTACCGGCAAGAGTGACCTGCAGATGTTACGATTTCAAGTATCCATGCTAAGGGATAGGAAAAACGATGGTTCGTTCACGTTGGTCGCGATTAGCGGCTTTAGGACTGATATGCACTGCTACTCAATTCAGCAAGGACGGTACTGCTTTTGCTGATTGGACTAGATTTCGCGGGCCAAATGGCTCTGGGATATCGGAAGAAAAAGAGACAACACCAACAACTTGGAGCGAAAAAGAAAATCTCAAGTGGAAGGTTCCGTTGCCGGGTGCCGGGGTTTCTTGCCCCATCGTGGTTGGAAACAGAGTTTTTGTAACCTGTTATTCGGGCTACGGGCTCAATCAAGATGAGCCAGGTGACGTTAAGGACTTAGTGCGGCATCTGGTATGCGTGGATCGGTTGACGGGTAATATTCTCTGGCAAAAAGCTTTGCCCTCGACCGTTCCAGAGGATCCATATAGCGGCATGGGCGTGCCTCAACATGGTTATGCGTCCCACACACCTACCTCTGACGGCAAGAATGTCTACGTTTTCTTCGGCAAAAGTGGAGTGCTCGCATTCGACTTAGA
>JANLRK010000281.1:0-6417 GCA_031361585.1 Pirellula sp. | reverse complement strand
GCGGATGTGGTCGTTGAGCCGTCAATTCTTTTCGGGGACGCGACCTGCCCAAAATGTGGCCAGTTGCTTTGGTTCATGCAATTTTCAGAAGTCGCGAGATTCTTCGTCCCACGATCGTTGCAATCAAAGGATCGAATCTTGGATATCATTGCAAATCAACTTGGCGTTGACCGAGATAGAATTGCAAACAATTCAAGCTTATTTGACGAAATCGGAGTCGATTCATTAGATACCGTCGAACTCGTCATGGCAATCGAGGAAGAGTTTGATAATTGAATTGTCCATTTGGCCGTTTCACTTCTCGTTCACATCGAAAGCATTCAAATGGCACTTTCAAAGAAGGAAATCGAATCGAGCAATGGTTTTGTCGTGGATGGATACCAACGCGCGTTGGCAGGAATTGAAGCTTCGATTCGCCCCACAGTTGAGGAAAAGTATGCCGATGAATGGCGGATGTCCGGGCTCATAAAGCGGTGGATCCTTCGTCGAAGAATTGAGCGTGAGATTTTGGAGCAAGTCGCTCGGGCCTTGGATCACATTTCGCCGGATTCACTTTTCTGATTCTTGCACCCAATGCAGGATCTGCCTAGTCCGAACTACCACTTGCATCTCCACGAGTTAGCCCACACACTGTGGACGTTGGCGCTGGCTGCCTAGCTCATTCCTTTCCACAGGATGACGAGAAGCTACGTGTGTTACGGCGCTGGCTGCTTGCTGGAGGAAGGATGCGTCGAAATGGTCAACTATTCGCGATCAGCCCCCAGCTTCCCACCCACACGTGGTCATAGCTCGATCCAGCCATCGGCCGCTTTTCCACGGGTTAGACCTAACACTGTGGGCGTTGGCGCTGGCTGCTTGCTGTAGAACTGGTACATCGGATAGACTGGGGCGGCGGGGAAGCGAGTTGGCGAAACGATATGGAAGTACGTGCGTTGTTCTCGAATCATCTACAGGTCTGCCGCAACTTGATAACCAGCGACAATGAACCTAGGTGAATTCGAATGTGATACGTGGATAACGATTCGTGTGATCTGTAATCTAGGGAGTAGATTGATGAAAAAGATTCAACGTATCGTTCGTAATGTTGTACAACATTGGGTCGGCGATGGATTTCCCGTGCGAAGTCTGTTTTCTTACGACGGTGGAAACGAGTTCGATCCGTTTTTGCTGCTGGATTACGCAGGTCCCTATAAGTTTCCGCCGTCAAGCGGAAAACGCGGCGTCGAGGTGCATCCTCACAAGGGATTCGAGACCGTCACGATCCTGTATCAGGGTGAGTTGGCACATCGTGACTCCAGCGGCGGTAACGGGCATCTCGGCCCCGGCGACGTTCAGTGGATGACGGCTGGCATCGGGATCGTCCATGAGGAATTTCATGGTGAACATTTCACGAAACACGGCGGCGTATTGGAAATGGTCCAACTCTGGGTAAATCTCTCCGCGAAGGACAAGCCTACACCGCCTAAGTATCAGGACTTGCGAGACGCCCAGTTTCCACGCGTTGAACTTTATGGTGGTGCAGGGATAGCTCGCGTGATAGCAGGTCAATTCGCGGACACTCGCGGTTCGGCCAGCACGTTCTCGCCAATCAATGTTTGGGACTTGCAATTCATAGCGAATGCTGACGTCGAGTTAAAAGTTCCTGCCGGACACACAACGGTTCTGATCGCGCAATCAGGCAACATGAAAGTCAACGAGTCGCCAATGAAAGCGGTTGAGCTTGCGTTGTTTGAACGCGAAGGAGATTCGATTAAGATTCAGACGGAAATGGAATCGAGAGTATTGATTCTAACCGGCGAACCACTCGGTGAACCCGTTGTCGGTCAGGGTCCTTTTGTAATGAACTCTCGCGAAGAAATCCACGAAGCGATTCGGGATTACCAGGCGGGAAAGTTGGGACATCTCACATAAAAGTTTTTAAGCAAAGAGAAGAAGACACTATGTCGCGAATTATCGCGTTTGCTGGAAGTACCCGAACCGCGTCCTTGAATAAGCTGCTGCTACGCATTGCCGTTGAGGACGCAAAGATAATCCACAGGTTGGACCGAGGCTGGATTCATGCCTAGCTCAACAACTGTGGAAGCGTCGTACTCATGCAGGATCGGACTAGCCAGCAACCTCGCAGCTACCGTAGCAATTGCGAATCCCATCCATTGTGCTAGCGTCCGATTCCCTCCGACTCGCTACTTCCATTTCCGCACGGTTTTGCTGTCGCCTGTAAAAGTGTCTTTATTCCGATAAGCTTCCTCCATATTCAGACGTATCGCGTCCCGCTGCTATAATCAGGTCCGAGCGTCGCGGCAAGCCCCGATGACACGGGACGCAGAAATATCGGCAATTGTTTGAATTTTGATTTGAAAGAAGGATTAAATGAGCCCAAGAAATCGTCGCGATTTTATTGCAGCATCAGCAGGTGCAACCGTTGCTTTTTCGATTTTACCACGGCACGTTTGCGGATCTGCTGGACAATTGGCCCCATCGGATAAACTCAACATTGCCGGTATTGGAATCGGGGGGCAAGGCGGTGGAGTGACTCGCGATCTCTCGAAACTGCCAAATGTCAACATCGTCGCGCTTTGCGATGTCCAGCGGTCACATGAAGCAAGAATGGCAAAGGAATATCCGGACCGTCCATTCTTTCAGGACTATCGCGTCATGCTAGAAAAGGTAAAGGGAATTGATGCCGTTATGATTGGGACTCCCGATCATTGGCATGCACCGATTGCGCTTGCTGCTATGCGGATGGGAAAGCACGTTTACTGCGAGAAGCCCCTGACGCATACGATTGAAGAAGCGAGACTTCTAAAACGCGTTGCCGCAGAAACAAAAGCCGTTACGCAAATGGGAAATGCTGGTCACGGTGGCGAAGGCTTGCGCCAGACTAAAGAATGGATCGATGCTGGAGTCATCGGACAAGTGACCGAAGTCCACACTTGGTCGGATCGGCCAGGAAAGTTCTGGCAGACTCAAGGCAAGCCGCGTCCGTCCGAGAGTCAACCCGTTCCCGAAACTCTCGACTGGAATATGTGGCTTGGTCCTGCTTCTGATCGAGCATACCATTCCAACTATGCGCCCAAACAATGGAGAGGATTTTACGATTTTGGATGTGGGGCGGTGGGCGACATGATGGTTCATAATGCCGATCCGGCATGGTACGCTTTGGATCTTGGTTCGCCGAAGTCGGTCGAAGCGGAAACCGGAGCAACGAATCCCGATACATTCCCGGAATGGAGTATCGTCAAATGGCATTTCGAAGCTAAAGGAAAGCATGGTCCGATCACAGTGATTTGGTATGACGGCGGCAAAAAGCCGCCGTTACCGCCGGGGTCGGAGTCGGATCAAAAACTGGACGATAATGGCATCTATTTCATCGGTTCCAAAGGAGTCATTCTCTGCGGCGGATGGTCGGGTGCCCCACGTCTGGTTCCTGAATCGAAGATGCTCAACTTCGAGCCACCCAAACCGACCATTCCTCGAAGTGTTGGTCACCGACAGGAATGGGTTGATGCCTGTATCGCAAATAAGCCCGCAGACGCGAAGGCTGGATTTTGGTATTCGGCACCCTTCACGGAATCACTATTAGTCGGTGTGCTTCCCATTCGGCTCGGAAAAAAGATTGAATGGGATGCAATCACGATGAATGCCACAAACGCTCCTGAAGCAGAGGAACTGATTCGAAAGACTTATCGTAAAGGATTCGGACTCGACTGATGCTGCACGTTTCTCTTGCGATTAGGGCTGAAAGCGTCTTACTGCTTTTTCCATAAAGCAGCCCTACGCCAACCGCTGAGCCACACGACCGTCGATTTTTGAGGCGCCTTTTCTTAGCGCGTCCAACAGTTTCAACTCTGTCGTGTTACCGACACCGTGCTTGTCGAGCGTGTCGGCAAGCCAGTCGCCTTCCGTTGAATCAATCTCACCTGGCGTGTCCAGATCCATGATCAATAGCCTCGATACGTTATTCGCAAAGAACTCGGTCCACTCGGGGCAATCGCTGTCGTGCTGGCCCAGCGACTGGTTGACTCGGAACAGTAACTCGACTTCCGCGCGGTCGACCACCCAGTCCTGATTTAACTTTCGGGCCAGGGCTCGTACTTCTTCAGAATCCACTTTTCCGTCGGCGATAACCAATTCCAGGATTTCATCGGCACGCATATCGTCGTAATTGGACACAGCCTCGGTTCTCGGGTCAGTGTAGTTGGAGTTGAAACTGAATCTATCTTATCATTTTTATCGCAATACTGTAGCGAGGCCGGCGATTTGACATCCTGTGTCGGTCCTCGCTGTCCTGAAATCGCTTCTGCCCGCAACGCGGCCCTTTGCGTCGCCTGATTCAATCGAAACTTAGATTATTATCAGTAGGGAAGAGCCATCGGCGAGCAAACTGGCTGTTTCTAAAAAGTGGAGTTCCGCATGCAGGATTGGTTAGATTGTAGCGGGGAAGCGTGGTGGCGCGAGCGTCTTTCTTAGCGCCCATCATCCCACCCACAGGTGGACGTAGCCGTAGCCGGGATATAGCCGCTGCCACAAACTAGCCCACCCACTGTGGACCTAGGTCAGCGTCAGCGGGCAACGATGTGGAAGTGGTCGAAGCTAGCGACAGGCGCTTTCCACAGCTTGGCTAGAAGCTACGTGGGCTACGGCGCTGGCTGCTTGCTGGAGGTTCGATGCATCGGATAAACTTAAGCGGATAGCGGCGGGGAAGTGTTTGCTTTCAAGCAAATGTAGTGGTTGACACCGCTATTTCCCCACCAACAATTTAGTAGATGACTGCTGCCCGTGTAATGCGGGGATTTGACAATAATCCTGTCGATGTCTGGCAGCCGAACTTAATGTTCAATCAATCTTCGATCGCCTCATTTTTTGGGAGGATGTAATGCCAAAGTTGCCGAAGAAGTCTGCAATCTCCGGAGACGTTCTAAAGTCAATCACAAGGCTTCACGAACAAATCGTAGCTGCCGAAGCACTGTTAAAAAAACTGCCAGGTTCTCGATCTGAGGCAGCAAAAGTTTGGTTCCAGGATCTGTTCCAAAGTGATGATCCAAATGATTTGGGTTCGAATTTAGAATACACAGGTGAGGCTGGCATTTGCGTACGCCACAACTACTTCGATAAAAGTACGGGGGACGACGCGTTTCGCCTGAAGCGGCTACAAGAGTTCCCAACTATTGTGCGAATAGAAATTGCAAAACGAATCCCTGAGCTAATTCAACTTGCGAGGGCAGCGGAGGGGAAAGTCGCAGCAGACGCTGAGGCAGTGGCAGACAGTATAGAACAAGCTATCGCAGAACAATTAGGATCCTAGGAACAGGTGCATTTCGCAGCCGCAATCTTCCCCATCCAAATTTGGACGCAGCCGCAGCCGGATTGCAACATTCTAGCCCAACCACTGTGGGCGTTGGCGCTGGCCAATTTGTCGACAACTTGCTATTTGTCAAATTTGATACTTCGAATCTCGCTGCGATCGATCGTCAGCTCACCAGGAACCTTCTCGATCATAATTCCAGTATTTCGAAACAACCTGTTCAAGTATGGAATTGCTCCTAGAATCGGTATACTTTTTTCAACTCGTACTGTTCGTGTTGCATCAACAAGTATTCGCTTTGCATCATCATATCGCACTATCTTTCCGGCATCCGTTTCGCTCGATTTGGATCTAGATTTCTTCAACACAATTTCGCAACTTTGATCAATTGCGTCGTTTGGAATTTCGATCTGCGCGGCTTTCCCGTCCTGAGCGTGCGTAAGTATCGATTGGTTAACTGCGAAACAAAGAACGACTATGGCGATAAGGTGTCTCATTGGACTCTCCGAAGAAGTCGCGTACGATTTGGCCCGAAGGAATTTGGCATATCAAAATCAATCCAATTGCGTCAAGTTCAATAAGGACCTACAAGTGCAATCGACGAACGATCCAATCGGGATACGGGACGGATTTCGCGGGACGCCTCCAGCAAGCAATCTTCCCACCCAAACGTAGCCATACCTCGATCCAGCCATCGGCCGCTTTCCCACAAGTAGGTGCGTAGTCCGTCGTATCAATTTCCCTTGCTCAAACACTGTGGACGTTGGCGTTGGCTGCTTGCTGTACGAATGATGTAACGGATATTGGGTTTTTTAGCCGTCGTGAATAAACGGTTATCCGTGACATCCTCCAGTACGACCGCCAAGACTGAAACCGGGATAAATGGCCTGATTCAGGGATAATAGATTTGACGGATCAGGGATAATTCCCCTAGATTCAGGAACAACATTCCCAAACTGGGATAAAAACAAGTTGCACTGGCCGCTGCGCGGAGAAGCGATGATGACATTCTAAGTCGATCGCAACAGACATCATCTTCGACCGTGTAACTCGCTAACGAGGCTATCACAGATGTGCATTGCTCTAGAGTCGATTGCCCCATCGCTCCGCAG
>JANLRK010000253.1:0-27029 GCA_031361585.1 Pirellula sp. | reverse complement strand
TTTACAACCGAAGACTATTATCTCGTCGACAAGATTGATGTTCACTTTCATATCCTCACGGAAGATCCTCAATTTGTCACGCTGGCAAAGCGGGATCGGTTTCGATTTGTCAATATCGTGACGGATTCCGCCGACCCGACTGAATTGAACTTGCGGCATCGCGCGGCCTTCGCCCAGTTGAAGGCACATCCAGATCGCATCATCGTGGCCTCATCGTTTTCCATGGTTGGCTGGGACGACCCTGATTGGGCGGATCGGACGATTCGGCATCTCGACGAGACGTTTGCCAAAGGGGCAGTCGCCGTCAAGGTGTGGAAGAACATCGGTATGGAATGGAAAGACAAGAACGGCAGGATCATCATGATTGACGACCCCAAGCTGCGCTCAATCTTCGATCACTTAACGAAGAAAAACATCCGAGTGATCGGGCATCTCGGAGAGCCACGAGACTGTTGGTGGCCGGCCGAGAGGATGTTGCTGCATCATCGCGGGTATTACGCTGCTCATCCGCAGTACCATATGTTTCTTCATCCGGAGTTGCCCACGTACGAGGACCAAATCACGGCGCGTGACAAGTTGCTTCAACAACATCCGGATCTAAAGTTTTGCAGCGCACATCTTGCCAGCCTGGAATGGAGTGTCGACGAACTGGCAAAATTCCTCGACCGGTTTCCCTCATCCGTCGTGGAGACAGCGGCGAGAGTTGCCGACTTGCAGTCTCAGTCGAGCCACGAGCATGGGAAGGTCCGTGACTTTCTGATCAAGTATCAGGACCGTGTCCTCTACGCTTCGGACATGGGGGTCGCTCGCTCATTGGTGACGCCGGAAAGCGCCATTGAAGAAAAGCGTGAGCGATGGCTAAACGACTGGAGATACTTTGCCACGAAGGATGACGTGCGTGTTCCTCAATTTCCCGACCCGGTACGTGGACTGCAACTCCCGAAAACAGTGGTGGAGAAAATCTATCGACTGAATGCAGAACGCTTCTTCAATCATTCGTGGAAGGAATGAACACAATGAACACAAACCGTTTGCGATTGATTTCTATTGCCCTTGTGGTGTGCATGTTTGCAGGCGCTACCCACGTGGCCATTCGCGCGACGATTGCTGCTGAACCGCCAGAAAAGCCGACCTTCACCCCGCCTTTCTCAAGTCCGGCAGTTCTCTATCTCAAGGTCTCTTTGTGAAACGGCTTCGTTTTCACTTGTACCGCCATGTAAATCCGGACAACAAAGACTTCAAGCCATAAGAATATCCATGAAACCAACCCTACTGACCACATCGAAATCCAACCCGTCGCGCTCCACGCCTCATGTCGCAATCAGATCAGCGACGATCCTATTGGGAGTCTTACTATTATTGGGTAATTTGCAGTTTTCAGCGATTGCCCAAGAATACTCGACCTACAAAACGTGGGACGCTATGCATGCGTCGACGAATTCAAAGTTCTCGAACGCCACGCGAGTTTCAGGCACTGATGGCTACACAGGCTTCTGGTTCTTTGGAATTGAACAATTCGATGCAACAAACCGTTATGCGTTGGGGATGAAAGTCTCCTTTGAAAAGCGAGCCGTCACTCCAACCGATGTAGCCGAAATTGGCTATTTCGATCTTCAGAACAATAACGCTTGGAAACAAATCGGTACCTCGACGGCATGGAATTGGCAACAGGGTTGTAGATTGCAGTGGCGTCCCAATTCGGACGAGATCGTTTGGAACGATCGGGCTAAAGATAATTTCCATTACATCACGCAAGTCTACAACTTCAAGACTGGCGCTCGCCGTACGCTCCCGATGCCTGTCTACCATATTTCGCCGGACGGGAATTCGGCCACCTCACAGGATTTTCAACGAATCACTCACGGCGGATGCAATTACGTCGGGATTCCGGACTCTTTTGCCAACGAAAACACTTCGTCCAAAACGGGCATCTGGACTATGGACATGAACACGGGCGCAACCACTTTGGTTGCAAGCTTAGACACGATGGCTCAACTGGCTGCACCTAACGGTTGGAATCCTGCATGGGGTAACCTAAGTATCTTCCGCTCCGATTGGAATACGACCGGCTCACGGTTTGTGACTTATTTAAAAACAGCAACAGGATCCACTAAGAACGGTTGGACAGATCAAGCGTGGACGATGACAGGCGCAGGCACCGAAATTCGTTTCTTGTATGAAGCGCCAAGCCATTACGGATGGCGCGATGATACCACTCTTGTCGAGGGACGATCCTGGGCAACAATCAACGACGATGGCAGTGGCACGTTGCACAGTCTGCCGGGCGAGGCCAAACGAAATCCGGATACAACCTACATCGGGAAAGACTGGATTGCATGTGACAATTACCCTTACCCGGCTGTCGGTGGAATCCAGTATGCGTACCTATTCCACGTCCCGACGGGTTCGTACATTCCGATCGCGAAGATGCGAGACAAAGCACCGGAGGGTGAATTCCGAGTGGACTTGCATGTCCGCCCTAGCCGAAATGGGCGAATCCTTTGTTGGGACTCCTCAGAAAGCGGTGGGCGACAGATGTACATCGCCGATATCGGCCACATCCTTGATAACCCACCGACTTCTTCGCCAGTCAACGTGAATTCGATCGAACAAGCTCGCAGCAAAACAGTTACTTCACAAGGCATCGCAGCCGCTTATCCGGGTGATGAAGGGATCGAAAGCGATCCGCGTGTACTCTTCGTCGACGATTTCGAAACCGGCGAGATGGAAGAAATCGTAGCGAGATGGGGCGACGGTCGTTACAAGGATGGGCGTGCAACTCTCAGTCCAGACGTTTTCGATAGTTCACCGGGAAACCGTTCGGTTCGCATTCAGTTCGGGCACCTATACACGCATTTTCGACCGCAGAATCGAGCGCACGTGCGATACTATGTTAAGTTCCATCCTGAATGCGGCTATACCCATCATCTCCCATTCTTGTTGGCGGACCGAGTGCCGACCGCTTGGCCCAAAGGGTTTGCTGGCAAGCGACCGAGTGGCGACCACTTCTTTGGCTCAGCGCTGGATGCATGGGGCGATTGGGGGAAACGTTCACCGCCCGGCAAATGGATGCTGTACAGCTATTGGCAAGAGATGAACAAGAGCGGCGATGGAATGTATTGGGGCAATAACTTCGAAGCACCACAAGAACCGATCGAGCGAGGCAGATGGTATTGTGTTGAAATGATGATCCAGGCAAACTCCAGCCCTGGGGCCGCCGATGGGGAACAAGCGTTCTGGGTCGACGGAAAACTGATTGGTGAATTTGGAGGGTTTCGCTGGCGTTCAACCGAGAAACTTAAACTCAATAGCTTTTGGTTGTTGCATGATGGCCAAACGGGAACAACGCTCAACGGTGATGAAGACCACGCGAAGCGGAACTATGACATGTGGTTTGACGATGTGGTCGTGGCTACAGAATATATTGGTCCCGTTCGTGGGAAACCGAAGCAGGGTAAAAAGACGGCGAAACCCAGTCGCAGCGCGTTGCTAACAGGGGAGATCGCCAACGCCCCAGGCAAGCGGATCTACTCAGAATCTTTTGGGAACGGTGTCGGGAAATTTGAAGGTAACGCGATCGTCGATGGCGCCCTCGCGGTGGAACCCAAAGGGGGCGGCATCTTTCATGTTTACTCGGCGACGGTCGGCGAATCCACAACAATCAGATTCCGGGTCAAACCGACCGCAGCCGTAAATAGCGCTGAAGTTCTCATTTGGTCCGACGAACTGAAAGACAATACTCGATTCCCACTGCCTGAATTGAAAGCCAACGAATGGGCATCAATAGAGATTCGTGCGGTCGAAATGGGTACGGACGGTGTTGGAGTAGGACTGAGTCTAGATGGACGCTTCATGGACAATTTTAAATTGGTCTTCAAAGGCGAGAAGGACACCCGCCTGCTCCTCGATGACTTCGAAGTCTTCGAGTAAGCATCCACTCAACCGCGAAAAACAGTTTCAAGGGTTCCCTTCAGCATTCAACAAAAGTCACAAATGAAAACACAAACTGTGAATGCAGTAATAGCGAGCTTCCTACTTGCCGTCGCTTCCGTATTACATCAGGTCGAGACGGGAGCCGGTTTCTGCGCCACATCAAGGATGTGCTGTGGAAGGCTGACGGCAGCGGCATCAGCGGTATGGACTTCGGCTGGGATGCCATTCTCTATGACTGGATACACGACGCCATGACTGCAAAATTTGCCAACGAAGTGAAGCCAAACGCCTTGCCTGCCGGGCTCGCAGTCAGTTCCAAATGAGCTTGGAGGGACACAATATGAACAACTTCAAACTGGATTTCAACGGCGAAACGGACACACTTTATTGCTGGACGATTTCGAAGTATATGAGTGAACAGAAACATCGATTACGTTTTGCGACAAGCTCCTTCATCCAAATTGCTTCGATCGGAATTCCGAGCAAAGATGGTTTGACGTCTAGAAATTTAGTTTTCGCGGTTGGGCTGTTGATTGTGCTATTGCAATCGCTGGTGCTATTAAGTGTGAGTGCATGGAGTCAGGAAAACCCAAACGCTACAGCGGTAGTAACTCGTGCGATTGGACGACGGCAAGGTGCTCTCCGGTCTGCTGTTCGAACGTAAGGAGAACACGATCACGCTGGTGGATGCCCAAAATAAAATGGTCACGACAGCGGTAGCGGAGGTAGAAGAATTTCGTTCTTCACAACTCTCGATAATGCCCGATGGCCAACTCGCCGGTTCGACGGCCCAGCAATGCGCCGATCTCGTACAGTACCTTGTAGAACGAAAAAGAAGTCCAAGTCATTGATGTTAAGACACTTTTGCAACATATACGAACTGCAGCTATTGCTGTGGTTCATCTTGATCAACTCCGTCGTCATCGGCCAGGAGAATGGCCTTCGACGGAACGAGCGCGTCGTAGACCATTTGAAGAAAACTGCGGCAGCCATTTCTTCGCGATCGCTCACCGACGTTCGAAGCTTGGATGAATGGAAAGAGCAACGTCCTAAACTTCGCAAAGAGCTGATGTACATGCTTGGGCTCGATCCTTTGCCTGAACGTACGCCGTTGAAGTCCGAGGTCGTGGGAACTTTGCAGCGTGCAGAATACCGAATCGAGAAAATCGTTTACCAAAGCTTGCCTGGTTTGTATGTGACTGGGAATTTTTATGTCCCCAATCGCGATGGTCCGACGTTTCCTGTGATTCTCTATGTGTGCGGTCATTCGCCCCATCCGCTCGGAGCCAAATGGAGTTACCAAGATCGAGCCATCTGGGGATACTCGGACTCTATGCAGGGATCTTCGACGAGAGGATCAGTCAGGTTATCCTTAAGGACCCACCTAATTCGCACCAACAAGGCCCGGCTTTGCTGAATGTGCTCCGTGTTACCGATATTGCAGAAGTTGCGGGTGCCTTCGCGCCTCGAAGACTGGTAGTATTGGGCACCATGCCATCATCGTTTCAGCTCACAAAAGATATTTTTGCACTCCATACACGGTCGGACAAATTGCTAAGCGCACGGAGCATGCCCGAGGCACTGGAAGCTTGGAAATACTAAACGACGTTACAGTCAAACGATCAACAAGGAATATCGCTATGCCAATAGATTTCGGAACCCGCGCGGACACTATCATTTCGCGCCGAAGTTTTGTACAGGCCGGCGCGTTGGGAATTGGTGGACTTACATTGTCCGATCTCATGAGGATACGCGCCAATGGGGCGACATCCTCTAAGGATTCGGAAAAGAGCGTGATCCTCATTTGGTTGAGCGGCGGCCCTGGACACATGGAAACTTGGGATCCGAAACCGCTGGCTCCCTCAGAATTCCGTGGTCCCTTTGGAGCGATTGAAACGTCGGTGCCTGGAGTTCACTTCGGCGAGCTGATGCCCAATCAGGCAAAGCTTATGAATCAGTTGGCGGTATTGCGAACGGTCAATCATGGAACGGGTGATCATACCAAGGCAAATCATTGGATGTTGACTGGTTTTGAGGGGCCAGCATTCAATGCTCCCGACAATCAGCTTCAACGCAGGCCTGCGATGGGTTCGGTCGTGGCCAAACTTCGCGGACCGAATCGCGTGGGGTTGCCGCCCTATGTTGCGGTTCCGAACTTGCGAGGCGGAACCGACAACTTGTTTCACTACGCTTCGTATTTGGGCGGCAGCATGAATCCATTTATCGTCAACTCGGATCCCAACGAGGCGAAATACGCAGTTCAAAATCTCGCGTTGCTACCCGGACTTTCGGTGTCACGTATGGAGGATCGACGCAAGCTGCTTGCACAATTGGATCAATGGCGAGCGGGTGCCGATTCAAGAATGGCGGATATGGACGCTCACTCTCAGGCTGCCATGGACTTGCTAACGGGTCAGCAAGTTCGCGACGCATTTCAAATTTCTGCCGAATCGGATTCGTTGCGAGACACTTATGGCCGACACACGTTTGGCCAAAGCGCGCTGTTAGCGCGTCGGCTTGTGGAACGAGGCATTACCTTCGTCACCGTGAACTGCGTCCCGTGGGACCACCATGGTTCGCCCGGCCAATTCAAAACAGAAGAGGGAGCGAGAAAACTGATTCCGCCGCTCGACAAGGCGATCGGTGCATTGATACAAGACTTGATCGACAGGGGGCTATACGAGAAAACGCTGGTGGTCGCCATGGGCGAATTTGGTCGTACTCCGCGAATGAACTCGAACGCTGGACGAGACCATTGGGGCAACACGTTCAGTGTGCTGATGGGATGCGGCGGAATGAAGATGGGGCAAGTGATCGGTCGATCCGACGCGAGGGGCGAACGAGTCGTGGAACGTCCTCTCGACCCGCAAGACGTCGTGGCTACGGTGTATCACCATTTGGGCATTGACTTCCACTCGACTTCATTCCGAGACAGTCTGCAACGCCCGATGTCGGTCCTCGACCAAGGCACTCCCATCCGAGAATTGGTCAGCTGATCGCTGGTCGCAAAACAATAAGGCGAGCAGTCGCCTTCATTACCCACATCTTTTGTGTCGCCCCCAGTCGGCTTGTCCGACTGGTGCGCGAGGCTAGTGGCTAGAATACGAGGAACCATAATGGCTCCTCAGCGGGGTTGTTCTGGGCTTGTCCTGCCTGAAGCCCAAGGTTCCTTGAAGCGGCACGGCGCAAAACGTCCAGTGAAGGGAATGCGGCAAACTTTGGAATTTTGACTATTCACCGAAGTGCTCGCGCACTTCCGCTAACACTAATTCAACGCCATTCGGCCCGAGGCCGGTGGGGGCTGACGTCAAGAGTCATTCCATGATATGCGAGCAAACTATCTATACTTCACCGAAGACGATCGCGTTGGCGTCATTGCTAATTCTTGCGATTTTCCCTATCGGATGGGTGGCCATGTGGTGCGCTCGCAACGCTCCGATGGAATACGTTTCGACTGAATTTGAACAGGGCAAGACTAGTCGTCGGTTCGGGCATTTGGATGGTGGAGATCACCGAGAGATGCTAGGAAAAGTAGTTGCGATGGGCAAATGTGTCCCTTACGCACGGAGTGGTCACCTGGAATCGTACGACTCCGTTTCGGGGGAAAAGTTGAACTCATTAGTAATCCCTGGTTCGGCGAGTGCGTTCCCGTTCATTCGGATGAACGATGTTTTGACTTCCTTCAGGGACGCCGGCCATCCTCTTGGCGGCGTCGATCACGGTTCGGTAGAGAAGGGCGATCAGGAAGGCGTCTCGCTTGAGACAGCCGATGGCTCATGGACTATCCTATTTAATCGCCAGGGCTCCCCGGGCGGGACAATCTCCGTTCGCAAAGGAAATACGCCCGCTCTCACAGCGCCATTGGCCAACGAGATGAAGCCAAACGTCATGCCTGCCGGTCTGGCGATTAGTTCCAAGTAAAGGGTCGCAATAACATGGAGATCATGAAGCTGCTTTACCGCCGATTACACTGCTTCGGTTTGTTCGGTGTGTTCGACGCTATAGTTATGATCGTATGGAGTTTCTCTGAAGCGATCGCGGCGCCGGTCCCGCCCGATGAACTGCCGCCACAGATCCAGATCTTGCAACCGGGAGTAAAACTTACTCTGCTGGCCGAGCACCCGGACCTGGTGACTCCGACTGGCCTCGATGTGGATTCGAAGGGGAACATCTGGGTAGTGGCAAGTCACACACACTTCCGCCCGAAGGACTACCAAGGGCCGGAGCACGACGAAATACTGGTGTTCGACCGCAACGGAAAGAACCGTCAAGTGTTTTACAACAAGACGGACATGACAATGAATATCAAACTTGGCCGCGATGGCTGGGTTTATCTCGCGCTACGTACCCGGATTCTTCGGGTGAAAGACACGGACGGAGACGGCCAAGGAGACATAGAGGAAAACCTCGCAGTACTCGAAACAAAGGCGGATTATCCGCACAACGGCCTGTCCGGCATGGCCTGGCTTCCAGATGGTGAGTTGTTGTTCTCGGCGGGCACGAACTCCGGAGAAACGTGGACGCTCGTAGGTCGTGATGGCCGCAATCTAACTGGCAGGGGCGAAGGGGGCGTGTTCCGCTGCGCCGTAGATGGCTCTGGACTGCGCAGCATCGCACGCGGTTTTTGGAATCCATTCGGACTGCTCGTACGTAAAGACGGCGAAATGTTCGCGATTGATAACGATGCTGGCAGCCATCCACCGTGTCGCTTACTGAACATCATCGAGGGTGCAGACTATGGCTATCAACGAGTCTACGGCAACGCACCGGTGCATCCATTTGTTGCGTGGAATGGCGAATTGCGAGGGACGTTGGGAATGATCCATCCGGTGAGTGAAGGTCCGTGTGCCGTCGTCGAACTTGGGGGCGGTGTGATGGTGCCGTCGTGGAGCAGTCATTGCCTCGACTACTTTCCGCTGGCACGAAAAGGAGCTGGCTACGTTTCTGAACGCATAGAGTTGTTGCGCGGCGGTGATTTCTTCCGGCCCGCATTCCTGTCGCCAGGACCAGATGGTTCATTCTATTTGACCGACTGGGTGCTCAGTTCTTATCCGGTCCATGGCCGCGGACGTTTGTGGAAAGTAGAGATCGATCGAGCGAAGGCCGCATGGGTTAAGTCGACAACGGAACCCGTTAACCCATCCGCTCGTTTGGCAAAAGAACTGCGTGAAGACCGCGTCAAGCTGACCCCGATGCAACTCTTCGAGCACGCGCGCGGGCCGGACGCATATTTGTCCGATGCAGCATTGACGGCGCTCGCACGTGAAAGCGTCGCATGGACGCCGCAGTCGGTGCGTTCGCTGGCTGTCCACGACCATGTGTGGGCGCTTGTAGCGCTGCGCCGTGTCGATCTACACGAAGAGAAATGGGTGCGACTGCTACTCAACGACTCCGATCCTGAGGTCCGCTTCGAGTGCTTGCGATGGATCGCCGATGCTGTGTTTACCAGCCTTAGCGGCGACGTGGAACGCATGCTGACACAACCCGATCTCGATTATCGCCTATTCGAAGCCATACTCGCCACCAAGAACACTCTGCGTGGCAAGCCGGGGGCTGGCATCACGAACGCGGAAGGGTTGCTGGAGCACGTCACGAACTCCGCGACACCCGCGCGATTGAAAGCATACGCGTTGCGACTTGTTCCTGCATCACATCCAACGGTCACTGTGCCGTTCCTCCGCGAACTTCTAGCGATGACTGATCCCACACTTTCGCTCGAAGTCGTTCGCACCCTGGCGGCACGGAATGGTGACGAAGCAAATGCACTACTGGCTGAGATCGCCGTCTCAGAATCCTTCACAATCGATCTGCGAACCGAAGCAATTGCCGGTCTCGCCGCTTCGTCCAAACCAGAACATCAGGCGCTGCTGTTGCAATTTGCGTCGCACAATATTGCTTCTCTGCGTGACGAATCGCTGCGCGCGTTGCGCCGGTCACAACTCGACGATGCAGCGAAGCTGTCGTTGAAGAATGTGTCGCACCTTCATCCAGATTCCGAAGCCTTGGTGAACGCCATGTTCGACCCAGCCTCCATCAGCGCTGGCCGACCAACTTTGGACGACACGGCAGCATGGCTTAAGCGACTCGACACTTTGCCTGGCAAACCGAACGTTGAAGCCGGTCGCCGAATCTTCCATTCAACGGTAGCCCAGTGCGCAGCGTGCCACCGACACAGCGGGCGCGGCAACGTCAAAGGGGTCGGTCCCGATCTGAGCTTCATCGCAAGGCAAGGCGAACGGATCTCGCTCTTGCGATCGATTCTCGAACCGTCTCGCGAAGTCGCTCCGGAGTTCTACCCTACCGTTCTTCTTCTTGAGAACGGTACCGTTTTCACGGGCATTCTGCTTAGTTCGGCGGACGACGAAATTTACCTCGATCTTACCGGCAAGGAATGCACTTTTCAACTCGCTGACATCGTGGAACGAAAGGCATCGAAGACATCTCTCATGCCAACTGGACTGGTGAATTCTCTGACGGATGGCGAGTTGCGCAATCTGCTGGCGTTCCTGAGTTCCTCGAGCTAATCAGCGTGAATCGCGACCGCCATGCCACCACACAAAGCATAATCGACCCGTTCCTGATTGTAGAGTCGGACAATCTCTCGTAGTTCTGATTCTAGGTTGATCATGCTCCGTAAGATGCCGTTTCTAGACTCCAACGACTTCCCATTTCGATTCCATGTGCAACTATTAGATGCAACGAATTAGATATTTCCACACCGTTATTGTACCTTGCACTTCGGCAATTGCGTCGGTAGCCATCACGGCACTGTGTTCCCGAACCCCCATTTCTTGGGATTAGGCAGACGGGACGCGGGTGCTGGCTTCCACGCCGATACTGCTCAAATTCAATTCTTCGGTGTTTCCCGACCGTCCGACGGGACACGTTACCACGGTCGCGAAGTGATCAGTCCTTCTTCGGGGCTGCTTGCCGTTGCATATAGTCGACGCGGTATGCGACCGGCTTGATAAGCCAAGCGACCAGCCATCGTTGCGTGCTTCATAGCCGAGGCCATCGCAACAGGATGGCGAGCATGTGCAATCGCAGTATTGAGCAATACGCCGTCGGCCCCCAATTCAAAGGCAATTGCGACATCGCTGGCTGTGCCGACCCCTGCATCGATGATGACAGGATAACTAGGATCATCGCTCTTAAGATACTCGAGAATAATGCGAAGATTATTTGGATTCAGAATCCCTTGGCCGCTACCGATAGGCGAACCAGCAGGCATCACGCTGGCCGCACCCGCTGCCTTGAGGCGAACAGCCATGATCGGGTCATCGCTCGTGTAACATAGAACCTGAAAGCCATCGCCCACTAACCTCTTACATGCTTCCAGCGTTGCAATGGGGTCTGGCAGTAGGGTCTTGGAGTCCCCTAATACCTCCAGCTTGACCCAATCCGCGCCTGGGTTCTCCAACGACCTCAAAATCTCCCGACCCAACCTGGCGACTCGAACCGCATCGTCAGCGGTGTAACATCCGGCCGTGTTTGGGAGCAAAGTGAAACGCGACAGGAAGGCGTTGTCGAGTAAGTTCTTTCCTTCTCTGTCGTAGAGCTTTTCGCGACGCACAGCCACCGTTATACAGTCCGAGCCGCTCGCCTCCAACGAGTCGTTCATAAGCTGCACTGTGTCGTATTTGCCCGTTCCAACAATGAGGCGACTCTTCAGTACATGCTTGCCAATGGTTAATGGTTCGTCGAGAGGCATGTCAGCCGCCACCCACCAACGTGACGACCTCGATCTTGTCGCCCTCGGCCAATTGCTTTGCCTCGTACTGATCCTTGGGAACAATTTCGAGATTCAATTCTACCGCACAGAATCGACTTTCAACCTTTGCCAATCGAAGCAGGTCAGCCACCGTCATTTTTGGTTCGACTTGGCTAGCTGTTCCGTTGAACTCGATGGATATCATTTGAAACTACTTGCTAATCGGAACTTCCGTAGCCGCGGGTTGAGAATCATCAAGAGTCGAATTCATAATCAGATTCTCTCGATAGCCTTGAGCATCCATCATTGTGAAGCCGAGAAACAAGGAAACAAAGACCAGACTGCTGAGGATGATAATCACATTCAGTGGCTTGTCCCAAAGCAAGTGCATGAAGAAAGCGATCACCAACCCAGCCTTGATGGTCGCAATAGAAAGCGACAACCAGACTTCGATGTTTCCGAGATTGAACGTGGATTGGAATACGGTCAAAATGGTCAATGCAAGCAATGCCACGAATACTGTCAGCAACATCCAAATCGGCATCGGGTGCGAGAATTCGCCATCGTGTCCATGGCCGTGACCGACGGCGTCCTGCGAGTGTTCAACAGTAGGTGCTGTCATGTTTTTATCTAAGTGGATTTCAATGTAAGTACGATTTGGGACGAACGACTGAATCGAGGGCCAACGACCTAAGTGATCAGGTAAAGCAACGGGAATAAATAAATCCAAATAAAGTCGACCAAGTGCCAGTAGAGCCCGACATTGTCAACCGGACCGTAGTACTTGGAATGAAATTCAAACCGCGCCGATTTCACGATCAACCAGGTTATCACAATCATTCCTCCCACAATGTGGAAGGCGTGAACTCCGGTCATGCAGTAATAGATGCTAAAGAAGAGCCCTGCCATCCCCTTTTGGTTGACAGTCGATTCCGGCGTAACCGTCTCGGCAGGTGTCAAGGCTACATCGTTTAGCGGTCCGACATCCGATGCGAGCAAATCTACGGTTGCCGGAGAGTGGGAGTGCTCCCCAGAGTGCGCATCATCATGAGGTGCGGTGCTATGTGCCTCGCCGTGCGCGTCGCCATGTTCGACTTCGGCTTCGAGAACAAGCCCGAGCTTCACACCTCCAAAAAAACAGAGGGCAGCTACCACGAGCGGACCAGCAACCCTCAAATGGAACTTGCTCGCAGACACGAAGCCGTAAACATAATAGAGAACAAAGCAAACCAGCAAAAGCAAAGGTGGAATCGACAAGTACCACAGATAGGGAACATTGGAATGAGGAGCGCCCGCAATCTGGGACACGTAAAATTTTCCGGGAAACAGCCCCATACCCCATTTGTGACTGTACTCAACAGCTTTGACCCCCAAGAATACCGCAGCGCATCCCAATGTCGCAGCGAGCATCCCAATCAACGTTTTCGTTTCTTTGAGCTGCGATGCGCGAACTGCCCAAGCCATGGTCAATGAACTGAATAGCAAAACCCCAGTGTTGATCGCGCCCAGTTTCTCATTCAAAAAACTGGAACAAAAATGAAACACCTCTGGGTTACGATTTCGGTAGAGCGCATAGGCACAGAACATACCGCTGAAGAAGAGCACCTCCGTTACCAGAAAGAGCCACATCCCCATCTTTCCAGCATCGAATTGCTGCTCAGCATCGTCGAAATGGTGTGCGAGCCACGATGGATGCTCATCATGCGCATCGTGTTCATGTTTCGTTGGTTCTGGTGCGACCGCAGTAGTCATAGTTTGTTAATTGAGTTGATGGGGTGTCAAACGTCGCCGTTAGTTCTTCGTAAAATAACTAGCAGTTTTTGGGTCGTACTCGATCTTGGAGAAATCGTACGGATCACCAACGGTTGGTGCGGAACTGAAATTGTCGTGTGGAGGAGGAGATGAGCATTCCCACTCGAGCGTGGCGCCACCCCATGGGTTTCGTGGAGCTTTGAGTCCATAAAACAACGAATGAAATAGTGTCACGGCTGCTACCAAGAGGCCGATTCCCAGCATCACTGCACCGATGGTTGAGAGCCGATGCAGGTCCTGAAACTCAAGTGCATAGGACGCGTACCGTCTGGGCATTCCCCGAGTACCAAGCACAAACTGCGGTAGGAAGGTCAAGTTGAAGCCAACAAAAACGATCACCGCAGAAACAATTCCTGCAAAATCATTGAACATCTTGCCCGTCATCTTGGGCCACCAATGAAATAGCCCGCCCAAGAACGCTACGAGTGTCCCCCCCATCATCACATAGTGGAAGTGGGCTACGACAAAGTAGGTTGCGTGCAAGTGCATGTCTGTCGACAGCGCTCCCAAAAACAGCCCCGTCAAACCACCGATCGTAAACAAAAAGATAAACGACAGTGCATAGACCATCGGTGTGTTCAAAGAAACGGTACCCTTGTACATGGTGCCGATCCAGTTAAACACCTTAATAGCCGAAGGTATAGAAACGGTAAAAGTTAGTGCGCTAAACACAATAGTCGTTACATCCGCCATGCCGCTCGTGAACATGTGGTGCCCCCAGACGAGGAATCCAAATAGGGCGATTGCAACGGAACTGTAGGCAATCATTCGATATCCGAAAATGCCTTTGTGGCTATGAACACTCATCAACTCGCTGATGATCCCCATCGCTGGCAGGATCATGATGTAAACCGCAGGGTGCGAATAAAACCAGAAGAAGTGCTGGAAGGCGACTGGGTCTCCGTTCAACTTGGCATCAAAGATCCCAATTCCCAAAACGCGCTCTGCAGCCAACAGGAGCATAGTAATCCCAAGCACTGGAGTTGCTAGGACCTGTACAATTGCCGTGGAATAAATTGCCCAAAGGAACAGCGGCATTCGAAACCAAGTCATTCCCGGCGGCCGCATGGTATTGATGGTCACGATGAAATTGAGTCCCGTGAAAATCGAACTAAATCCAAGGACAAACACCCCCATCGTTGCCGCGACGACTGGCCCCTGGCTTTCGATACTATAAGGCGTGTAGAACGTCCATCCCGTATCGAGACCGGTCGCAAACAGTGAGAACAAGAAGAAGACTGCCCCAGCAACCCACAGGTAAAAACTGCAAAGGTTCAATCGCGGAAAGGCAACGTCCTTTGAACCAAGCATGATCGGGAGCAAGAAATTTCCTAACGCTGCTGGGATACTTGGGATGATGAATAAAAACACCATCACCGCTCCATGGAGCGTGAAAAGCTGGTTGTATTGCTTATTTGAAAACAACGCTTGAGCTGCATCCAGGTTAGGATTCCAAAGATGCAAACGAACCAACAGAGCCAGAACGCCACCCAACGCGAATGAGGACATCACACACGTGAGATACATTAAGCCAATACGCTTGTGGTCGAGCGTTAATGCCCAACTTAAAAAACCAGACGAATGCGTCAGGTAGTTGTCTTCCTCGCCCGCCTCTAGATTTGGGGCCGGCATTGTCACTGGTTTAGCAACAACACTCATGGGTTTATTCCTGTCCGTAAATTGAATTGCATTTAAATGTTCTTGCTCGTTTCGAGCTGGATTATTTTTTCGAAGGAGGCGTTTGAGACTCGAGCGACTTAATAAATTCGATCAACGCTTCTATTTGCTCCACCTTCAGTTGCCCCTTGTAGGAGGGCATGGCGGCAGCCGCTTCGTAGCCTTTTCTCTTTTTCGCCTCTGGATTTAGAATCGACTCGGTGACATAGTTCTCGTCAAATATCTGATCTTTGCCCTCGGCACCTTTACCAAGTGGAACGGGTTTGCCCCAAGATCCATTGTAGGAAGGACCGGGGCCAGAGGCACCATCTTTACCCGCATAGTGACATCCCTTGCAAGCCTTTCGCTCGTAAAGCCACTTTCCGCGCTCCACAATGTCTTCTGGTTCTTTGATCGCTTCGGCTAAAAACTTCGCATATTTCTCTTCGCTGTCAACAAAAACCTTAGCAACCATGGTGCTGTGGTTGTCACCGCAATACTCGCTACAAAACAAATCGTATTGACCTTCGATGGTCGGCTCAAACCAGGTGTAATTGTAACGACCGGGTACTAGGTCTCGCTTTACGCGAAATGCTGGCACATAGAAACTGTGCAAGACGTCGTCTGATCGCATAATCATTTTTGCTGCTCGCCCAACAGGCACGTGCAACTCCGGACTCTCCGCACCATTCGAATATTTAAAATTCCAGTTCCACTTTTTTGCAAAGACTTTAACGTCTTCCGTGCCGGCTGGAGGCGGGCGCTGCATGTCGAGATATCCCAATAATCCCTCCCAGAATATCCAGCCCGCAATTAAAGTTGGCACAACGGACCACAGCACTTCTATGGTTGTATTGTGTGACGCTTCGATTGACCCTCGGTAGCCTGGTCGTTCACGAAATTTGATCGTGAAGTAGATCATCGCAAACACAATTGGGATGAAAAAAGCAATGCTTATATAGAGAATCGCGTCGTAGAGGAAATCCACGTCTCGGGCAAAGGTGGACGCTTGCTTTGGAAACCAAAACGTCTCATTTATATCGGCAAATAGTGATGGTATCATTGGAATTAGTTAGACTGTGAAGTTGTTTCGTTCATTGTAGGCAGATGTCGATCCCGTGTCGCGTGACCAATTGTCGCGCTCTTGCGTCTCCACGAAATCCAAAATGGTAAGGACGAAATAACACCAATTGTGACGAAAAGACCAGCTGTAATCGACAGAAGCGTTCGAGCGTTGGCGGAATACCGATTCTCATTGGCATCGTAATGGTAACAACGAAGGACAAACGCATCCAAGTAAGAGCCGATCTTTCCTTCGCCAGCCTCGACCAGTGCCATTTTCAACGTCTCCGGTCTGAATCCCACTTCATAAAGATATCGCGTGATTCGGCCTTTTGGTGAAATAAAAATCGCGGCTGCCGCGTGGTTGTACCGGTTGTGTTTGGCGTCGTACGTATAGTTGAACCCAACAGCCTTAGTAATCCGCTGAATATCCGATTCGGAACCAACCAGGAAACTCCATCCTTTAGAATCATGATTGCTTGCTAAGCTCTCCGAATACTTTTCTTTCGTCGCTGCCGCACGCTCCCGCCCTTCGCGGGGATTGATACTAAGCGAAACCATCTTAAAGTCCTTACCCAGACTCAACGAGCCGACCTCATTGATACCCTTGGCCAAGCCGTTTAACTGCGCAACACACAATCCGGGACAATCGCTGTAGTTGAGTGTCAGAATGAGAGGATTCCCATCCTTCAACAGATTTCCCAAAGTGGTTAGCCCACCTTTCTCATTCATGAACTGAACATCTAGTGGAATGTCATCTCCAAGCTTTTCTTTGATGAATACACCGTCTAGCCGCTCCGGAATTTTGTCCTCTTCTGCCAAAGCAAGCGGCATTCCAAAGAGGCAAAAACCTCCCACTAGGATGAATCGAACGGCTTTAGTACAGTAGTTAAACATTAGTTTATCGTTATCTAGCCAATGACGTCACGCACCCGGTACAGGTATGACAGCATTAGGGTTTGCCAGTTCCTTTAAAATCAATTTCTGAGCTTCGCTAACAGGTATGCGAATCACCGGTTTCATTGCTGGGTTTTCCCCCTTTTTTGGTGGCGGGGCGGTCTCATCAACTACCTCCGCTGTTTTGAAACCGTTAAGCGATAGCAACTGTTCACTCTTTGCTTTCGTCGCGGCGTCTATTATTGGGGTATCTTTTCTCGCGTTTTCGAAGTTCAACATGTTGTAACACAGGGCTTGCACCCCCTGCAGAATAATCACCAAGATGACCACGCTCAACACTGTTGCGTAGGCGATCATTTTTGTATTCAGGTCGTCGTATCGTGCCATGGTATTTTAGTTACAGGATTGGATTGGCGTAGGACAATGCTTCGGGCAACCTCGGATCGCGCATTGCAACCAAAGGAACGCCGGAAGCCCGCTGTATAAACATGGCCGCAAAAATGCAAAGCATTCCAATGCCACCCAGCAAATGCCCAAACATCGGGAAAAACTCTAATGAACCAGCATTTGGCATCACCAGAAACGTCATGTCGTACCAGTGTGCAAAGAGTACCCAGGCTGCGCCTACAGCTAAGGCGGTTCGATTGCGACGCACGTGCCGACTCATCAAGTACAAAAACGGGATGATGAAGTGAACGGCGATTAGTCCATAGGAAAATGGAGCCCAATTTCCCTCCAAACGAACTTTGTACCAGTAGGTTTCTTCAGGAATGTTTGCGTACCAAATTAGTACCAATTGCGAGAACGCAATGTACGACCAAAACATGACGAAACCAAAAGTAAATTTACCCATGTCATGGTAATGTTCAACCGTGATTAATTTTTGAACTTTGCCAGCATTCTGTAACAGCATGCTGATAATGATCATCAGAGCAAAGAATCCCATCATGCTGCCCGAAAACAAATACACGCCGAAAATGGTGCTGTACCAATCCGCATCAATGCTCATTAACCAATCGAACGCGGCAAAGCTGACCGAAAGCGCAAATATCATGATCAACGGAGCAGACCACTTCTGTCGGATCAAGGACAACTCGATATCGCCTGATTCATCCTGCTGCCGACTAAGTCGGAAGAACCAACTGGCTGCAAGGATCCAAAAAGTGAAATATGCGACGGTACGTATGGTAAAGAATTTAGCGGTAAGAAAAAAAGCTGCCTTGGAGGCGATCACGCTATTGGGCATTTCAGATGGTTTTGCATTCCATTCATATAAAGCGGAACTGCCCCAAAAAAGCATGACGATGATTGGGACAAAGAGGATCGCCAGATAGGGGATCATCATCATTAAAATCTCGGCCAATCGACGGATGGAAGTACTCCAACCTGCGCGCGTCAAAAACTGCATGAGAATGAAAAACAAGGCACCCAAGGTGAACGAAAAAACGTAGACGAAATTTGCCAGATAGGAGTGCGTCAAATACCTAAAGCCCTGCGAATTATCCCCACCCTTGGCTGGACTTAGAAATGCACAGCCCAGGCCGACAACCAACAAGATTAGTCCCGCCGAGAGAATGATCGGTGCCTTGGCTCGCCATGATTGAGGGAGCTCGATTGTGGCTTTGTCGTAGTTAAGGTTCATTTCACTTCGTCGCGGCTGCGGGATACCGATGGTCTTGTTCAATGGATTGTCGAGCGATAGTCGATGAGACTATCGCTACTTAGTTGCTTCTGGGTTTGTTTTTACTTGCGTTGCTAAATCATTTAAGGAAGAACGCATCTCGACTGGAACGTCGTCCATGTTTGCATTGCGGGACCGTTGCAAAGCTCTTATGTAAAGAACAATCGACCAACGCTCCTTGGGCGACAGAGACGAAGCATACGAAGCCATTTTCCCTTGCCCCTTGGTAATCGTATTGAATATTTGTCCAACGGGTTGATTGCGTACTCGATCGATGTGCATGGAAGTTGGCGGTAACCAATAGCCTTGCGCAAGTGAATCCGCACGTTTGTGAACCAGTCCATCGCCAAATCCAGCGTACCCATGGCAAGCCGAGCAATAGGTATCAAACTTCAGTTTGCCGAACTTCATGTTGTCTTCATTGGCTTCGATTGGAAGCGTGTCGATCCATGGCAATTTAGGGGCTTCTGGCGCAGCGGCTGGTTGTTGGCCATCCGTTTTGCCGTCTTGGCTTGCAGTAGGCGTTTGCGTGGAGACAAACATGACACCCGAGGCGCTCTCCTCCAGCATAGTCATTTTAGATGGGTCATAACCCAAATAAAACGGGTCCTGTTCTTCCAATTGCCCGCGAGCGATAGTCCCCTTGACCTGCGGACGCATGATCCGGCCATCAGCGAAGATGGTCGTCGTTTGCTGGGCTTTTTTCTTGGGCTGAAAGTCCATGTCGAAGAACAAGTGAAATCTTGGAGCAGTACTGAATCCAGCTCGCATGTTCAAGATAATCATGGCTGGAATCAATCCTGCGACCACGATCAAGAGTACACCTAATATGATTGGCTGCGGCAGTGCACTAGGCGTCGTGTCTTCCAAAACTTCATCCAAAGAATCAGGCTGCGTACCCCCGAGCAACTCTTTCACGGACTCGCGATTGTAATACTTGTCGGTCGCTTCCACATACAAAAAGAAACGATCGTTCGTAGCGCGATCAAAACGCGGGTTCGTGAAGACAGGATTGCTGAACTTCGGAAGTTTGTTTAACGCAATCATTCCAAGAAAAGAGGTGAATGCCGAAAACAATACGGTCAATTCAAAGGTAACCGGAATGGATGCCGGGGTAATCCCAAACGGCTTACCCGAAATGATGTACGGATAATCGACACCGTTCATCCACCATTGCATCAATAGTGCAGTACCAAGACCAGTGAATCCAGCACACAAAACAATGAAAGGCAAAACGGTTGGCTTTATCCCTAGGGCTTCATCTATTCCGTGCACCGGGAATGGCGTGAACGCATCGGTCTTCGTGTAGCCGGAGTCGCGAACTTTACGCGCTGCTGCCAACAAGCCGTGCTCATCCTGGTATTCAGCCATCCAGCCAAACGCCTTAGGCATTTTCTTTTCGATCGATTTGCGTGGCTTGTGCTCACTCATGGTTGGTATCGGTTGGCGACAGTTTTTATTGGTATTTGGCTTGGCCGCCAATTAGCGGCCGGTAATCGACTAAGTTGTCAAGATCTCTGGCTAATGTCCGTGCGACCCATCATGGCCGTGTTCGGAATGCGAGGTCAATGACAGGATACCTTTGACTTCCGACATGGCGATCGTCGGAAGGAATCTGCAGAACAAAAGGAACAGCGTCAGGAAGACACCGAAACTACCAAAGAACATTAAGCCGTCGAACAAGGTTGGCCTAAAGTAGCCCCAGGAACTCGGCAAGAAGTCGCGGCTGAGCGAAGTCACAGTGATTACGAATCGTTCGAACCACATGCCTACGTTCACAAAGATGCAAACCACAACCATCCAAAAAGTGGACGTCCGAATTTTCTTAAACCAAAACAATTGGGGTGAAATCACGTTGCAGGTCCACATGGTCCAATAGGCCCAATAGTAAGGTCCAAATGCCCGATTGAAAAACGTGAAATACTCGTACTGATTCTGACTATACCAAGCCATGAAGAACTCGGTAGCATAAGCCAAACCAACCAATGATCCGGTAGCTAGAATAATTTTGTTCATGTTTTCAAGGTGACGTAACGTGATCAAATTTTCCAACTTGTAAATCGCTCTCGCCGGCACCATCAACGTCACCACCATTGCGAACCCGCTAAAAATAGCACCCGCCACGAAGTACGGCGGGAAAATGGTCGTGTGCCAACCAGCTACTTGCGAAACGGCGAAGTCAAAACTAACCACCGTGTGCACGGACAGTACGAGTGGGGCTGCAAAAGCGGCCAACAGGGTGTATGCCTTCTCGTAACGCAGCCAGTGCCGAGCCGAACCCGTCCAACCCAGACACAGGATCCCGTAAATCATTCGACGCAACGGTGACTTGCTCCTATCGCGATAAGTTGCCAAGTCGGGAATCATACCCATATACCAAAAGACAAGCGAAACCGATGCGTAGGTTCCAACCGCGAACACGTCCCAAAGCAATGGACTTCGAAACTGAGGCCACATCCACAAATTGAGACTAGGATAAGGCAATAGCCAGAACGCCAACCAAGCCCGACCAACGTGAATCCCGGGATAAATACCAGCGCAAACTACAGCAAAGATCGTCATGGCTTCTGAGGCACGATTGATACTCGTCCGCCAATTCTGCCTGAACAGGAACAAGATCGCAGAAATCAAGGTTCCTGCGTGAGCGATACCTACCCAGAACACGAAGTTTACAATCGGCCAGGCCCAGAAGACTGGGTTCATGTTACCCCAGATACCAACACCCGTTAGGATCAGGTATCCGATCAATCCCAAAAACGACACCGCCGTCATCGACGAGAAACCAAAAAGGATATACCACAGCATCGGTTGCGGATCCTCGGCAACCCGACAAACTATGTCGGTAATCGATGCGTAGGATTGATTTCCAGTGATCAACGGCGCGCGTCTACCCGGAATATCTTCCGTATTGTCGATCTCTCGGGGGTTAAAATTCTTAGTTATGGTGGCCATGGTCACCTGATTCGTGTGAGTGGTCATCCCCGTGGCCGGGGCGAATTGGTTTCGTTTGAATTGCAGTTGCAAGTCGCTTGGGTACGTTGCGGATTCGGGACAAGTAAAGCGTTCTCGGCTTGATATTTAAATCTTCGAGAACAGCATAGGCCCTTGAGTCGCTCTGCGATTGATAGACGCGACTGGTCTTGTCATTCAGGTCGCCGAAAATAATCGCCTGACTTGGGCAAGCCTCTTGGCAGGCCGATCGAATGTCGCCATCTTGAACCCGTCCTTCCACCGTCGTTCTGGCTTTGATTTTTCCGTTTTGGACTCGCTGTATGCAATACGTGCATTTTTCCATAACGCCGCGTCCGCGAACCGTTACCTCTGGATTCAAAACCATCGACTGCAGTTTCTGCGAGGCTTGCTCACGATTGTCTTGCCAACCGTAGAAGTAGCCGTACTCCGTGTTGTAATTGAAGTAGTTAAAACGGCGAACTTTGTACGGACAATTGTTACCACAATAGCGAGTTCCGATGCAGCGATTGTAGGCCATCGCATTGATGCCCTCCTCGGTATGAACCGTCGCAGCCACTGGGCAAACTTCTTCGCAAGGTGCGGTTTCGCAATGCGCGCATGCCATGGGCTGCGTCACAATGGTTGCGTCGATCGGATCTTTGAACGACTCGTGTGCGGTCGCCATGGCTACCTGATCGCACTGGAAGTAGCGATCGATCCGCAGCCAATGCATTTCACGGCCACGAATCACTTGCTCTTTGCCAACAATTGGAACATTGTTTTCCGATTGACAAGCGACCACGCATGCGTTGCATCCGGTGCACTTGTTCAAATCGATTGTCATGCCCCATTTGTGGTTCGTGTCGACCTTGGGCTCAGCCCAAAGAGACTCGTTTTCAAAGTGCTTCTCAACCGTTTTTTTGGTGAAGCCAGCATCGGATTTGTACTCGTCCAGGGTTCCTTCGCGAACCAATTGGGGCGACCTCTTGGCTTGCTCCGCCATCCCCATCTCGTCCAAAGCGAAGTGATCCTGGGTTGTTGCAAGCCGGTAGGGTTCACTTGTCCCAATAGCTTCGATACCGGTGTAGATGGCCGCCTGCTTCCATCGACGGAAGGACGCCAAATTGGTGCCGACTGCTCCTGCAATGATACCCCCCTTTGCCTTGCTTCGACCGTAGCCAAGATTGACCGTGAACGATCCTTCCGCGTGTCCAGGCACAACGAAAACGGGGAGCTTGACCATCGAATCCACCAAGCGAAGCGAGACTAGTTCGCCATGCTTTAGCTTGAGCTGGTTCGCTGTTCCAATACTGCAAATCGCTGCGTTGTCCCAAGTCAGTTTCGTGATCGGCTGCGGAAGCTCTTGCAACCAACCGTTGTTTCCTAGTCGTCCATCGTAAACCGAATCGCTCGGACGCAAAACAACCTCTAAGTTATTCGGATCCAACTCCAACTTGATCGGCCCGTCAGTCAAAGCATATGTCGCTGTCGACAATCCGCCACCGCTCACGGTCTTTCCGTCGGCTTTAAGTTCCCCTGAGAACTTCTTTCCACCTGTGCCAGCCACAAAACCAATGTGGAGGGATTCCTTCCAGGCGCGTTCGCTGATCGAACTGCCAAGCAGTAGACTGGCAGTCTCCATAACGATCTTCATGCCGTCTACCACCGGCAGATCCAACATGATTGCCAAGAACTCGATGACCGATTTGCTACCTACGAGCAACGGCGAAATCATTGGCTGTCCAATGCTTAACACACCATCAGACGCCTGCACATCCCCCCAAGCTTCAAGAGGATGCGTTGCCGGAACGGTCCAAGCACAATACTCGGACGTTTCGTCGTCATAGTTGGACAAATAAACAACATCGCCAATCGTCTTGATTGCATCCGCGAGCTTAATGTCGCCAGAGACCGTAAAGACTGGATTGGGAGGAAGAATCCAAAGCGATCTGAATTCTTTCGCTCGCATTACGAAATCATCGAGCTTGATCGAAGGCACACCTGCTAGCTCATTGCTAACCTCATAGAAATGCACGGTCTTGCCAACATTGCCAAGCTTGGCATTGATTCGGATGGCAGCGAGTTGAACCGGCAAGGGATGATGGCTCCCCACGGCTAGCAAACTCGAACCTTTATTGGCCAGTAGATCGCTGGCAATACATTCAATGATTCGTTTGACGCGATCAACTCCCGCGAGTTTGTTGTACGGTATGGATTCTTCCTTGTCCCCAACAATAACCCCTGCATCAATCGCCTCTTCAATCTTGAGGAGCAGGAACGGGATCTGCCTGGATTGCAACGCCAAACGGAAATCTGCGGCGGCTCCAGTAACCGAATACTGCGACTCCACGCAGTAAAGTCGATTCATCCGCCGATCGCCAGCCTCCACGGGCGAACGATGATTCGCAAACTGACGAGCATGATGCACCGCGTTGGAATCGGCGCCGAGCAAATCGGCATCAAGCGAAACGATGACCTTGGCTTGATCCAAATCGTAGACCATCGAGGACTTACCGGCTCCGGCAGCATCGATCGCTTTGGCAACGTCACCCGAGAACACCGATTCATAGCGAACCAAAGTTGCTTTCGGATATTTCTTAATCACTTCTGCAAGCATGCGACGAACCGATGGACTGCGCGTCGGTTCGTAAATAACTGCAAGACCTTCGCCATTCGACGCAGCCAATTTGACTCTTTCGCTAGCAACATACTGACCGAACTCGTCCCAACTCTTCAGCGAATTCTTGTGATCATCCGGGTCTACTTTTTTATCTGCTTTGACGAAACGCTCTGGTGCTTTACCGGGGGATAGGCGCTGCAAAACACCTGCAATTCGATCCTGGTCGTATAGCGACAAGATCGATGCCTGAGTGAACGCATCCGTTCCGGCGGAGCGAAGCTTTGGATTCTTCGCGAAATCACTTGGTTGGCTGTTGGCATAGGCTGGGTGATCTGCATTACCGTCCACCTTAACTGGGCGACCCTCTAGGTTGGTAACCAGCGCGTGAACCGCTCGACCTGCCCACTCGAAATTGGTAGCAAATCGTTCAGCCACACCTTGAATCCGACCTTCAGGACGAATGACGAAGGCTGCAACCTCCTCGCGGTTATAGCGACAGCCCGACACCCCGCCCAGGGCCAGGGAAGCACCCATGACTTGAAGCCATCGACGTCTCGAAACTCCCTCAGGGAATTCGGACGCAGCTTGTGGAAATTCACGCGACAAAAACTGCTCAAACTCAGGAGTTTGCTGCAATTCGTCGAGACTACGAAAATAACGCTTTTGGTGATCGATACCAGATTGGCTCATCGGTGGCAGACCGCACAATTGACTTGAGGATTGATATTTTTCTCTTCTTTGAGCTTGGAGCCCAATTCAAACTGCTCTTTTTCCGTACCAGCCGACCAAGCAAGATTGGTTATTTCTTCGACTGGTCTAAGGTGTGGCTCGGGATGTCGGTGGCAATCGATGCACCAAGCCATCGATTGATCCTTGGCCTGGTAAACAATAGACATTTGATCGACGCGTCCATGGCATGTAACGCAGGAAACGCCACGATTGACGTGTGCTGAGTGGTTGAAATACACGAAATCAGGAAGTCGATGAATTCGGACCCAAGGCACAGACTCTCCTGTTCGCCAACTATCGTGAACGGGCTTGAGTTTTAGGCTATCCGAGTGAACGGCAGAAAGAGCAGGAGCGCCCGCCGCAGTCTTGGGACTGTGGCAGTTGATGCAAGTTTGCGTCGCGGGGACGCTCGAATGCGCTGATTTATCCACGGTATTGTGACAATAGCGGCAGTCCATCTTCAGTTCGCCTGCGTGCAAGGCATGGCTAAATGGAACAGGTTGCTCAGGCCGATACCCCGTGTTCAAGGTTTCTGGACTGGTCACACCTAGGAACAGAACGCCGGCATAAGCGCCACCGGCCGCAGCCAAAACTCCTAGCAAAGCCAAGAATTTGTTCGTCCAGCGAGGGAACAAAAATCGTTGCATGATGGATTAAAGTGTCGCTTCTTTCTGGCAATCACCACGCCACTTGGCGTGCATTTAAGGTTTTCGCAAAGTTTACTGGCTACCCTGACTTGACGGAAGGTAGCTTCGAAAAAGATACTTCAAGGAGTCGGGTTCTTTCGACATCCTGCTAACCGTTCTATTGCAATTTTGTTGTCAGCGAATCAAAGAGACAAATAGTCGCAGTCAACAACGTCCCCACCCGTCACTACGGGAAAACCTGTAGAATCCGGACCTCGAAGTCGCAAAAGCCGAAGTCGCATGAATTGGGCGACGATGGCGTAAGACGCGATTTGATTTCCATTATCTCGCAGCGAAAACGGACTTGTCGTATGTTGGTTCGATATACTAATGGGAACCGTGAACGAGTAAAGCGCGAAAACGAGTAACCGATGGCCGAATCGATTCTACAAATTGCGAAGAGAGCCGATCAATTTTTCTTGGAAACGTCACCGATCCACGAAACGATGCGTCGTTTATCAAAAGCGCTTAGCGAAATGGGTATTTCGTTTGCAATCGCGGGAGCCATGGCGGCCAATGCACATGGGCACAAGCGAACGACATCGGATGTTAACATCCTCATCCGACGCGATGATCTGCATCGATTCAAAGCGCGTTGGATCGGTCATTGGATGGCTCGACAAATTCGAAGGGTCAAAAAATTTCAAAGACTCTGTTACCAATGTGAATGTGGACGCGTTGATCGTTGGAGAGTTTCCTGGTGATGGGCTTCCTAAGGCAGTTGCGTTTCCGGAACCAGAATCCGTCTCGGAATCTCACGACGATGGAATTCCATTCGTTAACCTTAAGACCCTGATTGAGTTGAAACTGGCTAGTGGTATGACGGCCGTACATCGCCCCCGAGATTTGGATGACGTCATTCAGCTGATACGAATCAACAAATTGGGACTCGACTACTGTGCTGGCCTCAATTCCTACGTCGCAGTTCGATTTACGGAACTCTGGCATGCGGCGCAGATAAACGAAGAGTATTGATTTTCAGTCCCGACAATCAGCCCAATTCGCTATCTCCGGCGAGACAACTTTTTAACTGGGCCAACTACATAACCAGGGTTGCGGGCCGCAGCTTGATACGACGCTTGCGAGCACTCAAGAATCACTCCTTCGCATTGAAAGGTCTTTGAATTGCCACGAAGCGTCAGCACCCATTTTTCAAGATCCTTCTCCTCGGGGATTTTGATCGATTCGAATTCCTCAACTACCTTCGGGAAAATTCTTCGGTACACCTCGGGCAGGTTGTCAAAGAGCCGATCGTTCACGTAGATTTTGGAACGCCGACGTTGAACCGTG